>JAKLPK010000194.1 GCA_022013895.1 Cellulomonas sp. | reverse complement strand
CGCGCCCCGCCGGGTCCCGCCCCGGCTCCCCTGACGAAGGACGACGGAAGACCACATGAGCGAGACCCCGGGCGAGATCGAGCACGGCCGGATCGACCAGGTCGACCTGCAGCTCGAGATGCAGCGGTCGTACCTGGACTACGCGATGGCGGTGATCGTCGGCCGCGCGCTGCCCGATGTGCGCGACGGGCTCAAGCCCGTGCACCGGCGCGTGCTGTACGCCATGTACGACGGCGGCTACCGGCCCGACCGACAGTTCTCGAAGTGCAGCCGCGTCGTCGGCGACGTCATGGGCAAGTACCACCCGCACGGTGACTCGGCGATCTACGACGCCCTGGTCCGCCTCGTGCAGGACTGGTCGATGCGGTACCCGCTGGTCTCGGGCCAGGGGAACTTCGGTTCCCCAGGTGACGACCCGGCGGCCGCGCCGCGGTACACCGAGTGCAAGATGGCCCCGCTCGCCATGGAGATGGTCCGGGACATCGACGAGGACTCCGTCGACTTCCAGGACAACTACGACGGGCACATCCAGGAGCCCGTCGTCCTGCCCAGCCGCTTCCCGAACCTGCTGGTCAACGGCTCGTCCGGGATCGCGGTCGGGATGGCGACCAACATCCCGCCGCACAACCTGCGTGAGGTCGCCGCCGGTGTGCAGTGGCACCTCGACCACCCGGAGGCGTCCCGCGAGGAGCTGCTCGAGGCCCTCATGCAGCGGATCCAGGGGCCGGACTTCCCGACCGCGGCGACCATCCTGGGACGGCGCGGGATCGAGGACGCCTACCGCACCGGGCGAGGCTCCATCACGATGCGGGCCGTCGTCGAGGTCGAGGAGATCCACGGCCGCATCTGCCTCGTGGTGTCCGAGCTCCCGTACCAGGTGAACCCGGACGCCCTGGCCAGCAAGATCGCCGAGCTGGTCAAGGACAACCGGATGCAGGGCATCGCGGACATCCGCGACGAGACCTCGGGCCGCACCGGCCAGCGCCTGGTGATCGTGCTCAAGCGGGACGCCGTCGCGAAGGTCGTGCTCAACAACCTCTACAAGCACACCCAGCTCCAGGACACCTTCGGCGCGAACATGCTGGCCCTCGTCGACGGGGTGCCCCGCACCTTGTCCATCGACGCCTTCGTCCGGCACTGGACGGCGCACCAGATCGACGTCATCCGGCGCCGTACGAGCTTCCGGCTGCGCCAGGCCGAACGCGACATCCACATCTACAACGGGTACCTCAAGGCGCTCGACCAGATGGATGCCGTGATCGCGCTCATCCGCGCCTCGGCGAGTGCTGAGGCTGCGCGTGAGGGCCTCAAGGACATGCTCGAGATCGACGACGAGCAGGCCACCGCGATCCTGCGCATGCAGCTGCGCCAGCTCGCGGCCCTCGAGCGTCAGTCCATCCTGGACAAGCACGCCGAGCTCCATGCCGCGATCACCGAGTACCGCGCGATCCTGGCCGACGACCACCGCCAGCGCACCATGGTGTCCGAGGAGCTCGCCGTCGTGGTCGCCAAGTTCGGTGACGAGCGGCGCACCCGCATCCTGCCCTTCGACGGTGAGGTGTCCATGGAGGACCTCATCGCCGAGGAGGAGGTCGTGGTCACGATCACCCGGGGCGGGTACGCCAAGCGGACCCGTTCGGACAGCTACCGCGCCCAGCGCCGCGGTGGCAAGGGTGTGCGTGGCGCCCAGCTGCGCGAGGACGACATCGTCGACCACTTCTTCGTCACCACGACGCACCACTGGCTGCTGTTCTTCACGAACCTGGGTCGGGTCTACCGGGCCAAGGGCTACGAGCTGCCCGAGGGCGGCCGGGACGCCAAGGGTCAGCACGTGGCGAACCTGCTCGCCTTCCAGCCCGGCGAGACCATCGCCCAGGTGCTGGACCTGCGCGACTACGAGCAGGCCGAGTACCTGGTGCTGGCCACCAAACGCGGTCTGGTGAAGAAGACCCGGCTCACCGAGTACGACTCGAACCGGTCCGGCGGCGTCATCGCGGTCAACCTGCGCGAGGACGAGGAGGGCCGGCCCGATGAGCTGGTCGCGGCCCGGTTGGTGGACGGCGACGACGACCTCATCCTGGTGTCCCGCAAGGGCCAGTCGGTCCGGTTCACCGCGAGCGACGAGATGCTGCGTCCGATGGGTCGCGCCACCTCGGGTGTCACCGGGATGCGGTTCCGCGGTGAGGACGAGCTGCTCGCGATGGATGTGGTCCGGGAGGACGCCTACCTGTTCACCGTGACCGAGGGTGGGATCGCCAAGCGGACGGCCCTCACTGTCGACAACTACCGCCAGCAGGGTCGTGGCGGTCTGGGAATCCGGGTGGCCAACCTGCCGGAGGCCAACGGCGACCTGGTCGGTGCCCTCGTGACCGATGAGGACGACGAGGTGCTGGTCATCATGGAGCGCGGCAAGATCGTGCGCTCGGCCACTGCCGAGGTGCACGCCACCGGGCGGACGACGCAAGGCGTCATCTTCGCCAAACCCGACTCCGGGGACCGGATCATCGCAGTTGCCCGCAACGGCGAGCGACGTCTGTCGGGTGAGGCGGCTACGGTGGACGGGACCAACGCCCCGGACGATGCCGCATCCGCCGCCGATGCGACCGCGGATGACGACGGGACGAACGTGCCACCGACGGAGGACGCATGACGGGACCGACCCCGCCCTCGATCCCGCCTCGGCCCAAGGTCGGGCCGGATGGTCGGCGGACGGTCTCCTCGCGGAGCGTCCCCGCCCCGGCGACGCCCGGGGTCGTGAAGGCTGAGGCCGTGAAGGCTGAGGTCGACAAGCCCGTGGTCGACAAGCCGGAGGCCACGAAGCCTGAGGTTCTGAAGCCTGAGACCGCGAAGCCTGAGACCGCGAAGCCCGCGGCTGCGGTCCCGGCACCGCCGGCCCCGAACCGCACGAAGGGCGGGAGCGGCGCGGGACCGGACGAGGCGCCCCCGGTGGCATCGCAGTCGTCGGCGAGCCCCGCGGACCCGCCCGAGGACGTCGAGGACGTCGAGGACGAGCAGACGCCGCTCGCCGCCGCGGTCACCGCGACCAGCGGGTGGCTGCGCCGCGCTGGACAGGCGACCTCGACCACGATCGCCGCCGCGTACTCTTCGATCAACAAACCCGCAGCCGAGGACGACGAGATGAGCAGCACGAACCCCGCCCCCGCCGCGGCCCCGGGCATGCAGGAGGCGCGGACCGCCGCGTGGCCCGGGTCGACCGACGCCCCGCGGACGGTCCAGGGTCCGGCTCCTGCGGTGAGCGCCGGACCGCGGCGGGTGCGCCTGGCGATCTCTCGGGTCGACCCCTGGTCCGTCATGAAGCTGTCGTTCCTGCTGTCGTTCGCCCTCGGCATCATCGGGGTCGTGGCGTCCGCCGTGGTCTGGCTGACGCTGGACGGGTTGCACGTCTTCAGCAAGCTCGACGACCTGGTGAGCACGGTGGCCGGGGCCGAGAGCTCGGTGCAGGTGCTCAGCTATTTCGCCTTCGGCAAGATCCTCGCGGGCGCGATGCTCGTCGGAGTGGTCAACGTGTTCCTGATGACGGCGCTGTGCACGATCGGCGCCTTCCTCTACAACATCGTCTCTGCGCTGGTCGGTGGGCTGCACGTCACGATGACCGACGACTGAGCCGCTGGTGGGCGGGTTTGGGCGCGCCCCCGCCGCTGGGGTAGTCTCGTGCGGCGCCGCGCGGTGCACGGGCCTATAGCTCAGACGGTTAGAGCGCTTCCCTGATAAGGAAGAGGTCACAGGTTCAAGTCCTGTTAGGCCCACTGGTCGAGGTTCGGAGGACCCCATGAAGAAGCTCCTCGTACTGACGGTGCTCGCCGGCGTGGGGTACCTCGCCTACCAGCGCTACGTGCAGGACCGTGACGAGCGCGACCTGTGGGCAGAGGTCACCGACCCGCTCGACTGATCCTCGCCCGCTCTGGTGGCCACTGCCACCACCGGGGGCCATGGCGCAATTGGTAGCGCACCTGCTTTGCAAGCAGGGGGTTACGGGTTCGAGTCCCGTTGGCTCCACCACACGACCGACGCGCGGACCCGGAACGTGGCTGCCACGATCTCGTGGCATGACAGCTCTGCGCCAACGCCTCCTGCCGGCACACCAGGTCCGGGAGGGCGACGAGCTCACCGATCGGCTCGACCTGCTCGCCGGTGACCGGGACTCCAAGACCTCGGCCTTCTGGACGATGCTCGTGCTGGCCGCCGTGATCGCAGTCGCGGGCGTGCTCGCCGACTCCACGGCGACCGTGATCGGCGCGATGATCATCGCGCCGCTCTCGGTCCCGATCATGGGCATGGCCGTCGGGGTCTTGCGCGGCGACCCCGGGCTCGTCGCACGGTCCGCGGCGCTGGTGGCGGGTGGGACCGCGCTCGTCGTCGCCATCGGCTACCTGGCCTCGCTGCTGCTGCCGAGCACGACCAACCTGCTCACCAACACCCAGGTCCTCGGGCGCACCACACCGGGCCTCCTCGACATGATCGCCGCGCTGGCCACCGGGCTCGCCGGAGCCGTCGGACTGGCCCGCAAGGACGTGTCCGACGTGCTGCCGGGGGTGGCGATCGCGATCTCGCTGGTACCGCCGCTCGCCGTGGTCGGCGTCTGCCTGGGGCAGGGGCTCCTCGGCCTGGCGCTGGGTGCCCTCGTGCTCTTCGCCTCCAACGTCGTCGCCCTCGTGCTCGCGGGCACGCTGGTGTTCAGCGCCTGCGGGTACGGAGCCAGGGCCAGGCAGGGGTTTCGGCGGCGGCGGGCGTACGCGGCCATGGCGGTCGGTGCCGTGCTCGTCGTCGTTCCGCTCGCTGCCAACACCACCGCCACCTGGTGGGTGGCGGTGTGGACCCAACGGGTGCAGGACGCCGCGCAGGTCTGGGTGGAGCAGGTACCGGGTGGCCGGGTGATCGACGTGGACGTCCAGTCCACCACCGCGGTGGTGCAGGTCGAGGCACCCGGGACGTTGCCCGACGCCGCCCAGCTCGTGACCTCGCTCGAGGGCATGGTCCCGGACGGGATCGAGGTGGTCGTCGATGGCGGGGTCGGGCAGCGGGTCTCGGCCGGGATCGTCGGGCAGGGCGCGGGCTGAGACGTGCCGTCCGGTTCAGCTGGGCCGGACGATGGGGAACAGGATCGTGTCGCGGATGCCGAGCCCGGTGAGGTTCATGACGAGGCGATCCACGCCCAGGCCCATGCCCCCCGTCGGCGGCATGCCGTACTCCAGGGCGCGCAGGAAGTCCTCGTCCACCTCCATCGCCTCGGTGTCGCCCGCGGCCGCGGCCAACGACTGCTCCACCAGCCGGGCCCGCTGGTCGACGGGGTCGATGAGCTCGGAGTAGGCGGTGCCCTGCTCCGAGGCCCACATCACCAGGTCCCACTTCTCCACCAGCCGCGGGTCGTCACGGTGCGCCCGCGTCAGCGGTGAGGTGTCCCGCGGGAAGTCGGTGTAGAACACCGGCAGCGTGGTCTTCGACTCGCACAGCTCGCCGTAGACCTCCTCGAGCACCGCACCCCAGGACGCAGCGGGGTCCAGCTCGAGGCCGAGCCGGGTGGCGTGGGCCAGCAGCATGTGCGACGGGGTGTCCGGGGTGACCTCTTCGCCCAGGGCGTTCGAGACGGCCGTGCAGATCGGGATCGCCGGCCAGGTGCCGGACAGGTCCACCTCCTGGATGCTGCCGTCGGGCTGCAGCCGACGGGCGACCGGTTCGCCGAACACCGCGACCGCGGCCTCCTGGATGAGCTCCTGGGTGAGCACCCGCATCGTCGTGTAGTCGCCGTAGGTGCCGTACACCTCGAGCGAGGTGAACTCCGGGTTGTGCGAGGAGTCGGCGCCCTCGTTGCGGAACTGGCGTCCGAGCTCGAACACCTGCTCCATGCCACCGACCACCAGCCGCTTGAGGTGCAGCTCGGTGGCGATGCGCAGGGACAGGTCCAGGTCGTAGGCGTTGATGTGGGTGCGGAACGGGCGCGCGTTCGCGCCGCCGTGCACGAGCTGCAGGATCGGCGTCTCCACCTCGACGAACCCGCGGGACTGCAACGACTCACGGATGGACCGCACCACCGTCGAACGCAGGTAGGCCACCTCGCGGGCGCGCGGGCGGACGATGAGGTCGACGTAGCGCAGCCGGACCCGGGCCTCCGGGTCGGTGAGGCCGTGGCGCTTGTCCGGCAAGGGGCGCAGGGACTTGCTCGTGAGCGCGAACGACCTGGTGTCGATCGTCAGCTCACCGCTGCGGGTGCGGACCACCGGGCCGGTGACGCCGACGTGGTCGCCCAGGTCGAGCCCGCGGAAGAGGTGGTGCTGGTCGGCACCCAGCACCTCGCGCGAGGCCATGACCTGCAGGTCCCCCGAACCGTCGCGCAGCCACAGGAAGCACAGACCGCCGTGGTCGCGTTTGCGCAGCACGCGGCCGGTGACCGACACCGGCTCGTCATCCAGCACCTCGCCGGCCCGGGCCCGGACCTCGGCGAGCGTCGCGGTGCGCGGATAGCCCACCGGGTAGGCCTCGATCCCGGCCTCGGTGAGCGCGGTGAGCTTGGCCCGACGCACCCGCTCCTGATCGGGCAGCGTGCGGGCGGCCAGGATCTGCTCGACCGCATCCGGCTCGGGCGGGATGAGCGCCCGGACCGTGGCGGCGTAGCCCTCGGCGGCCTGGGTGAGTGCATCCTGGTCCGCCCTGCGGCGCCGGTCGACGAGGGCCCGGACGGAGGGACGCGTGAGGAATCCCTCGGCGCTGCCGGCCGCCAGCCCCACCCGGGGCAGGTCGGACGCGTACTCGAAGCAGATGAACCGTGGCTGCCACGTCGGCTGGTACTTGGCGTTGGAGCGGTACAGCGACTCCAGCTGCCAGGTGCGGCTGGCCAGGAGCAGGGCGGCGCGGGCCAACCGGGCGAGCGGTCCGGCGCCGAGCTCCTCACCGCGGGCGAACGCCTCGCGGAACATGGCGAAGTTGAGCGAGAGCCGACGGGCCTGCAGCCGCGGGGCCTGTTCGGCGATGGTGCTCACCAGCAGCTCGACGATGCCGTTGTCGGCCGTCGGGTCGCGGCGCATGAGGTCGAGCGACAGCCCGCCGCGACCCCACGGGACCAGGGACAGGAAGCCGCGCAGCGTGCCCTCGGAGTCGAACGCCTCGACCAGCACGCACTCGGCGTCGAGCGGGTCGCCGAGCCGGCCGAGCGCCATCGAGAAGCCGCGCTCGTCACCGCCGTCGCCGCGCCAGCGGGTCGCCGAGGCCGCGAGCCGCCCGAAGTCGTCCGGGTCGAGCATCCCGTGGGTGCGCACCTGGGCGTCGTACCCGCGGCGCCGCAACCGCTGGACAGCCTGCCGCACCGGTTTGAGCGCCGGTTCGGCGAGCGAGAAGTCCGTGAGGTCGAGGATCGCCTCATCGCCGATCTGGTAGGCCGTGAGCCCGGCGTCGGCGTACGCGCGGGCGCCGGCGGCGCCGGCCGCCATCACCGCGAGCGACCAGCCATGGGCGCGTGCGTCATCCCGCCAGGCGTCGATCGCCCCGGGCCAGTGCTCGGGGTCGCCGAGCGGGTTGCCGCTGGCCAGGCTCACCCCGCCGACCACCCGGTAGGACACGCCGGACCGGGCCGTCGTCGGGTCGCCGGTGTCCCACACGACGGCCTTGTCACGTCGGGTGGCGAAGTAGCCGAGCGAGTCGGCCTCACCGAAGTCGCGGCCGAGGGTGCGCACCCGGGCTTCGTCGGCCGCGGTCAGGGTGCGGCTCGACCGCGGTGCCCGCAACCAGATGGTCGCCGAACCGAGCACGACCAGGGCGCCCATGGCCCCGATCACCAGGCGCACCCACCAGTGCGCGTGGGCGGTCCCGTCGGACCCGAAGAAGCCGAGGTCGCCGGCGAGCACGTCGCCCATGGCGTCCCAGGCGGCCGACAGATCGGTGAGCGCGCCCGTGCGGATGAGCAGCCCGGCGCCCAGGTAGGTGACGACGAGCGAGCCGAGGACGAAGAACGCGAAGGCCCGCAGGCCCGAGGCACGCGGCGGGCGGGCCGGGAACTGGCGACCGGCCCGGAACGCCACGACGAGGAACACCAGGCTGAGCGCGAGCCCGATCGCGTTGAGCGCCACGTACTCGCCCGCGAGCAGACCCAGCCCACGACCCAGCGCGGGCAGCACGACGAGCAGCACGAGGAACGCCCGCCATGCGGGACGCAGCCGCCGCCGCAGCCCGACGGCCAGCACGATCAGCAGCGCCGCGTAGGTGAGGTTCGGCAGCACCGGGAGCAGGACGAGCGAGATCACATCGTCCGGTGTGGCGAAGTAGTGCCGGAAGTGCGGCACCGCCGAGACGATCACGACGAAGGTGGCGAGCAGCAGGACCGTCGTCGACAGCCAGTCCGGCCAGCGGTCGTCGCCGGTGTCCGTCCGCGCGGCGGCGGACGGACGCACCGTCGCGGTGGTCCCGGTGCTCGGGTGTGACGTGGTGCTCACGGCGACGGCTCCCCTCGGTGGGCGGGCGCGGTCGCGCCGAACCCGATTCTGTCCGGCGCGGGTGCGTGCCGCCGGGTGACGCTCCGATCAGGCATGGGTCATGTCTCGGCCCGCGTCCTTCGCCCGGTAGAGGGCGCGGTCGACGGAGCTGAGCAGGTCGTCCGCCGTCATCCCGGGCAGGCACTGGGCCACCCCCGCGCTCACCGTGACGTGCACCGGTGCTCCGTGCGTGGCGAACTGCAGCTGGGCGCACCGCCGCCGGACCAGGTCCCCGATCTGGGTCGCGGCCACCTCGTCGGTGTCGGGCAGCAGCAGCAGGAACTCGTCGCCACCGGTGCGCACCAGGTCACCGCCGGGTGGGAGAGCCGCCGCAGCCTCCTCGGCGATGGCGATCACGACCCGGTCGCCCATGGCGTGCCCGTGCAGGTCGTTCACCAGCTTGAACAGGTCGATGTCGAGCATGAGCACGCTCGCGTCGTGGTCCCGGTCCGTGTCGGAGACGAGACGCGGGAGACGCTCGTCCAGGAACCGCCGGTTGCGGGCGCCGGTCATCGGGTCGCGGGTGGCCTGATCGGCCAGGTGCGCACGCAGCTCTGCGAGCTCGGTGACATCGCTGGCGGCCACCACGAGCGCCGGGAGGGTCCCGTCGCCGCCGACGTCCTCGACCATGATCTCGAGCACCCGCCCGCGCCCCGTGGTCGCGGTGAGGGACCGGCCGGCGTCGGGCAGGACGGCCAGCACCGGATCGACGATCTCGCTCCAGAGCCGTCCGACCAGGTCGTCCTCCTGGCACCCTGCCCGGGTGCACAGCATCGCGCGGGCTGCGGCGTTGGTCTCGAGCACCACCAGATCGGGTGTCAGCACCACCACACCGCTCTGCACCTCGCGCATCACCCGGACGGCCGTGATCGGCAGATGCGCCAGCCTGGGCAGGCGGTGCTGGAGACGGGACCAGCCGAGCAGGGCGAGGGACAGCAGCAGCGGGGGCACCACGGACCAGCGCCCCGAGGTCGGGTCGGCCACGAAGAACGCCCACGACACACCGGCCGGGGCGACCATGAGCATGACGAGGACCATGACCGTGCGCTGGCCCGGGACGGTGGCGATCGTGGAGCCGACCGCGAGCGCGCAGATGACACCGATCAGCGCACCGGCCGCGAGCGTCAGGACCCAGAAGGCCGGCCCCCACCGGATGATGCTGCCGTCGTCGGTCCCGGAGATGTGCGCGACGACGAGCGTCCTCGTCGACGGTGTGGCGAGCAGCCCGACCATGGCGACCGCGGGGCTGCAGGCGATCACCAGCAGGTGCGGGTCGACCAGGTGCCCCCGGTAGCTGATGATCAGGGCCATCCAGGTCCCGCCGAGCACCACCACCCAGGAGGACACGATCTGCACCGCGGCCAGGATCAGCACACCGGAGGGGTCCAGGCCACCGATGTCGACGGCGGTCGCCGCGAGCGTCCAGCAGGCGGCCCCGCCGAGCGCGAACGAGAGGGGTCCCCGGAGCACCCCGCGGGGGCGCAGGAACAGCTCGAGCAGCTGTTCGAGCACCAGGCACGAGGCGGTGAGGGCCACGATGTCGAGCGCTGTCAGGGTGCTCATCCCGGTGACCTCGTCGTCAGGAGGCGACTGAGCCGGACCTGGTCGCGCCCCGACGACTTGGCGCCGTAGAGGGCGTCGTCGGCCGCACCCTGGAAGCTCTCGGCGGTCATGCCGGGTGTCATGAGCGCGATGCCGATGCTCAGGGTGAAGGTCGGCAGCGACCCGGCGCCGTCGTGGCCGAGCCGTGCGGCGTGCTCCCGCCACGCCTCCGCCCGCTCGCGTGCCTGGTCCGCGGACGTGTCAGGCATGACGACGATGAACTCGTCGCCTCCGGTGCGGACGACGAGGTCGTCGGGACGCCTCCCGCTGCGCAGCACGTCCGCGACCGCTCGAAGCGTCCGGTCCCCGACCTGGTGGCCGTGCGTGTCGTTGAGCTGCTTGAGGTTGTCCAGGTCGACCATCGCGAGCGCGAGCGGCTGGTGGGACGATGCGGCGCCACTCATGATCGCGACGAGCTTGCTGCCCAGGTGCCGGCGGTTGCGGAGCCCGGTGAGCGGGTCCCGGCAGGCCAGCTCGTGCAGCTCGGCACGCACCTGCTCGAGCTCGGTGATGTCGCGCGCGGACACGATGCGCGCGACCGGGTACCCGAGCTCCTGCACGGTGGCGACCCGGACCCGCACGACACGGCCCCCGGTGAGGGTCACGGTGCGTTCGCCGTCCGTGGTGATCGCGATCCGCAGCTCCTGGTCGAGCAGCAGGCGGGTGCCCAGCGGCCGGCCGGTGGACACCCGGGTGAGCAGGAGCGTCCGCGCCCGGTGGTTCGCATCGGCGACCGAACCGTCCGGGCCGAGCACCACGACGGCGTCGCTGATCCGGTCGAGCACCTGCGAGGTGGAGACCTGCATACCGCGGCCGGCTCCGCGCCGTCCGCCCGTCCGCCAACCGGCGAGCAGCCCGACGGCGACGACGGTCGGGACGAGAGCCAGCAGCGGACGCCAGGGTGCGACGACCATGAGGCCGAAGACGGCGGCGGTGCCCACCAGCACCCGTACCCCGTCGACGACGACGTCCACCCGGAGCGGTCCGACGGCCTGCATGGCGGTGGCGACCTCGATGACGGCCGCGACCAGCAGGAGCAGGCCCATCCACAGGGCGAGCAGCCAGGTCAGCGGACCGGGGGTGAACGCCCAGCCGGTGGCGGTCGAGGCGTGGACGTCACTGAGCACCAGCGGCGAACGGGCCAGTGCGAGCACCACTGCGGGGACGGAGCAGGCGAGGGCGACCCGCCACGGACCGAGCAGCTTCACGAGGTCCGCGCGCACCAGCACGTTGAGGCCGACGCCGGCCGCCACGAGCGTGCTGCCCGGGATGATCAGGTACACGGCCGCCGGTGAGCCGGTGAGCAGGGCGGTGGGCGTCGCGGCCGCCCACACCAGCACCCCGGTCCAGACGAGAGCGCGCGGCACCGCCGTCGGGGTGTCGCGACGCCGCGTCTCGTGCACCGCTCCTGCCGCCGCCACGACGACGGTCAGGATCCCCGCCGCAGCACAGGCTCCCCCGAGCCCTGTCATGGCTCACTCCTCGATCGGCGTCTAGACCTTCATCGGCGCAGATCGGGGCGGAATGAGCAGATGACCAGGTCAGCCCTCCAGGCGCGCGGAGCCTCGGCTGAGGATGTCGGCGAGCACCTCGGGCGTGTACACGTCGAGGGGCTCACGGGTGACGGGGCCGCCCTCCAGCGTCGCCCAGTGCCAGGTCGGGCGGGGCGCCGCGACCGAGGGGTCGTCACCCAGGTGCAGGTCGAGCAGGACGGCGTACGCGTAGCCGAAACGCTTCTGGATGGCCTGGGCGTGACCGAAGTCGCCGGCCGCCGTGCCCCGGGTGGCGTGATCGGCCGACAGCTCGAGGAGCAGCAGGTTGTCCTCGGGTCCGAGCCGCCCGCGGCGGTGCACGATGAGGTCGGGGATGCGGCGTCCGGCCGCCTCGTCGTCGTACCGGACGGCGCTCTCCAGGGCCATGCCCGAGCGGTCGTACTCGCAGTCGATGTTCCAGGTGCGTTCCACGAGCGGGCGCAGGTTCCAGCCCACGTGGAACGAGATGGTGCGCTCGGACGGGCTGGACGTGCCGCTCGTCGGGCTGAACAGCGACCACTCGTTGACCAACGTG
>JAKLPK010000193.1 GCA_022013895.1 Cellulomonas sp. | reverse complement strand
TGGCGGTGACCAGACCGTCGTGGGCCTGCGCGCCGTGGGTCTCGCCGTCGGTGACGAAGTTGAACCGGATGTTCTCGCCGATGGCGTCGATGAGGTTGTCGTACAGGTCGATGAGCACGGGGTTGCCCGAGGCCCGCACGATGGCCCGGTGCAACGACAGGTCCGTGTCGACCATCGCATCGAGATCGCCGGCCAGGTAGGCCGTGCGGCGCTCGGTCCGGGCCTGCTCGATCGCGGCGGCCTCGGCCGGGGTCCGGCGTCGGGCGGCCAGTCGGGCGGCCTCGACCTCCAGGGCGCGCCGTACCTCGACCACATCGGACTGGCGGGCGTCGGCGATCTGGCGGCCCATCGTGACGGCGAGCTCGGAGACGCCGAGCACATAGGTGCCCGAACCCTGCCGTCGTTCGACGAGCCCGGAGTGCACGAGCGCCTGCACGGCCTCGCGCACGGTGTTGCGCCCCACGCCGAGCATCTCGACGAGCGCCGGCTCGGTCGGGATGCGGGTGCCTACCGGCCACTGCCCCGACACGATCCGGGACCGCAGCTCCTCGACGGAGGCGTCGATCAGCCCTGGTCTGCGCGCCATCGCTGTCAGCGTCCTCGTCCTGCCATGGCGGCAGTCTTCCACGATCGGAGAGCCACCGGGGCCGATCGTCCTATGTGCTGCACGGCGGCCCCCGGTCGCTCGGTACGCTGACGCGATGACCCCCGCACAGCTCGCGGCGGCCCTGCGGGCCGCTCTGCTGAACGCCGTCGAGGACGGCACGCTCGCACTCACCCCCGCGCAGGTCCCTGCGCAGGTGCACCTCGAGCGACCTCGGCAGCGCGAGCACGGCGACTGGGCCACCAACGTCGCCCTGCAGCTGGCCAAGCTGGCCGGGACCAACCCGCGGGCGCTGGCAGCCGATCTGGCGGACCGGGTCGCGAGCACGCCCGGGGTCGCGGCGGTCGAGGTCGCCGGGCCCGGGTTCCTCAACATCCGGCTGGACACGGCGGCGGCCGGTGAGCTGGCGCGCACCATCGTCGAGCAGGGCGCGGCGTACGGGCGCGGGGACAGCCTGGCCGGTCAGAACGTCAACCTGGAGTTCGTCTCGGCCAACCCGACCGGTCCGCTGCACATCGGCGGGGTGCGCTGGGCGGCGGTCGGCGACTCGCTGGCCCGGGTGCTCATCGCGGCCGGTGCGCGGGTGGAGCGCGAGTACTACTTCAACGACCATGGTGCGCAGATCGACCGGTTCGCACGCTCCCTGCTGGCCCGCGCGCGCGGTGAGGCGGCACCCGAGGACGGGTACGGCGGGCAGTACATCGCCGACATCGCCGATCGGGTGATCGCCGACGCGGCCGCCGCCGGCGAGCCCGATCCGCGCACGCTGGACGACGTCGAGGCGACCGAGGCGTTCCGTCGCCGCGGCGTCGACCTCATGTTCGCCGAGATCAAGACCTCGTTGGCCGACTTCGGTGTGCGCTTCGACGTCTACTTCCACGAGGACGCGCTGCACGAGTCCGGGGCCGTCGACCGTGCGGTGGCGCGCCTGCGGGCCGCCGGGCACATCTACGAGAGCGACGGCGCGACCTGGCTGCGCACCACCGACTTCGGTGACGACAAGGATCGCGTCGTCATCAAGTCCGACGGTGAGGCCGCCTACATCGCCGGTGACATCGCCTACTACCTGGACAAGCGCGAGCGCGGCTTCGACCGCGTCGTCATCATGCTGGGTGCCGACCACCACGGGTACATCGGCCGGATGATGGCCGTGTGCGCCGCGTTCGGCGACACCCCCCGCGTCAACCTCGAGATCCTCATCGGGCAGCTGGTCAACCTCGTCAAGGACGGTGAGCCGGTGCGGATGAGCAAGCGCGCCGGCACCGTCGTGACGATCGACGACCTCGTGGACGCGGTGGGCGTCGACGCCGCGCGCTACTCGCTGGTGCGCTCGTCCTACGACACGTCGATCGATCTGGACCTGGACCTGCTGGCCAAGGCCACCAACGAGAACCCGGTGTTCTACGTCCAGTACGCCCACGCCCGCACGGTGAACGTGGCGCGCAACGCGGCGGCTGCCGGGGTGAGCCGGTCCGACGGGTTCGATGCGAGCCTGCTCGACCACGAGTCGGAGGCCGTGCTGCTCGGTCTGCTCGCCGAGCTGCCCCGCGTGGTGGAGCAGGCGGCCACCGTGCGCGAGCCGCACCGCGTCGCGCGCTACCTGGAGGAGCTCGCCGGGGCGTACCACAAGTGGTACGACCAGCGCCGCGTGACCCCGTTCGGCGACGAGGAAGTGGGCGACGTGCACCGCACCCGGTTGTGGCTCAACGATGCGACGGCGCAGGTCCTGGCCACGGGGCTGGGCCTGCTCGGGGTCAGCGCCCCGGAGCGGATGTGAACGCGCGCGGCGTGCTCGGCTCGCCCTGGTCGGCCTCGGTCGAACGGGGGGACGACGGCGCGCTGCGGGTCGGCGGGGCCGACGTCCGCCAGCTCGCCGAGGAGTACGGCACGCCCGCCTACATCCTCGACGAGCTCGACCTGCGGGCCCGCGCCCGGGTGCTGCGCCTGGTGTTCCAGGCGGCGTTCGCCGAGATCGGGACGGGTGTCGACGTCTACTACGC
>JAKLPK010000192.1 GCA_022013895.1 Cellulomonas sp. | reverse complement strand
CCTACGCCGAGGCGATCGAGGCGGGTCGCAGCCCGGCAGCGGGCCGCGAGGTGCTCGATGCGCCGACCCGGGCGCTCGAACGGGTGCTGCTGGAGGTCCGGGTCCGGGATGGTCTGCCGACCTCGGTGCTCGGCGGCCAGGGACGTCGGGCGGTGGCCGGGCTGCTCGCGGACGGTCTGGTGGAACCCGGGCCGGCGTTGCGCCGGGTCGATGCGCGGGTGGTGCTCACCCGCCGTGGACGGTTGCTGGCCGATGCCGTGGTGCGTGCGCTGACCCCGTGACGACGTGCGGGTTCACATCATCTTCACATCTGCGGCGCGTGCGGTTGACACCCCGCGGCACCTTCGGTTCGCTGGGCGTCGACGCCTGCCGTTCGTACGGCGTTCCCCCCGACGTAGAGGAATTCGGATGAGCCAGCCACCGACCGGTCCGACCCCGCCTCAGCCGGAGGAGCCCACCCCCGCTGCCGGCCAGCCCGGGGCCGTTCCGCCGCCGCCACCCGGGGGAGCAGTCCCGCCGCCCCCCGGCACCGGGTTCCCGCCGCCCGCGGCACCGACTCCGCCCGGCGCCTACCCGCCGCCCCCGGGTGCCTACCCCCCGCCGGCCGGCGCCTACCCGCCGCCCGCCGCAGGGTACGGACAGCCGCTCGTGGCACCGCAGGGCGCCGACATCGGCCAGGCGTTCAGCTACGGGTGGACGAAGCTGTGGCAGAACGCCGGTGCGTTCATCGTCGCGAGCCTGATCTACGTGGTCGGCTTCGCGGTGATCGTCGGCGTGTTCTGGACTGTGCTGTTCGCCGGTGCGATGGCCACCTCGCAGCTCAACTCCGACGGGACGTACAGCTCCACGTCGGCCGGGTTCTCCGCGGTCGGCAGCCTGTCGAGCGGCCTGTTCATCCTCGTGATCGTGCTGCTCGGCTACCTCGTCCAGGCGGGGTTCATCCGCGGGGCGCTCGAGGTCACCTACGGCCGGCCGGTCGCGATCGGCGACTTCTTCAAGTTCACCGACTTCGGTCGGATCGTCGTCGCGGCACTGGTCACCGGCATCATCGTGGGGATCGGTAGCGCGTTGTGCTACCTGCCGGGCATCGTCGCGGCGTTCTTCCTGCAGTTCGTCCTCTTCTTCGTCATCGACAAGGGGATGGCCGTCGGTGACGCGCTCAAGGCCAGCTTCAACCTGGCGAAGAACAACGTCGGCCCGGCGGTGCTGCTGCTGCTGGTGGTCTACGTCATCCAGGCGATCGGTTCCGCGCTCTGCGGCATCGGCCTCATCGTCGCGCTGCCGCTGGGATATCTGGTGAGTGCCTACATGTACCGCAAGCTGCTCAACGAGCCCGTCGCCCCCTGACCGGCCTGTGACGACGCCCCCCGCACCGATCCGGTGCGGGGGGCGTCGTCATGCAGGGGGCGCTACGCCGTGACGAAGTCGATGAGCTCCTCGACCCGGCCGAGCAGGGCCGGCTCCAGATCGGCGTAGCTGCGTACCGACCCGAGGATCCGCTGCCAGGCCTGCGCGACGTCCGCCGGACCTGAAGCCGGCCAGCCGATGGCCCGCAGCACGCCGATCTTCCACTCGGTACCGCGTTCGATCGTCGGCCACGCCGTCAGCCCGACGCGTTGCGGACGGACCGCTGCCCACACGTCGACCCACGGGTGGCCGAGCACCAGCACCGTGCCCGGCGGCGCGGCCCGGACGGCCTCGGCGGCGATCCGGCTCTCCTTGGTCCCCGGGACCAGGTGGTCGACGAGCACACCCAGCCGCCGGCCGGGTCCGGGGCGAAACGCCCGGACGGCCTCGGGGAGGTTGTCGGCCCCGTCCAGCGGTTCGACGACGACGCCCTCGACCCGCAGGTCGTCGCCCCAGACGCGTTCCACCAGCTCGGCGTCGTGACGACCCTCGACCCAGATCCGGGAGGCACGGGCGACCCGGGCCGGCGCCCCGGCCACGGCCCGTGACCCCGAGGCGGTGCGCTGCGGGGCCGCGGGTGCGGCGGCCCGTACGGGCGGGACGAGCACCACGGGCTGGCCGTCGACCCAGAAGCCGGCGCCCAGCTCGAAGGTCCGGGTCCGGCCCCGCCGGTCCTCCAGGACCACCACATGCTGCCCGCCGGACTTCTCGACCCGGACGATCGCACCGACCCAGCCGGTCGTCACGTCCTCGACGACCAGTCCGCGCTCGGCCGGGACGGGCTGCGCGGTGCGGGCGGGGCGGTGGTGGACGGTGCGGGTGCCGGACGCCAGCACGTCCGGGCCGTAGCGGTCGCTGCTCACCGGCGCACTCTAGATCGGGCCCGTCGGCGGTCGCGGCGGACGCGCCGCGCTCGACGGTGCGACGCCGCTGCGGCGTAGCATTGGCACTCCGAGGGTGCGAGTGCTATCGGACCTGCAGGTGCTCTCAGGCCTGCGGGAGCTGTCGGCCTCAGCGCCGAACCTGGAGACGGAAGGCGGACGGAGGTGGCGATGGGCGACGACCGACGGCTGGATGTGCTGCGCGCGATCGTCGAGGACTACGTCGCCACGCGGGAACCGGTCGGATCGCGGGCGCTGTCCGAACGCCACCGGCTCGGTGTCTCCCCGGCGACCATCCGCAACGACATGGCCGCCCTCGAGGAGGCCGGGCTCATCGTCCAGCCTCACACCTCGGCCGGCCGGGTGCCCACCGACAAGGGCTACCGCACGTTCGTCGACCAGCTCACGCAGGTCCGGGCACTGTCCATGGCCGAGCGGCGCGCGATCGGCACGCTGCTGGAGGACGCGGTCGACCTCGACGACGTCGTGGACCGGGCCGTCCGCCTGCTCGCCCAGCTCACCCACCAGGTCGCGGTGGTCCAGTACCCGTCGCTGCGACGTTCGGCCCTGCGCCACGTCGAGCTCGTCCCGGTGGGTGTGCGGCACCTGCTGGTCGTGATCATCACGGCGACCGGCCGGGTCGAGCAGCGCACCCTCGAGCTGACGGCGGATGTGAACGAAGAGGCGGTCGCGCGTCTGCGCCTGCACCTCAACGCGGTCGCCGTCGGGCTGCGACTGTCCGATCTGGACAGCGTGCGCACCCAGCTCACCGAACAGCTGAGCGAGGACGAGCGGGTGCTGGTCGCACCGGTCGTCACGGTGCTCGCCGAGACGCTCGCCCAGGAGAGTGAGGAGCGCGTCGTCGTGGCCGGGACGGCCAGCCTGGCCCGGACCGCGCCGGCCGACTTCGCCCGCAGCATCGGACCGGTCCTCGAAGCGCTCGAGGAGCAGGTCGTGCTGCTCAAGCTGTTCACCGAGATGGCTGAGGACGGCGCCGCCGTCGCGGTGCGGATCGGACGGGAGAACCGTCACGAAGGGCTGCTCGAGACGTCCGTCGTGTCCACCGGGTACGGTGACGGCCACGCCGTGGCCCGGATCGGCTCGGTCGGCCCGCTGCGCCAGGACTACCCGGGAACCATCGCCGCAGTGCGTGCGGTGGCCCGGTACCTCACCCGGATCCTCGCGGGCTGAGGCCCGGCCGAGCGACAAGGCAAGGAGTACCCCCACCTGTGACCGACTACTACGCCGTGCTCGGCGTCGCGAAGGACGCCACCCCCGAGCAGGTCAAGAAGGCGTACCGCAAGCTCGCCCGAGAGCTGCATCCCGATGTGGCCGGCAACGACCCCACGGCCGAGGACAAGTTCAAGGACGTCAGCCGGGCCTACGACGTGCTCGGCAATGCCGAGAAGCGACGGATGTACGACCTCGGTGGCGACCCGGCTTCGCCGGGCGGCGGTGCGGGTGGCAGCTTCGGTTTCCAGGACATCTTCGAGACCTTCTTCGGTGCGGCGACCGGGGGACAGCGCGGACCCGTGCCGCGCGCCCGCCGCGGTCAGGACGCCCTGGTGCGCCTCGACCTCGACCTGGTCGAGGCGACGTTCGGTGCGCACCGCGATGTGCCGGTCGACACCGCCGTGCTCTGCCCCACCTGTCAGGGCACCTGCTGCCGGCCCGGGACCAGCCCGCGTACGTGTGACGTGTGCGGCGGACGTGGCCAGGTGCAGCGGGTCGCCCGGTCGTTCCTCGGCCAGGTCATGACCACCCAGCCGTGCCCGGCCTGCCACGGGTTCGGCACTGTGATCCCCGAACCGTGCACCGAGTGCTCGGGTGAGGGTCGGGTGCGCGCCCGCCGCACGTTGCCGGTCGACGTGCCGGCCGGGGTGGACACCGGGACCCGCATCAAGCTCACCGGCCAGGGCGAGGTCGGCCCCGCCGGCGGCCCTGCGGGTGACGTCTACCTCGAGGTGCGGGAGCGTCGGCACGAGGTGTTCGCCCGGGAGGGCGACGACCTGCACGCCACTCTGCCGGTGCCGATGACGGCCGCCGCGCTCGGTACCGTGCTCACGCTCGACACGCTCGACGGTCCGCGCGAGGTCGACCTGCGGCCGGGCACCCAGCCTGGTCAGGTCATCAGCCTGCGTGGGCTCGGCGTCGGGCACCTGCACGGGGGCGGACGGGGTGACCTGCACGTGCACGTCGACGTCCAGGTGCCGATGCCCGATGACGAGCAGCAGGCCGAGCTGCTGCGCCGGCTCGCGGCGCTCCGCGGTGAGGAACGTCCCGAGGCTCGTCTGGCCGCTTCCGGCAACGGTGTCTTCGCCAAGCTGCGCGACAAGCTCTCCGGGCGGTGAGCGCGCCGGTCTTCCTCGTCGAACCCGGCGAGCTGGCGCAGGCGCAGGTCGGCGGGACCTTCCTGCTGCGGGGCACGGAGGCGCGGCATGCCGGGGTGGTCCAGCGGCGGGCGCCCGGTGAGCGCATCGACGTGTGCGACGGTGCGGGTGCGCGTCTGGTCGGCCAGGTGGTGAGCACCGGGGCCGACGGGGTGCTGGTCGAGGTGCTCGACCTCCGGCAGGAGCCGGCCGCCTCCCCGGCGCTCGTCCTGGTCCAGGCGCTCGCCAAGGGCGATCGCGACGAGCGGGCCATCGAGGCGGCCACCGAGGTCGGGGTGGACGGGGTGCTGCCGTGGCAGGCCCGTCGTTCGATCGTGGTGTGGCGCGGTGAGCGGGCTGCCAAGTCCCGCGCCCTGTGGCTCGGGACGGTGCGGGCCGCGGCCAAGCAGTCACGTCGGGCGTGGGTGCCGCAGGTGGCGGCCGCCGTCGACTCGAAGGCGCTGGCGGCCAGGGTCGCCGCGACCGTCGCCGCCGGTGGGGGAGCCCTCGTGCTGCACGAGGAAGCGACCGCGCCGATCGCGCAGGCGGTGCTGCCGTCCGGTGGTGAGCTGCTGGTGGTGGTCGGGCCGGAGGGTGGGATCGACGACGACGAGCTGACCGTGCTCGTCGCGGCCGGTGCGGTCGCGGTGCGCCTCGGTCCGCACGTGCTGCGCACCTCGACGGCCGGACCGGTGGCGCTGGCCCTCCTCGCCCAACGGCTGGGGCGCTGGGGCTGAGCGCGACCGGCGGCGCACCGGGGACGCGACCCGAAGGCCGCGTCCCCGGCACCGCGGGTCAGCGGCTGTCGGACACCGTGTTGCCCTCGACCGCGGCCCGGCCGGCCTCGAGGCGGGCCACCGGCACCCGGAACGGGGAGCAGGACACGTAGTCCAGACCCGCACCGTGGAAGAACCGGATCGACTCGGGGTCCCCGCCGTGCTCACCGCAGACGCCCAGACCCAACGACGGCCTGGTCGCCCGGCCCTCCTCGACCGCGATCTTCACCAGACGGCCCACGCCGAGGTCGTCGATCGTCTCGAACGGCGACACCGACAGCACCCCGTTGGACGTGTACTGGGCGAAGAACGCGCCCTCGACGTCGTCCCGGGAGAAGCCCCACGTGGTCTGGGTGAGGTCGTTGGTGCCGAACGAGAAGAACTGCGCCTCGTCGGCGATCCGGCCGGCGGTGAGCGCCGCGCGCGGCAGCTCGATCATGCAGCCGACCGGCAGGTCGATCTCGACCCCGCGGGAGGTGGAGACCTCCGCCATGATCGCGATCGCCATGTCGCGCACGAGCCGCAGCTCCTGCACCGAACCGATGAGCGGCACCATGATCTCGGCATGCGGCTTGCCGCCCGCGGCCAGCCGGTCGGCCACGGCCTCGGCGATGGCCCGGATCTGGAGCTCGAACAGCCCAGGGACGACGAGCCCGAGCCGCACGCCGCGCAGCCCGAGCATCGGGTTGGCCTCGTGCATGTGCTCGACGGCCGCGAGCAGCTTGACGTCGGCCTCGTCGACCTCACCGCGTGCGGCGGCCAGCGCCACCTTGACCGACAGGCTCGTGAGGTCGGGCAGGAACTCGTGCAGCGGCGGGTCGAGCAGCCGGATGGTCGTCGGCAGACCGTCCATCGCCTCCAGCAGCTCGACGAAGTCGCCGCGCTGCAGGGGGAGCAGGGCGTCCAGTGCCGACTGCTTCTTGTCATCGGTCTCGGCCAGCACGACGTGCTCGATGAGCACCCGGCGCTCGCCCAGGAACTGGTGCTCGGTGCGGCACAGCCCCACGCCCTGGGCGCCCAGCCTGCGGGCCCGTGCGGCATCGGCCGCGTTGTCGGCGTTGGCGTGCACCCGCAGGCGTCGCACCTGGTCCGCGTGCACGAGGATCCGGTCGACGGCACGGACCAGCTCGGCCGCCTCGCCGTCCCCGGCCTGGGCCAGCGCTGCGTCGAGACCCTCCTCCAGGTACGTGCTCACGGGCGACGGTGTGACCGGCACATCGCCGATGAAGACCTCACCCGTCGAGCCGTCGATCGCCAGGACGTCACCCTCGGCGACGGTCCGACCCTTGCAGGTGAGCGACCGGGCGACCGGGTCGATGACCAGCTCCTCGGCGCCGACCACCGCCGTGCGGCCCATGCCCCGGGCCACCACGGCGGCGTGGGACGTCTTGCCGCCGCGCGCGGTCAGGATGCCGACGGCGGCGATCATCCCGCCCAGGTCGTCGGGGTTCGTCTCGCGCCGCACGAGGATGACGTCCTTGCCCTGCGCGGCCCACTCCTGGGCCCGCACCGGGTCGAACACCGCGGCGCCGACCGCCGCACCCGGCGAGGCGGCCATGGCCTTGGTGAGCAGCGGCGCCGGGTGGCCGGACGCGAACTGCGGGAACAGCAGCTGCGAGAGCTGGGCGCCGGTCACGCGGGACAGCGCCTCGTCCATGGTGATCAGGTGTTCGTCGACCAGCTGGGTGGCGATCCGGAAGGCCGCGTTGGCGGTCCGCTTGCCGACCCGGGTCTGCAGCATCCACAGCTTGCCGCGCTCGATGGTGAACTCGATGTCGCACAGGTCGCGGTAGTGGGTCTCGAGCTGACGCATCACCTTGCGCAGCTGGCGGTAGGACTTCGGGTCGACCTGCTCCATGTCCTTGAGCGACAGCGTGTTGCGGATGCCCGCGACCACGTCCTCGCCCTGGGCATTCGCCAGGTAGTCGCCGTAGTCGCCGGTCATCCCGCTGGCCGGGTCACGGGTGAACGCGACGCCGGTGCCGGAGTCCGGTCCGAGGTTGCCGAAGACCATCGTGACGACGTTGACCGCGGTGCCCAGGTCGTCCGAGATGCGCTCGCGGCGGCGGTAGAGGCGCGCCCGGTCGGTGCCCCAGGAGTTGAAGACCGCGACGATCGCCATGTCGAGCTGCTCACGCGGGTGCTGGGGGAAGTCGCGACCGGTCTGCGCCTGCACGATCGCCTTGAACGTGCCGACCAGCTCACGCAGATCAGCGGCGGTCAGGTCGACGTCGGAGGCCACCCCGCGGGCAGCCTTCGCCTTGTCGAGGGCGTCGGCGAACACGTCACCGTCGATGCCGAGCACCGTGCGCCCGAACATCTGGATCAGTCGACGGTAGGAGTCCCAGGCGAACCGCTCGTCCCCGGAGAACTCCGTGAGCCCGTTGACCGAGGCGTCGTTGAGACCGACGTTGAGGACGGTCTCCATCATCCCGGGCATCGAGAACTTCGCGCCGGAGCGCACCGACACCAGGAGCGGTTCGTGGACGTCGCCGAGCTGGCGCCCCATCGTGTCCTCGAGGTGCCGCAGGGCCTGGGTGACCTCGACCCGCAGCTCGGGGGGGACCTGCCCGTCGGCCATGTAGGCGCGACACGCCTCGGTGGTGATCGTGAAACCAGGCGGTACCGGAAGGCCGAGCCGGGTCATCTCGGCGAGGTTCGCACCTTTGCCGCCCAACAGGTCCTTCTGGTCCTTGTTGCCCTCGCTGAAGTCCTTGACGTATCTGGCCACGCCGACACCTCCGAGCTCGTCCGGGCATCGTTGCCCGTTCCACCGGCCAGTCTGGTCGACCCGCGGGTGCCGACCCCGGGGACGATGGGCCCAGCCTGCTGGTGGGACCGCCTCTCACACTGCGCCACGATCGGCCCTGGCGCGAGCGTGCCGGTAGACTCGACCTGCCCGTCCGACGACCTTCGAAGGAGCGCACGGCGCACGCCGAGCACATGAGCGAGCAGCGAGCCACACCCCGCACGAGCGCGCCCCCCGCCCGGGTGGAGCATCGCATCGCCGTTCCGGTCTCGGTGCCGATGGTCGCGTTGCTCGGACCGCGCGACGAGGTGCTGAGGGCCGTCGAACGCGGCTTCCCGGGCGTCGACATCCACGTGCGTGGCAACGAGATCGGCTTCGCCGGTCCGGCCGGGGACGTGGCGCTCGCGGCCCGGCTCATGGATGAGCTCGCGGAGACGGTCGCGGCCGGTGCCTCCATCGGACCGGAGGTGGTCGAACGGTCGATCGCCATGCTTACGGCCGTCACCCAGGTGCGTCCGGCGGATGTCTTGACCCTCGATGTGCTGTCGTGGCGCGGTCGCACGATCCGACCCAAGACCGCCGGGCAGAAGGAGTACGTCGATGCGATCGACGACCACACCCTGACCTTCGGGATCGGACCGGCCGGCACCGGCAAGACCTATCTGGCGATGGCCAAGGCCGTCCAAGCGCTGCAGACCAAACGGGTCAGCCGGATCGTGCTGACCCGCCCCGCGGTCGAAGCCGGTGAGCGCCTGGGGTTCCTGCCCGGGTCCCTGGCCGAGAAGATCGACCCGTACCTGCGCCCGCTGTACGACGCCCTGCACGACATGGTCGACCCGGACTCGATCCCGCGGCTCCTGGAGGCGGGCACGATCGAGGTCGCCCCGTTGGCCTACATGCGCGGGCGCACCCTCAACGACTCCTTCATCATCCTGGACGAGGCGCAGAACACCTCGGCCGAGCAGATGAAGATGTTCCTCACCCGGATCGGATTCGGTTCGACCGTCGTGGTGACCGGAGACGTGACGCAGGTCGACCTGCCGTCGTCGTCCGCCTCGGGCCTGCGGGACGCCCAGCAGGTGCTCGCCGACGTCGAGGACGTCGCATTCTGTCGGCTGACCTCGGCCGACGTGGTCCGCCACCGCCTGGTGGGGGACATCATCGACGCCTACGCCCAGGCCGAGGTCGACCGGGCGGACGGGACGCGGCCACGACGATGAGCATCGAGGTCTCCAACGAATCAGGGGTGGCGGTCGACGAGGCCGAGTTCGCCGCGCTGGCCCGCTACGTGCTCGACGAGATGCATCTGCACCCGCAGACCGAGCTCTCGGTGCTGCTGGTGGACACCGACACGATGGGCGATCTGCACCTCAAGTGGATGGACGAGGCGGGGCCCACCGACGTGCTGTCGTTCCCGATGGACGAGCTGCGTCCGGGGCACGCCGGTGCGACCACCCCCGCCGGGCTGCTCGGTGACGTGGTGCTGTGCCCCGAGGTGGCTGCGGCCCAGGCGAAGGTGGCCGGCCACAGCACCGCCGAGGAGCTGCTGCTGCTCACGGTGCACGGGATCCTGCACCTGCTCGGCTACGACCACGCGGAGCCGGAAGAGGAGAAGGAGATGTTCGACCTGCAGCGTCGGCTGCTGCTCACCTTCCTCGCCGGACGATGAACGCACCCGGTGCCCTGCTGATCCCGCTGGCGGTCGTGGGCTACGTGCTCGCCGCCCTGCTCTCGGCCGGTGAGACGGCGGTCACCCGCGCGACCAGGACTCAGGTGGGTGTGCTGTTCAACGACGGCAACCCGGCCGCAGCCAGGGTGCAGGCGTTGGTCGCCCGTCCGGTGCGCGTCGCGGCCGCGGCCGCCTTCGTCCGACTTCTTGCCGAGATGGTCGCGACCGTCGCCGTCACCGTTGCGCTCACCGCGACCGGCTGGGCGTGGCCGGTGGTGGTCGCCGTCGCGCTGGGGGTGAGCGCCGCAGTGGCCTGGGGCCTGGTGCGGGTCAGCCCACGGTCGATCGGGCGACGGCACCCCGTCGCGACGCTGGCGGCCATGTCGCGGCTGCTCACCGTGGTGGCCGCGACCGCCGGCGGGGTCGGCCGCACGACGACCGCGGCGCTGAGCGCCGAGGCCGAGCAGGACGAGCTGCGGGACATGGTCGCGCGGGTCGCCGAGTCCGATGCGATCGAGGAGGGTGAGCGGCAGATGTTCCGTTCCGTCCTCGAGCTGCGCGACACGCTCACCCGCGAGGTCATGGTGCCGCGCACCGACATGGTGACCACGGGTGCGACCACCACGTTGCGCAAATCGCTCGCCCTGCTGCTGCGGTCGGGCTTCTCCCGGGTGCCCGTGATCGGGGAGTCCGTCGACGATGTGCGCGGCGTGCTCTACCTCAAAGACGTGGTGCGGCACATCCCCGGTGCCAACGGCGCCCACGACGGTGCGGCGCTCGACGAGCCCACCGGCGTCCTGGCCCGTCCGGCGGTCTTCGTCCCGGAGTCCAAACCGGTCGACGACCTGCTGCGGGACCTGCGTGACGGCTCGTCGCACATCGCCATGGTGGTCGACGAGTACGGCGGCATCGCCGGGCTGGTCACGATGGAGGACGCGCTGGAGGAGATCGTCGGGGAGCTCACCGACGAGCACGACCCGTCGGCCCCGGTGGTGGAGGAGCTCGGCGACGGGGTGTTCCGGGTCCCGGCCCGGCTGGGACGTGACGAGCTGGGTGAGCTGTTCGGCATCGAGGTGGAGGACGAGGACGTGGACACCGTCGGAGGGTTGCTCGCGAAGGCGCTGGGCCGGGTGCCGCTGCCCGGTTCGGTGGGGGAGATCCACGGTCTGCACCTGGTGGCCGACCGGGTCGAGGGTCGCCGCAGGCGGCTGGCCACCGTGCTGGCCAGCCGTACCGACGAGGAGCCCGCACCGTGACCGCGCCCGGGTACCGCAGCGGGCTGGTGTGCCTGGTGGGGCGGCCGAACTCCGGGAAGAGCACGCTCACCAACGCCCTCGTCGGGATGAAGGTGGCGATCACCTCCGGCCGTCCGCAGACCACGCGGCACGTGGTGCGCGGCATCGTGCACCGGCCGGACGCACAGCTGGTGCTGGTCGACACGCCGGGGCTGCACCGTCCCCGCACGCTGCTGGGCCAACGGCTCAACGATGTGGTCGCGGGCACGTTGAGCGAGGTCGACGTGGTGGCCTTCTGCCTGCCGTCGGACCAGCGCGTCGGACCGGGCGACCGGTACATCGCCGACCAGCTCACCGAGATGGCGGACCGGGTCGTGGCGGTCGCGACCAAGACCGACCTGGTCGGCCGCGCCCGGCTCGCCGAGCATCTCGTCGCGGTCGCCGGCCTTGCGCCGTGGGCCGATGTCGTCCCGGTCTCGGCGACCCGTGGGTACCAGGTCGACGTGCTCACCGACGTCCTGGTCGAGCACCTTCCCGAAGGCCCCGCGCTGTACCCCGCAGGTGAGCTCACCGACGAACCGCAGGACGTGATGATCGCCGAGCTGGTCCGGGAGGCCGCCCTGGAAGGTGTGCGCGACGAGCTCCCGCACTCGCTGGCCGTCGTGGTGGACGAGATCGTGCCGCGGGACAAGCCGACCGCCGACGGGCGGCCGTTCGTCGACGTGCGGGTGGACCTGTTCGTCGAACGGGACAGCCAGAAGGCCATCATCATCGGCCGCGGCGGTGCGCGCCTGCGTGAGGTCGGCGCCCGCGCCCGCATCGAGATCGAGGGGCTGCTGGGCGCCCGGGTGTTCCTCGACCTGCACGTGCGGATCGCGAAGGACTGGCAGCAGGACCCCAAGCAGCTCGGCCGGTTGGGCTTCTGAGGTGGCGGGTCTGCTCGCCACGCTCGACCGTCGGACCAGGCGGCTGCGGGAGGGATCCTGGCGGGCGGCGACGGAGACCGTCGTCGCGCTCATCGTGCTCGCTGCCGTGGGGGCGGTGCTCGGTCCGCAGTGGGACCCAACACCGCTCGGCGACGATCTGGAGGTCTCTACCGCGGACACGGCGATCACCGGTGCGCCGTCGCTGGGCAGCTATGAGGTCCGGACCACGGTGGTCACGGTCGAGCTCGACGGGACGAGCGTCGAGGCGCAGATCAGCGAGCCGGTCGGGGCGCCTGCCGGACGCCCCGGTGTGGTGTTCGTGCACGGGGCCGGCACCGGGAAGTACCAGGTCGCCTTCGTCGAGCAGGCGCACGCCCTGGCCGCCGCGGGGGTGACCACGATCGTGCCGGACAAGCGGCTGGACACCTACTCGGTGCAGCACCGGGACTACGTCGGGATGGCCGCCGACTACGAGCGCTCGGTCGAGCTGCTGCGCGAGTGGCCCGGCGTCGACCCGGATGCGGTCGGTGTCTACGCCGAGAGCGAGGGCGGCTGGATCGCGCCCGTGATGGCCGTGCAGGACACGCGGATCGCCTTCGTCGTGCTGGTCTCGAGCCCGGTGGTGCCGCCCCGTCAGCAGGCGGCGTTCGCCGTGGACAACTACCTGCGCAACACCGGCGTCCCGTCGGAGGTGTTCCGGGCGATCCCGCGCGCGGTGGGCCTGAGCGTGCCCGGGGCGTTCGAGTACGTGGACTTCGACGTCTCGGTCTGGCAGCAGCAGATGCGCCAGCCGGTGCTGGTGGCCTACGGCACCGACGACGCCTCGATGCCGCTGGTCCAGGGTGCGCAGCAGATCATCTCGGACACCGCCCAGGCCGGGAACGACGACGTCACCGTCCGGTACTACGCAGGTGCCAACCACGGGCTGAAGATCGGTGACCAGGTGGTCCCGGCGTTCCTGCGCGATCTGTGCGGATGGGTCCTGGGGATGCCCGGCACGGCCGGTGCGGAACCGCAGGTGGCGGGCGCCCAGCCCACGCAGGAGTTCCGGGCGTCGCCGGTGCCGACCCCGCGCTGGCTGCGCGACAGCATGGTGATGGTCATCATCGTGGTGAGCGCCGCCGGGGCCCTGGTGCTGGCGGCGCTGGCCGCCGGTACCCAGCGGCTGGTGCGGATGGTCCGCCGGCGCCGGGGGGCCGGACCGCCGGCGCGGGGATTCGCGCCGGGGGTCGGCATCCGCGCCCTCCTGGCCGGGGTGGGTTGTCTGGTCGCGGTCGTGGCACTGGTCTGGTACCTGCTCGCGGTGGCCCGGCTCGCACTGGACTACGAGCGGGACGCCCTCATCGTGACCGGCGGCTGGGTGGGTGTCCGGTTGATCGGTGTGGCGACGGTCACAGCGGGCGTGCTCACGATGCGGCGCGTGGTCGCCACCCGGCGCGAGGGTCTGCCGGTCGCGACCGGTGTGGCCTCGCGCGCCGCGCTCGGACTGGCAGCGGTGGCGGCCGGGGTCCTGCTCGTGGTCCTTGCCTACTGGGGAGTGTTCCAGCTCGGCATCTGAGCCGGCCAACCGCGCCGCGCTCGTGCTCAGGTGAGGCACGATGGGGGCCGATACACCGGAAGGTGAACACATGGGAGGTCCGGGTGCGCACGTCGTGGGGCTCGGCCACCGACCGTGGAACCGTTCGGGAGGTCAACGAGGACGCCGTGCTGACCTATCCGCCGGTGTTCCTGGTGGCGGACGGGATGGGTGGCCACGACGCCGGTGACCTGGCGAGCCGGATCGCGGTGGAGGAGTTCGCCCAGCTCGCCGGTCAGGACCGCGCCACGGGCGATGACGTGCGTGACTGCTTCGACCGGACCTCGGCCCGGATCCGCGCCGAGTTCACCCACGGACGCCAGGGCGGCACGACGGTCGCCGGCGTTGCGCTCACCCATGACGAGGGCGGGCAGTTCTGGCTGGTCTTCAACCTCGGCGACTCACGGGTGTACCGCTGGACGGCGCGCGGTCTGGAGCAGGTGAGCGTCGACCACTCGGTGGTGCAGGAGCTGCTGGACTCCGGTGTGCTCACGCGCGAGGAAGCCGATCGGCACCCGGAACGGCATGTGCTGACCAGGGCGCTGGGCACCGACGGGCCGCCCGAGCCGGATTACTGGCTGCTGCCGGCGAACGATGGTGACCGGTTGCTGCTGTGCACCGACGGGCTCACCCGAGAGCTGGGTGCCGCCGACATCGCCGCGGTGCTCGGCACCCGCGTCGACCCCCAGGCCGCGGCCGTCGCACTCGTCGACGGCGCCCTGGCGCGCGGGGCGCGGGACAACGTGACCGTCGTGGTGGTCGACGTCGTCGACGAGTCGGCCGACCCGATGCTCACGCGGACCTTCGACGAAGAGCACCCCACGGTGTCCCGGGCCGCGGGCCGGGGTTGGGACGAGATGCTGGACGGGGCGACGGTGCCCCGCCAGTCACCAGGGAACGGAGCACGGTGAACGGGTCGAGCTACACACCGGGGCAGTGGACGGCGCTGTCCTGCAACGGGCTGGTGGCTCTGCTCGAACCGGCGGCAGGTGACGAGCCCGCGCTCGAGCTGTGGCAGATCGCAGGTGACGGCGGGTCCTTCCTCGACGGGTTGTCGGTCCTGGCCCGGCCCGGGCTCGCGGTGCTGCCGTCCTTCGTCCTCGCGGTGCGTGGGCAGGACGGCACGACCAACGTCGCCGTCCGCGGCCCGGCGCGGGTCGAGGTGCTCACCGACGACGGCACCGAGCTCATCGACGGAACCGGTGTGAGCACCTGGACCGAGCGGGTGCTGCACGTGGTCCATCGGCTGACGGTGCGGGTGCCGGACGGTGCGTCCACACCGTGGCTCCCGCTCATCGGTGGGCTGGTGCGGGCCGCGGCGTTGACCGTCCCGACGCAGTCGGACCTGACGGGCAGCGACGACCCGACGGTCGGACGCGCCGCCGGGGCCGTCCCGCCGGTGCCGGTGCCGGTCGTCGACGCGGAGGCCGACCTAGTCGACGCGGATCCCGCATCCACGACGGCCCCGCACGCAGCAGCGCTCGACGGGGAGCCTGCCGGCGCCCCCGCCACGGTGGCCGAACCCGTCGAGCTGACCCGCGAGGTCCCGGACGACCGTGAGCCGGACGGCGTCGGAGCTGCCTCCGCCGGGGCAGGTCCCGACAGTCGGACGTTCGACGGGCCGTCCCGCGAGCAGCCCACGCAGGTGCTGACCCGCATCGTCGAACCCGCGATGGTCGGGGCGGGAGCCTCGGCCGAGGTCCCCGGACCGGCCGCCGGGACGCATGTGGCGGGCCACCACGACGGTGCGGACGACGCCTCGTTCACCATCATGTCCAGCACGCTCGCCGATCTGCGCGAGGGGCTCCCGGTCTGGGACGGCCGGCCGGCGCCGACACCCGACCCGGTGCGGGTGACCGATGCCCGGCTGGTGCTGTCCACCGGGCTCGTCGTCGCCCTGGACCGTCCGGTGCTGATCGGACGCGCCCCGCAGGCGATGCGGCTCGGTTCACGTGACCTGCCGCGTCTGGTGGCCGTGCCGAGCCCGCAGCAGGACATCAGTCGCACGCACGCCGAGATCCGGCTCGTCGGCGACGACGTGCTGGTCACGGACCTCGACTCGACCAACGGTGTGTACCTGCTGGCGGCCGGGCTCGGCGCACGGCGCCTGCACCCGGGTGAGCCGACCGCACTCGCCGCCTCCGAGACCGTCGACCTGGGTGACGGTGTGACCTTCACGGTGGAGCGGGGGACGTGACGGGGGCACGAGCACCGAGCACGCCCCCCGAGCTGCCCGGCTACACCGTCCAGCGCCTGGTGGGGCTGGGCGGCTTCGCCGACGTGTTCCTGTACCGCCAGCACCTTCCGGCCCGGGACGTGGCGGTCAAGGTGCTGCTCGCGCCGACGCTCGACGACGAGCTGCGCGCCAGGTTCGTCACCGAGGCCAACCTCATGGCCCAGCTGTCCCACCACCCGGCGATCGTCACGGTGCACCACGCCGGGTTCGCGCAGGACGGCCGACCCTTCCTGGTGATGGAGTACTGCTCGCAGCCCAGCCTGGCCGAGCGGTACCGCACCGAGCGGCTGAGCGTCGCGGAGTGCCTGCGGATCGGCGTGCGACTGGCCTCGGCCGTGCAGACCGCGCACGACGCGGGGATCCTGCACCGCGACATCAAACCGGCGAACGTGCTCACCACCGACTTCGGGTGGCCCGCGCTCACCGACTTCGGGATCGCCGCCACCGCTGGTCAGGGCGGTGGAGCGGCCGTCGGCATGTCGATCCCGTGGGCACCACCCGAGCTGGTCGGCGCCCGGCCCTCCGGCGATGAGCGCTCCGATGTGTACTCGCTGGCCGCGACCATCTACTCGCTCCTGGCCGGGCGCAGCCCGTTCGAGGTGCCCGGCGCGGCGAACACCGCACCGGAGCTGGTGGCCCGCATCGAGCGGATGTCGTTGCCCGCGGTCGGCCGCCCCGACATGCCCGCGGCCCTGACCGCCGTGCTGGAACGGGCCATGGACAAGGAACCGGCGCGGCGCTACGAGAGCGCGGTCGCGGTGGCCCGGGCGCTGCAGGCGGTCGAGCAGGCGCTCGGCCTTCCGCTGACGGCTCTCGACGTGTTCGGCCACGAGCTCGGTGCGTCCCCGGTGGACGTCGCCCGCCCGACGGACCCGCACCCGGCCTCGGACGATGAGGATGCGACGCGGCTGCGACCGATCCTCGAGCTGGACCCGTCCGGTGCGGCGGCGCGTCACGAGCAGACCCGGCAGCGGGAGATCCGGGAGATCGCACCGATCGGCGCGCCGCTGCGCGGTGACCGGTCCGAGCCCTCACGGTCCGGATCGCCGCAGTCCGGGTCGCCGCTGTCAGGATCCGCGCAGCAGGGACCGGCCCAGCCCACCACCGGTCCTGGCACCGGCCGCCAGGAGCGCGCCGGTCGCTCGCCCCGCCGCGTCCTGGTCGGAGCGCTCGTGGCGCTCGTGCTGGTGCTGACCGCCGCGGTCGCCGCGGTCGTGCACCGCGCCACGGGTGGACCGCAGGCCTCGCCGACCCAGTTCGTGCCGGCACCGGCGACCGTCGACGGTGTGGTCCCGAGCCCGACCGGGCTGGTGGGGACGCGGCAGGCCGACGGCTCGGTGGTCTTCACCTGGGTGGACCCTGATCCGCAGACCGAGGACGGGTACCTGTGGGGGGTCCTGAGCCTCACCGAGGATGCCCAGCTGGCCCTCGTCGAGTCGACCCAGGTGACCGTGCCCGCCGCCGAGGCGACCGGACAGACGTGCATCGAGGTCTATCTGCGCCGCGCCGACGGCCGCTACTCCGCGACCCCGGCGAAGGGGTGCGTCCCATGACCGTGCGCTGGGACCGGCGCCGCACCTCGTTCGCCGCGGCGCTCACCGTGCCGGCCGTGGTGGCGTGCCTGGCGCTGCTCCAGCAGGGCTTCCCGGTCTCCCGGCTCGACCTCGACGACGGTGGGGTCTGGCTCACGTCGAAGCAGGACCTGGCGCTCGGGCGCTACAACGTCCCCGTCGAGGAGCTCGACGGCGGGCTCGCCTCGACCAGCTCCGTGCTCGACGTCGCCCAGGACGGCGCACAGGTGCTGCTCATCGAACCGGCGAGCGTGTCGGTCGTCGACCCGGCGAGCGTCGCGGTCACCACCCGGGCCGCGATCGGCACGGGTGACACCGTCGCGATGGCGGGTGGCACGGTCGTGGTGACATCCGCCGACGGCGGGGTCTGGGTGCGTGCCCTGGCCGATCTGGCGAGCCTCGACGTGGCCGCCGCCATGCCGGACGTCGCTCTGGGGGACGGTGGCAGGGCGACCGTCACCCGGGACGGTGCGGTGCTCACGGTCACCGCCGGCGGTGCCACGGCGACCCGGGTGCCTGCAGGGGACGGCAGCACCGCGACCGAGGGCGCCGCGCTCGACGGTGCCGTGCAGGCGGTCGACCAGCTCACCGCGGTCGGCGACGAACCCGTGGTCCTGGACGGGCACACGGTCCGCACCCGCACCGGATCGGTCGAGCTCGATGGTGACCAGCTCACGTTGCAGCAGCCCGGACCTGCCGCCGACACCGTCCTGGTCGCCTCCACCGACACGCTCTACGAGGTCCCGCTCGACGGCGGCCCGGCGATGGTGCACCGCACGACCGGTGCGGGTACCCCGGCCGCGCCGGTGCGGGTGGGCTCGTGCGGCTACGCCGCCTGGGCGACCGGCAGCGGCAACTGGATGCGGCTGTGCGGTGACGAGGTGACCTCCGCCGACCGGGAGGGCGTCACCTCGGCCGATGAGCTCGTCTTCCGGGTCAACCGCAACCAGGTGGTGCTCAACGACGTGACCACCGGTCGCGCCTGGCTCCCCGAGGACCCGCGGGTGAGGGTGCCGGACTGGCAGCAGATCACCCCCGAGCAGTCGGATACGACACCCGACGAGAACGCCGGGACCGAGGTGACGCAGGCGCAGTCCGCACAGTGCTCCGAGGAGGGTGCGCCACCGAGCGCGGTGGACGATGCGTTCGGCGTCCGGCCGGGTCGTACGACGGTGCTGGCCGTGCTGGACAACGATGCGACGTCCGACTGCGGGATCCTGGTGATCTCGCAGGTCGACCCGGTGCCCGCCTCGTTCGGCAGCCTCCAGGTGGTGCAGGGCGGCCGCGCCCTGCAGGTGGACGTCCCCGCCGGCGCGACCGGCGAGGTGAGCTTCACGTACACGATCACCGATCGCCCCGGGACCCGGGCCCCCGCGACGGCGACCGTGCACCTGACCGTCCGCGACGCCTCGGTGAACGACCCGCCGACGCAGGTGCGCACCTCGACCCTGGAGGTCGAGCAGGGCGGCAGCCTGGACCAGAACGTCCTGGCGGACTTCACCGACCCCGACGGGGACGGTCTCGTCCTGCTGGGTGCGACCATCGACCCCACCTTCGGCACGGTCACCACCCGCGCGGACGGGACGCTCACGGTGCACGGGGGCGGGGTCAGCGGGAGCACGGTGGTGAGCGTCGAGGTCACCGACGGGCGGTCAGCCCCGGTGACCGGAACGGTTGACGTCGAGGTGCGCGATGTGGGCGTGCTCGCACCACAGATCGATCCGATGCACACCGTCGGCTACGTCAACCAGGCCGTCGTCGTGTCGCCGCTGGAGGCGGTGCGCTCGTCGTCCGCGGAACCGGTGCGGCTGGCCGGTGTCAGTGATGTACCCGGCGCGACCATCGTGCCCGATCTGCAGGGCGGTACGTTCAGCTTCACGGCCGCGCGGGCCGGCACCTACTACGTGAGCTTCACCGTGGTGGCCTCGCCCTCGCAGGCGACCGGATGGGTGCGTATCGACGTCGAGGAGTACCCCGATCAGGTGCAGCCGCCGGTGGCCATGGCCGACCGTGCGCTGCTGCCCGCGGGCGGTTCGGTGACGATCGACCCGCTCGCGAACGACGAGGACCCGAACAACCTGATGCTCGTCCTCCAGGGCGTCGACATCCCGGAGGGCTCCGGTCTGCACGTGGCCGTGGTCGAGCACCACCTGGTGGAGATCACCGCCGACCGCACCCTCGATCTGCCCGTGAGCGTGCCGTACACGGTGTCCAACGGGACCAGCGAGGCTGTCGGGTCGATCCTCGTCCAGTCCGTGACGGCGTCGGCCGTCAGTCAGCCGCCGGTGGTCCCGGATGTCGAGGTGACGGTCCGCACCGGTGGCGTCGTGACCATCTCGGCCCTCGAGGGCGCCTACGACCCGAACGGTGGCGAGCTCACGCTCGCCCCCACCTTGCCGGAACCGCTCACCGACGGTCAGGGGCTGCTCTTCGTCTCCGGCGACGTGCTCCGGTACCAGGCGCCGGGCACGGCGATGACGGTGTCGACGATCTTCCAGGTCCTGAACTCGGCGGGGACGTCGACCGCGGCGCGGCTCACCGTGCGGGTGCACGAGTCGGACGCGTCGACCAAGTCGGCGCCGACCCCGCAGTCGGTCGTGGCCCGGGTGTTCGAGTCCGAGACGGTCCGCATCCCGATCCCGTTGCAGGGGATCGACGCCGATGGTGACGGCGTCACGCTGCTCGGCCTGGGTGACGACGCGCCCGAGCTCGGCATCGTGACGGCCGTCGGCCCCGACTACCTGGAGTACCGCGCACTGCCCGGCGCCACCGGCACCGACACGTTCACCTATGCGGTGGAGGACTGGACCGGTCAACGCGCGGTCGGGCAGATCCGGGTCGGCATCAGCCCGTGGCCGACGGCGGCAGCCACGGTCGTGGCTCGTGACGACGCCGTCACGGTCGCCCCCGGCCGCACGGTCGAGGTCCGGGTGCTCGCCAACGATGTGGACTCCGGGGGCGGCGACCTCTCACTCGCCGACACGCTCGAGCTGTCCGGAGACACCGGGTCCGGGACCGATGCCGCACAGGCGAGCGTCGAGGGCCACCGGGTCGTGGTCCGGGCGCCGACCGCACCGGGGGTGCTCTCGGTGCTCTACACGGCGACGAACACGCGCGGCGGCCAGGACAGCGCCGTGCTCACGGTCACGGTCGATGCGGCGGCGCCCGTGCTCCCGCCCGTCGCGCAGGACGTCGTGGTCCCGGCCGCCGACACGATCGGGCGCACGCAGGTCGACGTGGACGTGCTCGCGGTCGCGGTGAACCCGAGCGGTCCGCTCTCGGACCTGGAGGTGGTGATCCCCGCCACCGCCGCCGAGGTGGCGAGCGTCGCCGGCGACGGGACGGTGCGGATCACCTTGACCGACCACGCCCAGACGGTGCCGTACCAGCTGGTCAACAGCACGGACCGGTCGGCGTCCTCGTACGCGTTCATCACCGTCCCGGCGCTCGGCTTCTTCCCTCCGACGCCCCGGCCCAAGGCCCCCGAGCTGCGGGTGGCCTCCGGGGCCGAGCTCGTGATCGCGCTCGACTCGCAGGTGCAGGTCGCGCCGGGTCGGACCGCGACGATCGCCGATGCGACGAAGGTGACGGCCACCCGCTCGGACGGCTCCGCCCTGGTCGTCGATGGGAGCACGTTGCGGTTCGTCTCAGCCGCCGGGTACGCGGGGCCGGCGTCGATCACGGTGCCGGTCACGGACTCCACCGGGACCGGGGACGCCGATGCGCGTGAGTCGACCATCACGTTGTCGATCACGGTCTACGCCACGGACGACCACCCGCCGACCTTCACGCCGTCCTCGGTCGAGGTCGGTCCGGGGGAGGCTCCGCTCGCCGTCGACCTGACCGCGTTCATGCGCGACCCCGAGGGTGAGGTGCCGCAGGCCGGCGACTACGGCTTCAAGCTCACCGATGCGGTGCCGGCCGGGTTCACCGTCACGCTGACGGGGTCGGTGCTCAGGATCGCCGCGGCGGCCACCACGGCCAAGGGGACCACCGGCACCCTGTCGCTGGCCATCAGCTACGGCACGTCCGGGACGCTGCCGGTCACCCTGCCGCTCGAGGTGATCGCGAGCACCCGTCCGCTGGCCCGGGTGCTCGACCAGAGCATCGACGACGGTGTGTCGGGTGTGGAGCGCACCGTGTCCGTGCTCGACGGGGCGTTCAACCCGTTCGTCGACCAGGGCGGTTCGTTGGTCGTGGTCTCGGCGACGGTCGAGACCGCCGGTGCCGGGACGGCGAGCACGTCCGGGAGCACGGTCTCGGTGCGGCCGGCCGCCGGGTTCACCGGGGTCATGGTCACCCGGTTCCGGGTGCGCGACATGACCCGCGACCCCGACCGTGAGATCGAGGGGCGGGTGACACTGAGGGTGAGCACGCTGCCCGACGCCCCTGCCGCACCGCGCGCCCAGGAGGTCCGCGACCAGGCGGTCGTGCTGTCCTGGACCGCGCCGGGTGACGGCGGGTCACCGATCCTCGGCTACCGGGTGGTGGCCGAACCCGGTGGCTCGACCACGGCGTGCGTGACGACGGTGTGCACGATCACCGGCCTGACCAACGGCACGGACTACACGTTCACGGTCGCGGCCCAGAACGCGGTCGGGTGGTCCCCGGCGAGCGCTGCGTCCGCCTCGGCCCGTCCGGACGCCGTCCCGGACCCGCCCGCCGCGCCGACGGTGACCTCGGGCGACGGCACGGTGAGCGCGACCTGGGAGGCGCCCGCGAACCACGGCTCGGCGATCGTGGCCTACCAGGTCGAGATCTCGCCGGCCCCGGCCGGTGCAGGCGAGCCTGCCGTGCAGCAGACCACGAGCACGTCGGCGACCTTCGGTGGTCTGGTGAACGGTCAGGCGTACAGCGTCCGGGTGCGGGCCTCCAACCGGTCGCCGGATCCGGGTGCCTGGAGCGCGTGGTCGGGCACCGTCGTGCCGTCCGCCGCACCCGCCACGCCGGAAGGGCTCACGGCGTCCCGGGTCGACACCCCCGCCGGAGGACAGATCGCGGTCGCCTGGACCGCACCGGCGACCAACGGCTCACCGCTGCTCGGCTACACGCTCACCATCACCGGCGGCGGCCTGGACGCGACCGAGCAGCTCGACGGGGGAGCCACCGGCTACGCGCTGGTCGGTGTGACGAACGGCGTCCCCTACACGTTCTCGTTGGTGGCCACCAATGCCCGTGGCACCTCGTCCGCCGCGACCGTCACCGCATCCACCTACGGTGTCCCGGGTGCGGCGTCGGACGTGGTCGTGGTCGGGTCCCGGACGTCGAGTCCACCGGGGCAGGCGACCGCGCAGGTCACCTGGCGGGCGGCCGACGCCAACGGCTCACCGATCACCACGTACCGGCTCAGCTACAACGGGGTGGTCGTGGAACCCGGCGATGTGACGTCAGCCACCCTCACCGGTCTGCCGGGCGGGCAGGACGTCGCCGTCCAGGTCCAGGCGTGCAACGCGGCCGGGTGCGGCCAGGCGGTCGCCGGGACGAGCGCCCCCACGCCGCTCACGGTGCCCAGCCAGGTCCAGGCTGTCGACGTCCGGGTGTCGGCGCTGGCTGCGGGTCTGGTCAGCGGGGTGACGGTCGCGTGGCAGCCGCCCGGTGACTGGGGTCAGGCTGCGGCGGGCGACTACGTCGTGACGCTCACCGCCGACGGTCAGGAGGTGGGCACGGCGACCGTGTCCGGAACCTCCGCGACCTTCTCGGTGGCCGGTTCGGTGACCAGGGGCAAGAGCTCCGTGACCTTCGCGGCTGCTGTCACGGCCCGCTCGGCGGTCGGTCCGGGTGCGGCCGGCACCGGTGCGGTGACCTGGCAGGCCACGAGCCCCGACCAGGTGCAGGGACTGGCGGCGCACGTCTCCGGATCGCCGGCCGATGTGGTGCTGGCTGCCGACTGGCAGGCCGTGAGCGGGGACGTGGACCACTACGAGGTCGAGTACCAGGTGGCGGCCGGCGGGTGGACCCCCCTGGCGAAGCCGGCGGTCCCGCGGCTCGACCCGTACCACCTCGGGCCGATAGGAACAGGTACCACCCTGGGCGTGCGGGTGCGCGCCGTGTCCTCGGCCGGGCTGGCCGGCGACTGGGCAGACACCAGCGTGACCACACCATGAACGAGGAGCAGCACCGATGACGCCCGAGCAGTGCACATGGTTCGCGCAGACCTTCGACGCGCTGGTGGCCAACGTCTCCCAGGTCCTGCTGGGCAAGGACCACGCGGTTCGCCTGGTGCTGACCGCGATGCTCGCCGAGGGGCACGTGCTGCTCGAGGACGCCCCCGGCACCGGCAAGACATCCTTGGCGAAGGCGGTCGCGGCGACCGTCCAGGGCAGCCACCACCGGATCCAGTTCACCCCCGACCTGCTGCCGTCGGACGTCACCGGCGTCACGATCTACGACCAGGGCACCCGACGGTTCGAGTTCCACCCCGGCCCGGTGTTCGCCTCGGTGGTGCTGGCCGACGAGATCAACCGGGCCTCGCCGAAGACGCAGTCGGCGCTGCTGGAGGTGATGGAGGAGGGCAACGTCACGGTCGACGGGGTGACGCACCCGGTGGGCCGGCCGTTCATGGTGATCGCGACCCAGAACCCGATCGAGCAGGCCGGCACCTACCGGCTGCCCGAGGCCCAGCTCGACCGGTTCCTGCTCAAGACCTCGCTGGGCTACCCCGACCGGGCCTCGTCGCTCGAGATCCTGGCCGGTGCGCGCGACCGGACCATCGGGCTGGCCCCGAAGATCAGCACCGAGTCGGTCGGCACCATGGCGGACCTGGCCCTCGAGGTCTACGTCGACCCCGCGGTGCTCGACTACATCGCCCGGCTCACCGAGGCCACCCGTGACGACCCGCAGACGATGCTCGGTTCGAGCGTGCGCGGTGGGCTCGCCCTGGTGCGCTGCGCGAAGGTGTGGGCGGCGGCCTCCGGACGGGCTTACGTCGTCCCGGACGACGTCAAGGTGCTCGCCCGCCCGGTGCTCTCCCACCGGCTGATCGTGGAGGCCGAGGCCGACTTCGCCGGTGTGACCGGTGAACAGATCCTCGAACGGGTGTTGGGTTCGGTCGCACCGCCCGTCCTGCGGACAGTCTGACCGATGGGTGTGCGCGTCTCGGCCGTCGGCTGGGCGGTGGCCGTGCTGGCCGTCGCCGGGCTCGTCGTCGGTCGGCTGCTGGGCTGGGGCGAGCTTGCCGCGCTCGGGGCCGCCGGTGCGGTCGCGGTGCTCGCGGGCGTCCTGATGTCGTTCGGTCGCTCGCGGTTCGAGGTCGACCTCGAGCTGACCGACCGGCGGGTACGGGTGGGCCAGCGGGCGCTGGGTCGTCTCGCTGTGACGAACGTGGCGGCGCACCGGTCCCTGGCGGCCCGGCTGGAGCTTCCGGTGGGGCACACGACGGCAGATCTCGCCCTGCCGTCATTGGCTGCGGGCAGCGGGTGGGACGAGGTGTACGCGGTGCCGACGGATCGTCGGGGGGTGGTCGTGGTGGGACCGGTGCGGGTCCGACGCGGAGACCCGTTCGGTCTGGTGAGCCGCGGGCGGGTGTGGACCGAGTCGGTCGAGCTCTTCATCCACCCGCGGGTGGTGTCGCTGGGACCTGGCCGTGCGGGGCTGCTGCGGGATCTGGAGGGGCAGTCGACCCGTGACCTGTCGGACTCGGACCTGTCGTTCCACGCACTTCGCGACTACGTGGCCGGTGACGACCGTCGGATGATCCACTGGCGCACCTCGGCCAGGATGGGCACGTTGATGGTGCGCCAGTTCGAGGACACCCGGCGCACGCGCACCACGATCGCCCTGGCGACCTCGGGCGAGGACTTCGCGTCCGATGACGAGTTCGAGCTCGCGGTCGCGGTCGCGGCCTCGGTGGCGGTGCACGTCGTGCGTGACGAGCGTGAGCTGACCTTCCTCGCGGGGAGCCGCAGGCTGGGTGCGCGGTCCCCGGCCGCACTCCTCGACGAGTGCTGCCGGATCGTGCGGGAGCCGGACGGCGACCGGTCGCTGGACCTGCCCCGGCGGATCGCGGCCGAGCCGCCGACGTCGTCGGTGGCGTTCCTCGTGGTCGGTTCCCGGTCGAGCCTGGCCGAGCTGCGGGCATCGCTCCGGCACGTCCCGGTCGGGATGCGGGTGGTCGCGCTGCGCTGTGCGCCCGGGGACGGCGTCCAGGTGCAGCGGAAGGGCCAGGCGAGCCTGGCGACCCTCGGAGCCCTGGACGACCTGCCCGTGCTGGTGCGCAGGGTGGCCGGATGAACCACCCGAGGTGGGCGCGGGGCGTCCCCGGACGTCGGGTCGGACCGTGAACGGGCGGCGCGGTCGGTGGGTCGCCGTCGATGTGGTCGTGCTGCTGGCGGCCCTGGTCCTGGCGCTCTCGCCGCTCCCGGTGGTGTTCGGCGGGTCGACGGCGCTGCCGGCGCTCGGTCTCGGGCTGGCTGCCGGGACGGCGCTCGGGCTGATCGCGGGGTGGCAGCGGTGGCCGGCGCTGGCGGTCACGGCCGTGGCGCTGGTGCTGGCGGTGCTCGGTGGCGGTCCGCTCATCGGCACATCGGTGGTCCCGACGCCCGGTGGCGTCCGGACGGTGGTGCGCGCCCTGGTCACCTGCTGGTCCGATGTGCTGACCCTGAGCCCGCCGATCGGCCGGGTCGGCGATGTGCTGCTGGCTCCGTTCGTGCTGGCGCTGGCCGGTTCCGTGGTGGCGGTGACGGTGACGTTGCGTGCGCGCCGGGCGACCGTTGCCGCGCTGGCCGGGGTCGTGCCGGTGCTCGTGCTGGTCGTCTCGGTGCTCCTGGGGACCGCGGAGCCGCCGGTCCGCCCGGCGCTGGCCGGAGCGGTGCTGGCGGCGCTGCTGCTGGTGTGGGCCTCGGCGCGGTCCGGAGCACTGGCGGTGCGTCGACGTGCGTCGGCGTCCGCGCTCACGGTCCTCGTCCTCGTGGCGGGCGTGGGGCTGGCCCCCGAGGTCATGGGTGCCACCTCGCGGTTCGTGCTGCGCAACGAGATCACCCCGCCGTTCGACCCGGCCGACCACTCGAGTCCGCTGGCGGCGTTCCGCTCGTTCGTCAAGGCCGATGACGAGGTGCTGTTCACGGTGAGCGGTCTGCCCTCGGGCGCCAGGGTCCGGTTGGCGACGCTGGACCGGTACGACGGGACGGTGTGGAACGTCGCCGGTGGGCAGGCCGCGGAGGGGTCGGGGGAGTTCCGCCGGGTCGGTGACACGATCGAGACCGAGGTCACCGGTTCGCAGGCCCACGTGACCTTCACCATCGAAGGGCTCGACGGTGTGTGGCTGCCGACCGTCGGGCAGGCTGAGTCGTTCACGACGGACGCCACCACCGCCGGCGAGCTGCGCTACAACGATGCGACCGGAGCAGCCGTGCTCACGGGAGGGCTGACCGCCGGCACCACGTACACGGTCGATGCAGTGGTCCCGCCCACCGAGGTGTCCGACGCCGAGATCGGCGACGCCGGGTCGGCGGACGTGGTGCTCCCGCAGGACACGGGCGTCCCCGCCTCCGTCGAGTCCCAGGCGCTGCAGGTGGCCCGGGACGCGGGTCGACCTGTGCAGCAGGCGCGCGCGCTGGCCACGTGGCTGACCGAGACGGGGTACTTCAGTCACGGCCTGACCGACAACGGCGACTACCCGTCGCTCGCCGGGCATGGTGCCGCCCGGATGACGCAGCTGCTCGGCTCGTCGCCCATGGTCGGCGACGGTGAGCAGTACGCGTCGGCGATGGCCCTCATGGCTCGTTCGCTGCACCTCAAGGCCCGGGTCGTGATCGGCTTCGTGCCCGGGGCGGGGGATGCGGCGACCGCGGACGAGGCGACGAGCCCGGACGGCACGGTCGAGGTGCGTGCCAAGGATGTGCAGGCCTGGGTCGAGATCGCGTTCGCCGGTCACGGCTGGGTCGTCTTCGACGCGACCCCGTCGACCACCCGGACCCCGACGCAGGACCAGCAGGACGCGCCGTCCGAACCGCAGCCGCAGGTGGTGCAGCCACCGCTGGCCCCGCAGGACCCGGTGACCTCGCCGCAGGACGACACCGAGCAGCCGCAGACGGATGCCCCGCCGGACGCCGGCGGCCGCCCGGTCTGGGTGACCGTGCTGGTCTGGGGAGGCATCGGGCTGCTGGGTCTGCTCCTGCTCGGCTCGCCGTTGCTCGTGGTGCTGGTGCTCAAGGCCCGCAGACATGCTCGCCGAAGACGCGCGACCCGCCCGCAGGTCGCGGTCGCGGGAGCCTGGGACGAGCTGGTCGACGCGGCACGTGACCTGCGGGTGGAACCGTCGCCGGTCGCCACCCGGACGGAGTGTGCGCAGGATCTGGCCGAACGGTTCGAGGCCGGCCCGGCCCCGGTCTTGTCGGGTGCCTCGCAGGTTCGGGCCCTCGGCCCGGGCGGGGTGGCGGGTGCCGGTTCCGGGGCCGGCGGTGCGTCGTTCGCCGGTGCGGACGGGCAGGGGCTGCGGGGACGTCTCGTGAACCTTGCGGTGCGGGCGGACCGTGCCGTGTTCGCGCCCGATCCGCCGACCCCGGACGAGGTCGACGGCTACTGGGACACGGTCGAGGAGGTCGTGGCCGATCTGCGGGCAACGGTGCCGTGGCGTGGGCGCACCCGTGCGGCGCTCTCGTTGCGGTCGCTGCGTCAGGCGCGGACGGTGGCGCGCCCGAGAGGCCGGCGCCGGTGAACGAGCTCGCCTCGCTCGGTCGTCGTGCAGCGGCCGCGGCCCTCGATCTGGTGGTCATGTGCCTGGTCGTGGTGATCGTCCTGCTCATCGGCCGGGTCGCGGGTCTGCGGCCGTGGATCGGCGCCCTCGGTGCGGGAGCGGCGGCGGTGGCGGTGCTGGTCGCGCAGCTGATGGCCCGGGCGTACCTCGGCTGGACCGTCGGCGGGGCCGCCCTGGGGCTGCGGACGGTCGATGAACGCTGGGGGACCCCGGTCGGTGCGCTCCGTGCGTTGCGCCGCACGCTCGTCGTCGTGGCCGGGGCCTTGGTCGCCGTGGTGGGTGCGGTCGTCGTGGTGGCGTCGCCGGCTTTCGACCGTGGCGGGCGCCGCCGTGGCTGGCACGACAGGGCGGCCGGGACGGTCGTGCTGCACCGGGTGCCCGGACCGGCGCCGGTGACCCGGGCGCTGTCCGTCGTCCCGCCGTCGCCGGCCTCCGCAACCCCGGCCGCCCCTGCCCGGCCGACGCGCGGCTCCGGCCAGGTCCTGACGTTCGGTCTCATGCCGGAGCTCGAGCAGACCCGTCCGGCGCCCCCGCACCCGCAGGTGCGGCCGGATGCGCCGGACGCCTACCTCCCCGCGCGGGCCGAGCTCGAGCTGTCCGACGGGACGCGGCGCGTCGTGCGGGGGACGGTCCTGGTGGGACGCAACCCGATCGCCGGTGCCGGCCGGACGGCGCTGCGGCTGGTGGACCCGTTGCGTTCGTCGTCCCGCACGCATGCGTGCCTGGTGGTGTCGCAGGACGGGGTGAGTCTGGAGGACCTCGGGTCCACCAACGGCACCGTCGTGCAGCTCCCCGGGGGCGGTCGGGTCGTCTGCGGTCCGGACCAGGTGGTGTCGCTGCCGGTCGGGTCGCTCATCGGGTTCGGCGACTGCTGGGTGCGATTGGCGAGCACATCCACGGGGCGGCAGACGTTCCCGGAACCCGCGACGGAGCGGTAAGGTGCGGACCGTGCTGGTGAGCCTGCTTCTTGGTCGCCGCGGCGGGGCCCTCTAGGAGGCCGGTTCCTCGTCGCGGTGGTTGGACGCGCCCGGCCCACCCCACCGTGAGCGAGGAACCCCGATGAACGAGCAGCACCAGGCCGATCCCACCCGTCAGCGCCCTTCGGGCATGGCGGTGCACAAGTACCGGCCCTTCCACGAGCAGATCACCGTCGACCTGCCGGACCGCACCTGGCCCGATCGGCATGCGACGACGGCCCCCCGCTGGTGCGCCGTCGACCTGCGCGACGGCAACCAGGCGCTGATCGAGCCGATGAGCCCGGCCCGCAAGCTCGAGATGTTCGAGCTGCTGGTGCAGATGGGGTTCAAGGAGATCGAGGTGGGTTTCCCGGCCGCCTCGCAGACCGATTTCGACTTCGTCCGGATGCTGATCGACGACGGCCGGATCCCGGACGACGTCGTGATCCAGGTGCTGACCCAGGCGCGGGAGCACCTGATCGAGCGCACGTACGAGGCGATCGCGGGTGCCCGGCGGGCGATCGTCCACCTCTACAACTCGACGTCCGTGCTGCAGCGTCGGGTGGTGTTCCGGGCCGATGAGGACCAGGTGGTCGACATCGCGGTCTCGGGCGCCCGGTTCTGCAAGAAGTACGAGGAGATGGTCCCCGACACCGAGGTGACCTACGAGTACAGCCCGGAGTCGTACACGGGGACGGAGCTCGAGTACGCCGTCCGGGTGTGCAACGCGGTGCTGGACGTGTTCGAGCCGACGCCGGAGCGCAAGGTGATCATCAACCTGCCTGCGACGGTCGAGATGGCCACCCCGAACGTCTACGCGGACTCGATCGAGTGGATGGGGCGCCACCTGCACCACCGGGAGAACGTGCTGATCTCGCTGCACCCGCACAACGACCGCGGGACGGCCGTCGCGGCCGCCGAGCTGGGCTACCTGGCGGGTGCGGACCGGATCGAGGGCTGCCTGTTCGGCAACGGGGAGCGCACCGGCAACGTCGACCTGGTGACCCTCGGCATGAACCTGTTCAGCCAGGGCGTCGACCCCGAGCTGGACCTGTCCGATCTGCCGCACGTGCGCTCGGTCGTCGAACGCTGCAACCAACTGCCGGTGGCCGAACGCCATCCGTACGGCGGTGACCTGGTCTTCACGGCCTTCTCCGGCTCGCACCAGGACGCCATCAAGAAGGGCCTGGAGCAGATGGCCAAGGATGCGGCGGCCGCCGGTGTCGGTGTGGACGACCTGGTGTGGGCGGTGCCGTACCTGCCGGTCGACCCGCGCGACGTGGGCCGCAGCTACGACGCGATCATCCGGGTGAACTCCCAGTCGGGCAAGGGCGGCATCTCGTACCTGCTGAAGACCGAGAAGGACCTGGACCTGCCGCGTCGGCTGCAGATCGAGTTCTCGCAGGCGGTGCAGCGGCACACCGACACCGCCGGGACAGAGGTCACGGCCGATGACCTGTGGCGGATCTTCGTCGACGAGTACCTCCCGGTGGACGCTGCGGACGTGGCGACGGGGGCCGACGCCGCACCGCTGGACGCCTGGGGTCGGTTCCGGCTCCGCGGCAGCCGGGCGACGAGCTCCCATGGTGACGCCGACACGCTCGAGGTCGATCTGCTGGACCGTGGCGTCCCGGTGACCGTGAGCGGCACGGGCAACGGGCCGGTCGCCGCGTTCGTCGACGCCCTGTCCAAGCTCGATGTGCAGGTCTCGGTGCTGGACTACGCCGAGCATGCGCTGTCCGCGGGCGGCGACGCCACCGCGGCCGCCTACGTGGAGTGCGCGACCGGCGGTGACATCCTCTGGGGCGTGGGGATCGATCCGTCGATCACGACGGCGACGCTCAAGGCGATCGTCTCGGCAGTCAACCGGGCAGGCCGCTGATCGGGCGACGACGGCCGGTCCTGACAGTCGGATGGGCCATGATCGTGCGGGACGCAGGCGACCGGGGGTGGTGCGATGACCGTAGTGGCAGTCGCTCCTCAGTTCGGCCCGTTCGATCTGCTCTCCGACGTCGCGTTCGAGCAGTACCAGGTGGGCGATCGGGCGCAGGCGGCGGTGAGCTGCCGCGTCTTCCTGGTGGTCTCGCAGTCCGCCGGGGACGAGCCGACCACGCGGTACCTCATGTACGCCCTGGGCAGGGCGCTCACCGAGCTGGGTCGGATCGACGAGGCCCTCGAGGTCATCGACTCGCTCGGTGAGCGCTGCAGGCTGGATGCGCAGCCGTTCTGGCGCGCGAAGGTGTCGGTGATCCGCTCGTTCGCGGTGCGGCGCAGTGACGACCCGAGCACGGTGGTCGAGCACGTCGCGCTCGGCTCAGTCCTCACGGGGACGCCGGACGGTCTGGTCTACAACCAGGTCTCTGCGGCCGTCGTGCTCGCCGAGGGGCTGCGTTCCCTGGAGATGTTCGCCGAGGCCGAGCGCATCCTGCTGGCCACGCTGCGGGTGAGCCGTGAGGACATCACGAGGCTCGGTATCGTCGTGGACCTGGCCCGCACGCTCGCGGAGTGGGCGATGCGGCTGCTCATGGTCGGTCTCACGGAGCAGGCCCAGGCGGTGTGCGTGGTGCTGGCCTCGCGGGCGCGGCTGCTGGTGCGACTCGACCGCCGAGGCGTCCATCGTCCGCTCGCGCTGGTGGTGGAGGGTTTCGCCTGGGTCGTGCTCGGTGAGCCGGTCACCGGGCTCGACATGATCGGACGGGCGAGGCCGGGTCTGCGGCCGGACCGGGTCGAGTGGCTGATGGCGATGGCGGCCGGCGCGCTCGCCCACTCCGAGCTGGGTGCTGTGGACGATGCCGCGCGGGAGGCGGACGCGCTGGCGGCGGTGGCGAAGGTGTCCGAGCGGGCGTTGTGGATCCAGGGCGGTGAGTGGTTGCGCCTCGAGCTCAGCCTGACCGCGTCCGTACCGCCGGCCTCGACGATCCTGGCTGCACGGATGCTGCGCGATGCGATGCGTGAGCTCTGGGTCGAGCGGGCCGCCCGGGTGGAGAGCGTGCGTGCGCTGGTCCGGGTGCACGAGCTGGAGGCGGAGAACGAGCGGGCCCGGGGGCTGGGCCGCACGGATGCGCTCACCGGGGTCGGCAACCGCCGGGCTCTCGAGGAGCGGCTCGCGGCGTCCGAGGGTGACGTCGTCGCGGTGTTCGTCGACGTCGACCGGTTCAAGGAGGTCAATGAACGCAGCTCGCACGTGTTCGGTGACCAGGCGCTCATGCGCGTCGCTCATCTGCTGGTCGAGCTTGCACCGCCGTCGGCCCTGGTGGCCCGGTTCGGTGGGGACGAGTTCGTGACCGTGCTGGACTCGACCGCGGATCTCGCGTTCGCGGAGGACCTGGCCGATCGCGTGTCGGCGTCGCTCCACGAGAGCGAGTGGGCGCGGATCGCGGACGACTTCGAGCTCACGCTGTCCTACGGGATCGCTGTCGGTCCCGCCTCGACGCTTCTCGAGCGGCTGTCCCGGGCGGTGATCACCGCCAAGCGCAGCGGTCGGGACCGGCGGGTGACGGCGGGTGAGCGACGGGCCGGCGCACGTGACCGCCGCACCCCGGGCGGCGACCGGCGGGCGGGGGTGTCCGACCGTCGAGCGGCGGAGGCCAGGCGTGCCGCGGCCGCGAGGTCGGAGGGGCAGGACGACCCGGCCGATCCTGGTGAGGCGCGCGCAGCGACCTGAGGTGCGCCGTCCGTGGGAGGCCCGGGGGAGAATGGGCGCCATGACGCTCTACCGGGATGCCGCGCTCGTGCTGCGCACGCATCCACTGGGTGAGGCGGACCGGATCGTCACGTTGCTCACCCGTGAGCACGGCAAGGTCCGGGCGGTCGCCAAGGGTGTGCGCCGCACCAGCTCGCGGTTCGGGGCGCGGCTCGAACCGTTCATGTGCGTGGACGTACAGCTGTCGACCGGTCGGACGTTCGAGGTCGTCACGCAGGCCGAGCTGGCCGGTGCCTACGGGCGTGCGATCGGTGAGGACTACGCGCTGTTCACCTCGGGCACGGTGATGCTGGAGACGGCCGAGCGGTTGGTGGAGGCCGAGCAGGAACCGGCGCTCCAGCAGTTCCGGCTGCTCGTGGGCGCGGTGCGTGCACTGGCCGAGCGTGCGCACGCGCCCGGCCTTGCGCTCGACTCGTACCTGCTGCGTGCGTTGTCGATCGCCGGGTGGGCGCCGAGTTTCGTCGACTGCGCGCGGTGCGGTGCGTCCGGTCCGCACCGGTCGTTCTCGGTGCCGCTGGGCGGTGCGGTGTGCGCCGCGTGCCGACCCCCGGGCGCCACCGCACCGGCCCCGGAGACGTTCGTGCTGCTCGCAGCGCTGCTCGTGGGGGACTGGGCGGTGGTCGAGGCGTCCGCGGACCGGCACCGGGCCGAGGCGAGCGGGCTGGTCGCGGCGTTCAGCCAGTTCCACCTGGAGCGCAGGCTGCGTTCGCTGCCGATGGTGGAGCGCGTCTGATGCCGGTCGCACCGCCGCCGCACCCGTCGGGTGCCCGCCCGCCCGCGATCCCCCGCGAGCTCGTCCCGCGCCATGTGGCCGTGGTGATGGACGGGAACGGCCGCTGGGCGAATGCGCGGGGTCTGCCGCGCACGGCGGGGCACGCCGCGGGAGAGGCGTCGCTCATCGAGGTGATGGCGGGCGCGATCGAGATCGGCGTGCAGCACGTGTCGGCGTACGCGTTCTCGACCGAGAACTGGTCGCGTTCCCCGGAGGAGGTGCGCTTCCTCATGGGCTTCTCCCGGGATGTGCTGCGCCGTCGCCGGGACCTGCTCGACTCGTGGGGTGTGCGGGTGCGCTGGGCCGGGCGGCGCCCCCGGCTGTGGCGTTCGGTGATCTCCGAGCTGGAGACCGCCGAGGAGCGGACCCGCGGCAACGACGTGTGCACGCTCACCATGTGCGTGAACTACGGCGGCCGGGCGGAGATCGCCGATGCGGCTCGGGCCATCGCCCAGGAGGTCGCGGCCGGGCGGCTCAAGGCGTCCTCGGTGAATGAGCGCACCGTCCAGCGCTTCCTGGACGAGCCGGACCTCCCGGATGTCGACCTGTTCCTGCGCACGTCGGGGGAGCAGCGGACGTCGAACTTCATGCTCTGGCAGTCGGCGTACGCCGAGCTGGTGTTCCTGGACGAGCCGTGGCCGGATGTGGATCGACGGCACCTGTGGCGGGCGATCGAGACCTACGCGCGCCGCGACCGCCGGTACGGCAGAGCGGTCGACCAGGCGAGCCGCCCGGTGGACGACTAGTCCCAGCGGCCGGCGCCGTGGTCTGCCTCGAACGAGTCCACGGGCACGGGCCTGCCGAGCAGGAAGCCTTGGACGAGGTCGCACTTCTGCGCCATGAGGAAGCCGAGCTGTTCGGACGTCTCGATGCCCTCGGCCACCACATCGAGGCCGAGGGCCCCGGCCAGAGCCACCAGGGCCTTGACGAGCTCGTCGTTCCCGGCCGCCACGCCGACACCCTGGATGAATCGACGGTCGATCTTCAGCATGTCGAGGGGGAAGCGGGTGAGGTAGTGCAGCGCGGAGTAGCCCGTGCCGAAGTCGTCGACGGCGATGCGGACCCCGCTCTCCCGCAGGTGCCGCAGCGTCGCCTGGATCTCGTCGGAGTCCTCCAGCAGCAGACCTTCGGTGATCTCGGCGATGAGCCACCGCGCATCGCAGCCGTTGGCAGCCAGCGCCTCCGCGACGGCGACGACGAGGTCATCGAGAGCGAACTGCCGGGTCGAGAAGTTGACGGCGAGCGTCAGCGGCGCGAGGGCGGGGCTGCGTCCGCGGTTCCAGCGGGCCGCGATGGCGGTCGCCTCCTGCAGCACCCACCGGCCGATCACCACGATGGCGCCCGTCTCCTCGGCGATCGGGATGAACTCGTCGGGCATGAGGTTCCCGAGGGTCGCGTGGCGCCACCGCACGAGTGCCTCAGCCCCGGCCAACGTCGGCTGGGGCCCGAAGTGGAAGACCGGCTGGAGGTGCAGCACCAGCTCGTCGGCGAGGTCCGGCGCCTGCAGTGCACGCTCGATCGCCGCCTTGCGCTGGAGCGCGATGCCGAGCTCCTTGTGGAAGTACTCGACGCGTCCGCGTCCGCTTCGCTTCGCCTGGTACATGGCGGTGTCCGCGTGGGACACGAGGGCCTCGATGGTGGTGCCGTCCTGCGGGAAGACGGCGACGCCGATGCTCGCGCCGATCCGCGTACCGCGACCCACGGGCAGCGTCGACATGGTGGTGAGCGAGTCCAGCACCTCCTCCGCGACGGCTTGCAGGCATCCGTCGTCGGCGATGTCGGTGGCGACGATCACGAACTCATCGCCGCCCAACCTCACGAAGAGGTCGCCGGGCCGCAGACGGGAGACCACCCGTTCGGCCACGGCGCGCAGCACCGCGTCCCCGCCGGCGTGCCCGACCGTGTCGTTGACCGCCCTGAAGCCGTCGAGATCGAGCAGGAGGACCCCGACCCGACCTCCGGTGCGCTGCGCAGCGGACAGCATCGCCGGGCCCTGATCGAACAAGGCCTGGCTGTTCGGGACACCTGTGAGCAGGTCGGTGTGCGCGATCCGTTCCAGCGTCTCGCGGCTCCGGACGCTCTCCGTGATGTCCCGGCCCACGCCCAGCACGCTGACCAAGGATCCCTTGGCGTCGCGCTCCGGCACGCACAGCACCTGCTGGATGTGCTCCAACCCGTCCCGGCGGTCGACGAACCGCTGCTCGAACAGCTCCGACTCCGCACCTGCGATCACCCGATCGATGGCGGCGGCAGTCTCCTGGAACTCGTTCCGGCTCACCTCCAGCGTGGTCCGGCCGTAGATGTGCTTCTTGGGCAGGCCGATCATGTCGAGCGTGCGAGGGTTCGCGTAGACGTAGCGCGCGTGGGCGTCCCAGCGAGCGATCTGGTCGCCCGCGTTGTCGGCCAGGGTGCGGAACTCCCGTTCCCGTTCGGCCGCCAGCTGGCGGGCCGTCACGAGGTCGGTCACGTCGCGTCCGATGGCGAGCGCGCCGATGATCGCGCCTTCGGTGTCACGCTCAGCGCGGATCAGCACGCTGTGGATCGCCTGGCCGCCTTCGGGGTGGGTGACCGCGATCTCCACGTGGCCGGGTCTCCCGGTGCGCAGGGCCTCGATCACCACCTGCTCGTAGTGGAGCGCCTCGACGCTGCCCGGAGGCGCGGACTCGTGCGGCAGCGCGCCGACGACACGGCGGACCGTGGTGTCCATCCGCTCGCCGATCTCCTGGTTGCAGTAGGTGGCGCGCCCGTCCAGTCCGTAGCGGATGATGTTGTCCGGCGAGTTGTCGGCCAGGGTCCGGAACTCGGCCTGGCTCTGCCGCAGCGAGCGTTCGGTCTCGCGGAAGCGGGTCACATCGCGCGCCGCGAGCAGGAGCATCGTGATGCTGCCGTCCGATGACCGATCCCCACGTACCTGCACCTGGTGGTGCAGCTCGAGCTCCGAGCCGCACGGTCGCCACGCCAGTTCGGCGTCGGTGTCGTCGTCCCCACCCAGGGCCCGGGCGAGCAGAGCCAGGACCTTCTCCGTCGCGTCCCCGAACGGCCGCAGCCGGGCTAGTGGCCAGCCGTCGCAGTCGTCGAACGAGCGTCCTGCCAGTGTCTCGAAGGCCACGTTGGCGTACCGCAGGCGCAGATCGACATCGAGGAACGCGTGAGCGTCCTGCGCGGCGTCGAGCCAGTCCATCGCTCGAGAGCCCAGGTCGAATCGTCGCCGGGCGTCGTCACGCGTGTTCATCGCGGCCACGTCTCCGATCCGAGAGCGTCGGATCACGCTAGCGCGTCGGCGGGGCACGGGCAGTGGACCTGGGAGATGAAGTCGTCGCGACCTGGACGGCCCGGCGGTCGGGTCGAGCGGCTCGGCGGGCGAGCGCGTCGGGAGCTCGGTGGGGCCGTTCACGGAGCGTGCGGACGCCGGCGGGCGCGCAGCGGCGTCCGGGGCCGAGCAGCTAGTCGGCGACGGTCTCGGTGTTGGGGGCCGTGCCGGGTGTCGTGCCGTGACGGCGTCGCGCGATGAGGACGACCGCACCGGCGCCGACCACGATCAGGACCACGACGAGCCCCCAGCCGGATCGCGCGGCGAGCCCGAGGGCCGCCCAGAGCGCCGCCATGCCGACCGTGCTCCACACCAGCGCCCAGGCGCACGCGCCGACGACGGAGGCGACGGCGAACCTGGCGTAGGGCATCCGGAGCAATCCGCTGGCCAGCAGCACGGCTGTCTGCAGCCCGACGACCACGTACGCCGGGGCCACCGCGAACGGCCCCCATCGGTGCACCAGACCCAGTCCGCGCTCGGCGCCGGGGGTGCGTGACCAGCGATCGACCCGATCGAGCACGGCGAGCCACCAGCGCGGCCCGACCCGGTGCTCGGTCTCGAGCTGGGCGCCGCGGGCGACGGCACGGCCCACCCAGTAGGTGGCGTGCGATCGGCCCATCACGATGACGAACAGCGCGAGCACCACGAACCAGAACGGCTTGCCGCCCAACCCGTAGGCCGCAGCCGGATCGTCCATCCGTCGATTGTAGGGTCACCTCATCTGGCGCTGACCTGACGTTTCGTCAGATCGCAGGGGTGCGGACGCGGTCGTCACGTCGAGCCCGGTAGCCTGGCCGGGCTCACCCCGCGACCGCCAGCCGCGGGGAACCTCGACCCAGGAGTGAACCACCGTGGCACCCGTCAGCCGTCTCGACAACGTCATCTCGCTCGCCAAACGGCGCGGCTTCGTCTTCCCGTCCGGGGAGATCTACGGGGGCACCCGTTCGGCCTGGGACTACGGGCCACTCGGTGTCGAGCTCAAGGAGAACATCAAGCGTCAGTGGTGGCGGGCCATGGTGACCCGGCGCGACGACATCGTCGGCCTGGACTCCGCGGTGATCCTGCCCAAGCAGGTCTGGGTCGCCTCCGGGCACGTGGGTGTGTTCACCGATCCGCTCACCGAGTGCCTGTCCTGCCACAAGCGGTTCCGTGAGGACCAGCTGCTCGAGGAGTTCGCCGAGCGCAAGGGCCACGAGGCCGAGGGCGGCCTCGCCGGTGTGCCGTGCCCCAACTGCGGAACCCGCGGGCAGTGGACCGAGCCGCGCGACTTCAACATGATGCTCAAGACGTACCTCGGCCCGGTCGAGGACGAGTCAGGGTTGCACTACCTGCGCCCGGAGACCGCGCAGGGCATCTTCGTCAACTTCAAGAACGTGCTCACCGCCGCGCGGATGAAGCCGCCGTTCGGCATCGGGCAGATCGGCAAGTCGTTCCGCAACGAGATCACTCCCGGCAACTTCATCTTCCGCACCCGCGAGTTCGAGCAGATGGAGATGGAGTTCTTCGTCGAGCCGGGCACGGACGAGACCTGGCACCAGTACTGGATCGACACCCGCACGCAGTGGTACGCGGACCTCGGCATCGACCCGGACAACCTGCGCCACTACGAGCACCCGAAGGAGAAGCTGTCGCACTACTCCAAGCGGACGGTGGACATCGAGTACCGGTTCGGGTTCACCGGCAGCGAGTGGGGCGAGCTCGAGGGCATCGCGAACCGCACGGACTTCGACCTGAAGACGCATTCGGAGCACTCGGGCCAGGACCTGTCGTACTTCGACCAGGGCAGGGGCGAGCGGTTCATCCCGTACGTCATCGAACCGGCGGCGGGTCTGACGCGTTCGCTCATGGCATTCCTCGTCGAGGCGTATCACGAGGACGAGGCGCCCAACACCAAGGGTGGCGTGGACACCCGCGTCGTGCTGCGCCTGGACCCGCGGCTCGCCCCGGTGAAGGCCGCCGTGCTGCCGCTGTCCCGCGGTGAGGCGCTGTCGCCCAAGGCCCGTGACCTGGCCGCCGAGCTTCGCCAGTACTGGAACGTCGACTTCGACGACGCCGGTGCGATCGGTCGCCGTTACCGCCGCCAGGACGAGATCGGCACGCCGTTCTGCCTGACGGTCGACTTCGACACCCTGGAGGACCAGGCCGTCACGGTCCGGCACCGCGACGACATGCGCCAGGAGCGCGTGTCGCTCGACCAGGTCGTCCCCTACCTGGCCGCCCACCTCGTCGGCGCCTGACCCCCGTCCGCTTCCCACGCCACCAATCCCCGCCCTCCCCCTCCGACAGCGCGGTATCTGGTGACGTGGCGCGGTAGCTCGAGCTACCGCGCCACGTCACCAAGTACCGCGCCACTGCCGGGTGGGGTGGGCGGGGTGTGGATGAGGGGGAGTGGCGGGCAGGACGTGTGTGTCAGGGTGCGCGCGTGTCGGGAGAGTCGGGGATCATCTCGCCTGGTGGCGGTGTGCTACCGGCTGCGGCGGCGCGTAGGCGTGGACTGGATGCGCGCGGGCTTCGGCACGCGGTCGCCGGTGGGCAGCTGGTCCGGGTCAGCCGCGGCGCGTACGTCGACGCGCAGAGCTGGGCGGGCGCGGATGCACGCGGTCGGCACCTGCTGCGGATGGCTGCGGCCGCAACACGCCTGGACCTGCCGGTCTTCTCCCACCACTCCGCCGCGGCGGCGCACCGGCTGCCCGTACTGGGCTCCTGGCCGGAGAAGGTTCACGTCACCGCGCCCTGCGCGACCGGGGGCCGTTCTCAGCTCGACGTCGTGCGGCACTGCACGGCCGACGTCGTCGCAACCGCGGACGTCGCGGGCCTCGTCGTGACGAACCTGGCCAGGACCGTCGTCGACCTGGCCCGGACCCAGTCGATGTCCTGCGGTCTCGTCGCTGCTGATGCAGCGCTGCACAGTGGTGCGGTGGTGCTTGCCGATCTGCTGGCCGAGGCCGACCAGGTGCACTCGCCGAGGGGCGCGCGCCGGATGCGGCGGGTGCTGGCCCACGCCTCACCCCATGCCGAGTCGCCAGGGGAGTCATTCGGCCGTGCCAGGTTTCTCGAGCTGGGCGTGGCCCAGCCGGAGCTGCAGCATGAGGTCGTCGTCGGCAGACGGCGGTACCGGGTGGACTACTGGTGGCCTCAGCTCGGTCTCGTCGGCGAGTTCGACGGCCGGCTCAAGTACCTGGTCGACGGCCTCGCGGACGATCGGCGCGCGCTGGAGGATCGGGTTTGGGCCGAGAAGCGTCGCGAGGACGATCTGCGCGCGGCGGGTCTGCGGGTCATCCGGTTCGTCTGGGCCGACTGGCTCGACGAGAGCACCCTGGTCCCCAAGCTGGTCGCGGTCGGCCTCCTGCCCTCCCGCCGCTCCGCCGGCGCGGTGCTTGGGTACGCAGCGCGGTAGCTGCAACCACCGCGCTGCGCACCGGAGTACCGCGCTCCCGGGGGTGCGGGGTGGGCCGATGGGACGGGGGGAACCGGCGCGCGCCGGGCTGGCGGACAATGGTGCGGTGACGAGGACTGCCCTGAGCGCCGGTGCCGTGCTTCCGCCGCTGCGGATCGGACCGCTGGTGGCCACCACGCCCGTCGTGCTCGCGCCGATGGCGGGGGTGACCAACGCGGCGTTCCGGCGACTGTGCCGTGAGCAGGGCGCCGGCCTGTACGTGGCTGAGATGGTCACCAGCCGGGCCCTGGTGGAGGGCAACCCGGAGGCGCTACGGATCATCACCTTCACGCCGGACGAGCAGCCCCGGTCGGTGCAGGTGTACGGCGTGGACCCGGCGACCGTGGGCGCTGCGGTCCGGATGATCGTCGACCAGGGTCTGGCCGACCACGTCGACCTCAACTTCGGTTGCCCGGTGCCCAAGGTGACGCGCAAGGGCGGGGGAGCGGTGCTGCCCTGGAAGCGGGACCTGTTCGCGGCGATCGTGCGGTCCGCGGTCGCCGCCGCAGCCCCGGTCGGCGTGCCGGTGACCGTCAAGATGCGCAAGGGCGTCGACGACGACCACCTCACCTACCTCGAGGCCGGGCTGCGCGCCCAGGACGCCGGGGTCGCGGCCGTGGCGCTGCACGCCCGCACGGCGGCCGACTACTACTCGGGGACGGCCGACTGGGAGTCCATCGCCCGGCTCAAGGAGGCCGTGACCGATATCCCGGTGCTGGGCAACGGCGACATCTGGTCGGCGGAGGACGCCCTGGCGATGGTGGCGCAGACCGGGTGTGACGGAGTCGTGGTCGGCCGCGGCTGCCAGGGTCGGCCGTGGCTGTTCGCCGATCTGGCCGCCGCGTTCGCCGGGTCGGACGTCCGGGTGCGGCCCGGTCTGCGTGAGGTGGCCGCGACGATCCGCCGCCATGCCCAGCTCATGGTCGACGTGTTCCCGAGTCAGGAGAAGGCGCTGCGCGAGATGCGCAAGCACATGGCCTGGTACCTCAAGGGCTACGTCGTCGGCTCGGCGCTGCGGGCCCGGATGGCGATGGTGTCCACGCTGGGTGAGCTCGACGACCTGCTGGGCGAGCTCGACCTGGACCAACCGTACCCAGGTGAACCGGCCGAGGGACCCCGCGGGCGGGCGGGGTCGCCGAAACGGCCCGCGGTGCCTGATGGTTGGCTCGACTCGCGTGAGCTGTCCGCCCAGTTCAGGGCCGAGCTGGCCGAGGCGGAACTGTCGGTCTCCGGGGGCTGAACCGGGCCGGTGCGCCGGCCGCTGGGGCCACAGCCACGGACGGGGTTGGGGGACGAACCAGGCCGACCGGTGCGGGTGGCCCGCGGCGGCGCGCCGACCGGCCGAGCTGTCAGCCGAGCTCGGCCCACACAGTGGTGGCGGGGGCGACGACGGTGCCGCTCTGCGCGGCGTCCGAGGAGAGCAGCACCCGAGCGCCGACCGGCAGCTCCACGGCCGTCGGGCCCATGTTGGCGACCACCAGGACGGTGCGGTTGGTGAGCTCGAGCACCTGAGGGTCGGAAGGGAGCCACGTGAGGTCGCCGGTGGCCAGCCGGTGCTCGCGGCGCAGCCTCAGCGCGCTGCGGTAGGTCTCGTACGTCGAGCCCGGCCGTCCGCGCTGGGCGTCGACGGTGAACCCGCCCCACCCGGCGGGCTGCGGCAGCCAGCTGGCGCCGTTCGGGGAGAAGCCGAACGCCGGGGCGTGCTGCTCCCACGGCAGCGGCACCCGGCAGCCGTCGCGGCCCCGCTCGACGCCGTCGGTCCGGGTGTAGGTCGGGTCCTGGCGCAGCTCGTCGGGCAGGGCGGTGTGCTCGGGGAGCCCGAGCTCCTCACCCTGGTAGAGGTAGGCGGACCCGGGCAGGGCGAGGACCAGGAGACTGGCGGCGCGGGCCCGGCGCAGACCGAGCTCGGCATCGGGCTGCTCGTCACCGTGGCCGATCCCGTTGGGTCGGTGCGTCGGGTCGGACAGCCCGAGCCGGGAGGCGTGCCGGACGACGTCGTGGTTCGACAGCACCCACGTGGTCGGGGCGCCCACGGCGTCGTTGGCGGCGAACGACCGGTCGATGACCGAGCGCAGCGCGAGCGGGTCCCAGCCGGCCGACAGGAACGAGAAGTTGAAGGCCTGGTGCATCTCGTCGGGCCGCACGTACCGGGCCAGCCGTTCGAGCGGCTCGACCCACGCCTCGGCCACCATCGCCCGGTCGCCGGGGTAGGAGTCGAGGACTGTGCGCCATGCCCGGTAGACGTCGTGCACACCTTCCTGGTCGAACATCGGACCGTTGTGCACGTTGGGGTCGGTGCCGTCGTCCACCGGGTCGGAGCCGTCGATCATGGTGACGGCGCCCGCCCAGTCCGGCAGCCCGTCGGCCTTGACCAGACCGTGCGCGACGTCGACCCGGAAGCCGTCGACGCCACGGTCCAGCCAGAACCGCAGCACGTCCTCGAACTCGGCGCGCACCTGCGGGTTCGACCAGTCCAGATCGGGCTGCTTGGTGTCGAACAGGTGCAGGTACCACTGGCCGGGTCGGCCGTCGGCCTCCATGACGCGGGTCCAGGCCGGGCCGCCGAACATGGACTGCCAGTTGTTCGGCGGCAGCTCGCCGTGCTGCCCCCGTCCTTCGCGGAACAGGTAGCGGGCGCGTTCGGGTGAGCCCGGTGCTGCGGCGCGGGCGGCGGCGAACCAGATGTGCTCGTCGGAGGTGTGGTTCGGCACGAGGTCGACCACGACCCGCAGCCCGAGACGGTGGGCCTTGTCGAGCAGGGCGTCGATGTCGTCCAGCGTGCCGAACACCGGGTCCACGTCGCGGTAGTCGGCCACGTCGTACCCGGCATCGGCCTGCGGCGAGACGTAGAACGGCGAGAGCCACAGGGCGTCAACGCCGAGCTCGACGAGGTGGTCGAGCCGGGCCGTGATGCCGGGCAGGTCGCCGATCCCGTCGCCGTTCGAATCGGCGAACGACCGCGGGTACACCTGGTAGATCACCGCATGGCGCCACCACGGGCCGTCGGTGGCCTCGGCGTGGTGCACGGTGCGCTCGCGCGCGGGGGTGGCGGTCATTCGGGGAGCCTTCCGGGACGGGGTGCGGCGGGATGGGGTGCGGTGGGGTGGGACGCGGTGGGGTCAGGCGGTCGGCGCCGGGCCGGTAGAGCCGCGGACGACGAGCTCGGGTGCGAACAGCAGCTCGGTGCGGTCGACCGGGGTTCCGGCGATCTCGGAGAGCAGGGCGTTGACGGCGGCCCGGCCGAGTGCGGCGACCGGTTGGCGGACGGTGGTCAGCGGCGGGTCGCTGAAGGCGATGAGCGGTGAGTCGTCGAACCCGACGACCGAGACGTCCGCAGGCACCCGGAGCCCGCGTGCGCGGGCCGCGCGGACTGCGCCGAGCGCCATGAGATCCGATCCGCAGACGATCGCGGTGTGCCCGGTGTCCAGCAGTGCGGTGGCCGCCTGCTGCCCGCCTTCGACGGTGAACAGGGTGGACATGACATGGGTGGCGGCGGAGGGGTCGCCGAGCGCGGTGAGCAGGGCCACGAAGGCGTCGCGTTTGCGTTGGGCCGGGACGTACCGGGTGGGGCCGACGGCCAGTCCGATGCGGCGGTGGCCCAGTGAGGTGAGGTGGCTGACGGCCTGCTCGACGGCGACCGCATCGTCGGTGGACAGCGAGGGCGCGTCGACCCCGGGTGCGTGGCCGTTGACCAGGACGTACGAGGTTCCCCGGCCGGTGAGCCGGTGGTAGCCCTCGGTGCTCGCGGTGGCGTCGGTGTGCTGACCGCAGACGAAGACGATCCCGTCGACGCCGTGCTCGGCGAGCATGTCGACGTACTCGTCCTCGGTGCTGCCGCCGGGGGAGTGCGCGCACAGCAGCGGCATGTAGCCGCGGCCGGACAGCGCCGTCTGGATGGTCTGGGCGAAGGCCGGGAAGACGGGGTTGGACAGGTCGGGCACCACGAGGCCGACGAGGCCGAGGGGGCGCGCGCCGGAACGTCCGGGCCGGGCGTAGCCGAGGCCGTCCAGTGCTGCGAGGACCTCCTGCCGCGCCTGGTTCGAGACCCCGGGTCGGCCGTTGAGGACCCGGGAGACGGTGGCTGTGCTCACTCCTGCGGCCGCGGCGACGTCGAGGAGTCGGATGCGGGAGGTTGCCATCGTGACCTCCTCTGGTCGCCGTCCGGCGGCGGTTCGCGGTGCGGGCGGGCGTCACGCACGGCCCGCCTGCTTCGTTGCAGAAACTTACCGCAAGGCGCTGTGCGTTCTTGCGCGCCCATGACCGCTCGCAGCGCTCGCTAGGGTGAGGCCGTGACACCCGCCTCACAGTCCGGCACCGGCTACGGCCCCGCCGACCGTGAACGCTGGGTCCCCGAGGCTCCCAAGTCCCGGGCCCGTACCCCGTTCGAACGCGACCGGGCCCGGCTCGTGCACTCCTCGGCACTGCGTCGCCTCGGCGCCAAGACCCAGGTGCTCGGCCCCGCTTCCGACGACTTCGTCCGCACCCGCCTCACCCACACGCTCGAGGTCGCCCAGGTCGGCCGCGAGATCGGCAAGGCCCTGGGCTGCGACCCGGATGTGGTGGACACCGCCTGCCTGGCGCACGATCTGGGTCACCCTCCGTTCGGGCACAACGGCGAACGGGCCCTGGCCGAGGTGGCCCGGGACATCGGCGGCTTCGAGGGGAACGCCCAGACGCTGCGCCTGCTCACCCGGCTCGAGCCGAAGGTCACTGCCCCCGATGGCACGAGTGTGGGCCTCAACCTCACCCGGGCCAGCCTGGACGCGTCGGTCAAGTACCCCTGGCGGTTCGGCGCCGGACCGGTGAGCGCCGCCAGCGGTCGCCCGACCCACAAGTTCGGGGTCTACGGCGACGACCTGCCGGTGTTCGAGTGGTTGCGTGCGGACGCCCCGCCAGGCCGCAAGTGCCTCGAGGCGCAGGTGATGGACCTTGCCGACGACATCTCCTACTCGGTGCACGATGTCGAGGACGCCGTGGTCGGCGGTCGGGTCGACCTGCTGGTGCTCGGGGTGGGCGAGGAACGTGCGCGCATCGCCGAGGCGATCTCGACCTGGTATGGCGACCAGGTGGAGGCCGAGGGGCTGTACGAAGCGATGGACCGGTTGGTGGACGCCGAGCTGTGGGCCACCGGGTTCGACGGTTCGCGCCGGGCGCTGGCCATGCTCAAGGACGCCACCAGCCAGCTCATCGGCCGGTTCGCCAAGGCGGCCCACGCCGCGACCCAGGCCGAGCACGGGATGGGGCCGTTCACCCGGTACGCCGCCGATCTGGTGGTCCCGGTCGAGACGTTCGCCGAGATCCTGGTGCTCAAGGGCATCGCCGTCGCCTACGTGATGGCTCCGCGTGAGCTCGAACCGCTGTACGCCCGCCAGCGGGAGATGCTCACCGATCTCGTGCAGGTGATGTCCGACCGGGCGCCGATCGCGCTCGAACCGCCGTTCGCCGCCGACTGGCAGGCCGCGGGCGACGACGCCGAACGGCTGCGTGTCGTCGTCGACCAGGTCGCCTCGCTCACCGACGTGTCGGCCGCGTCGTGGCACGCCTTGTTGGTCCGTCCGCGTCCGTGAGCGCGCACAGCCCGTCCTGACCTCGGCGGCCCGCACCTAGACTTCGCCTGTGGCAGGGCGCATCCGGCGGGAAGACGTGGAGGCGGTCCGCGAACGCGTCTCGATCGAAGAGGTCGTCGGCGCCCACGTGGCGCTTCGACCTGCGGGGGTCGGTTCGCTCAAGGGCCTGTGCCCGTTCCACGACGAGAAGTCGCCGTCGTTCCACGTGCGTCCCCAGGTCGGCCGGTACCACTGTTTCGGCTGCGGTGAGGGCGGTGACGTCATCGCGTTCGTGCAGAAGGTCGACGGGCTGGGTTTCACCGAGGCGGTCGAGCACCTGGCCGGGCGGATCGGCCTGACCCTGCAGTACGAGGAGGGCTCGGCGCCACGCCCGGGTGAGGAGCCTGGTCGTCGCCGTCGCCTGCTCGACGCGCACAAGGTGGCCGAGGAGTACTACCGCGACCAGCTCGCGACGCCCGGTGCGGCGACCGCACGGGCCTTCCTGGCCGAACGGGGCTTCGACCGCGGT
>JAKLPK010000191.1 GCA_022013895.1 Cellulomonas sp. | reverse complement strand
GTCGTCGTCAAACAGGGCAACCCGTGGTGGGCCGGTGTGCTGGCCGCCCTCGTCGTCGGCCTGCTCGTCGGGGCCTGGCAGGGCTTCTGGGTCGCCTACGTCGGGGTCCCGGCGTTCATCGTGACCCTGGCCGGCATGCTCCTGTTCCGCGGGCTCACCCAGCTCGTGCTCAGCAACATCTCGTTGTCGCCGTTCCCGCCGGAATACCAGAAGATCGCCGGCGGCTTCTTCCTCAACGGGGTCCTCGGTGGCAACGGCTACGACGTGTTCACCCTGGTCATCGCGGCGGTCGCCATCGTCGGCTTCGCCTACAGCCAGTTCCGCAGCCGGCAGGGCCGGTTGCGCTACCAGCAGGCCGTCGAGGCGATGCCGCTGTTCATCGCCAAGATCGTGGTGGTGGCCCTCGTCGTGATGGCGTTCGCCTACCGGTTGGCCAGCAGCCGCGGCCTGCCGATCGTGCTCATCATCATGGCCGTCCTCATCATGACGTACTCGGTGGTCACCACGAAGACCGTGTTCGGTCGCCACGTGTACGCCATCGGCGGCAACCTCAACGCCGCCCAGCTGTCCGGCGTCAAGGTGAAGAAGGTCAACTTCTGGATATTCGTCAACATGGGCCTGCTGGCCGCCGTCGCCGGCATCGTCTACTCCTCGCGCTCGAACAGCGCCCAGCCCGGTGCCGGCAACATGTTCGAGCTCGACGCGATCGCCGCGTGCTTCATCGGCGGTGCGTCGGTGTCCGGCGGTATCGGCCGTGTCGGCGGGGCCATGGTCGGTGGACTGGTGATGGCCGTGATGAGCAACGGCATGCAGCTGCTCGGCTACTCGCAGTCCATCCAGCTCGTCGTCAAGGGTCTGGTGCTGCTGCTCGCGGTGGCGTTCGACATCTACAACAAGCGGCGGGCGACCGCGGCTCGTTGAGCCACATGGTCCACGGCCCGGCGTCCTCGTGGCGCCGGGCCGTGCACTTTTCGCCTCACCTGCGTCGTTAGGCTCAGACCATGGCAGATCGCCCGGCTGCGACGGGCTCGCAGTCGGCCCTGCGTGGGGCGAACCGCGGGCTCATCCTCGATGCGGTCAAGCGCCACGGCGGCCTCACCCAGGTCGAGCTCGCCGGTGCCACCGGTCTGTCGGAGGCGACCGTCTCCACCATCGTCAAGGAGCTCGTCGGCGCCGGTCTGGTCGATGTGCGCAGCACCGTCCGCACCGGACGCCGGGCCCAGCTCGTCACGCTCGCCCGGCGGGTGGGGCTCGCCGCCGGGGTGCACATCGGGCTGCGGCACATGCGCGTGGTGCTGGGGGACGTCTCGCACGACGTGGTCGCCGAACAGCTGCTGCCGCTGCCGGCCCAGCACCGGGTGGACACCACGCTGGACCGCGCGGCCCTGCTGCTCATGGACATGCTCGACCAGGTCGGCGCCTCGTTGGAGGAGGTGCTGGGCATCGGTGTCGGGCTGCCGGCGCCGGTCGACTCGGCGACCGGCATGGTCTCGGTCAAGGGGATCATGCGCGGCTGGGACGAGGTCGCCGTCGCGCACGTGCTCTCCAAACGCCTCGCCAGGCCGGTGTTCGTCGACAACGACGCGAACCTCGGGGCACTCGCGGAGAGCACCCTCGGCGCCTCCCGGGAGTACCAGGACTCGATCTACGTGCGGGCCTCCTACGGCACCGGTGCGGGCATCGTGCTCGGCGGTCGGGTGCACCGCGGATTCGCCGGGACCGCCGGGGAGATCGGCCACGTCCAGGTCGACCCGTCGGGCCGGATTTGCCTGTGCGGCAGCCGGGGGTGCCTGGACACGGTCGTCGGGTCGCAGGCGCTGCTCGAACCGTTGCGGGCCAGCCACGGGGCGCTCGCGCTGCGGGACGTGATCGCGGCGGCGAACGAGGGCGACCCGGGCTGCCGGCAGGTGATCGCCGACGCCGGGGCCACGATCGGGGCAGTGGTGGCGGGGCTCGGAGTGGCCGTGAACCCGCAGTGCATCGTGGTCGGCGGTGAGCTCGCCGAGACCGGCGAGGTGCTCATGGGCCCGCTCCGGGAGGCGATCCGACGCCGCGTCCTGCTCAACCAGATCGCGCCGCTCGAGGTGTTCCCGGCCGAGCTGGGCGAGCGGGCCGAGGTCACCGGGGCGCTCGTCCTGGTGCTCCAGTCGACCGATGTGTCCGCCCGGGACGAGCTCGAGCCGATGGCCTGGCGCGGTCTCGGTTGACGGCGGCCAGGTGCAGGGCTTCACTTCCACGAGACACAGGCCCGATGGGGAGCAGGTGAACAGATGAGCCAGGGCACCGGTGCCGGGCGGCCGAACCGTGTCCCCCTGCTGTCGATGCGCGAGGTCAGCGTGCGGTTCGGGGCGGTCGAGGCGCTCGTCGGGATCGATCTGGCGGTGCAGGCCCACGAGGTGGTGGCGCTCGTCGGTGACAACGGTGCGGGCAAGTCGACGCTCGCGAAGATCATCTCCGGGGTGCTGGTGCCCGATGCGGGCCTGGTCGAGATCGACGGGGAACAGGTGACCCTCGGCTCCCCGTCGGTGGCGCTCGAGATGGGCGTCGCCACGGTGTTCCAGGACCTCGCGGTCTGCGAGAACCTCGACGTCACGGCGAACATCTTCCTGGGACGTGAGCTGCGAACCAGCAACGGGCTGCTCGACGAGGGGCAGATGGAGCACCTCACGCGGGAGGTGCTGCAGCGGCTGCGCGCCCGCGTCCCCTCCGTCCGGACCCCGCTCAGCCAGCTGTCGGGCGGGCAGCGCCAGGCGGTCGCGATCGCCCGGACGCTCATCGGTGACCCACGGATCGTGGTGCTCGACGAGCCGACCGCGGCGCTGTCGGTGGTGCAGACCGCCGAGGTGCTCACGCACATCGAGCGGCTGCGGGACCTGGGTCTCGGCGTGATCCTGATCAGCCACAACATGAACGATGTGCGCGCGGTGTCCGACCGGGTCGAGGTGCTGCGGCACGGACGCAACAACGGTTCGTTCGATGCGGGGACCGCGAGCTACGAGGACATCCTGGCCGCGATCACGGGGGCGACGACCGCGGGGCCGCGGCTGCGCTCGGCGATCTGAGACCGGCTGGGGAGGGGCGGGACGGCCGGCCCGCTCAGCGGAAGACGATGGTGCGGTGCCCGTCCAGCAGCACCCGGTGCTCGGCGTGCCAGCGCACCGCACGGGCCAGCGCGCGGCGCTCGACGTCCTGACCCAGCCGCACCAGGTCCTCGGCTGCCCGGGTGTGGTCCACCCGTTCGACGTCCTGCTCGATGATCGGGCCCTCGTCGAGGTCGGCCGTCACGTAGTGCGCGGTCGCGCCGATCAGCTTGACCCCGCGGTCATGGGCCTGCGCGTACGGGCGGGCGCCCTTGAAGGACGGGAGGAAGGAGTGGTGGATGTTGATGGCCCGCCCCTCCAGCGCCCGGCACAGGCCGTCCGAGAGGATCTGCATGTAGCGGGCCAGCACCACGAGCTCGACGTCGAGCTGCTCCACCAGCTCCAGGAGCCGGGCCTCGGCCGCCGCCTTGGTGTCGGCCGTCACCGGGACGTGGTGGAAGTCGATGCCGTAGAACCGGGCCAACGGTTCGAGCCGGGTGTGGTTGGACACCACCGCGACGATGTCGATCGGCAGCCCCTCCGAACGCTGGCGGAACGCGAGGTCGTTGAGGCAGTGCGCCGCCGTCGAACCCAGGATGAGGGTGCGGATCGGCCGTCCTGCCACGTCGAGGTGCCAGCTCATCTCGAACCTGGCGGCGAGGACGGCGAGCTGCGCGGCGAGGGCCTCGGTGGCGGCGTCGGCGGTGAACTGGACGCGCATGAAGAACAGCCCGGACTCCGGGTCACCGAACTGCTGGGACTCGGTGATGTTCCCGCCCTGCTCGGCCAACGCCCCGGTCACCGCATGCACGATCCCGGGTCGGTCGGGGCACGACAGGGTGAGCACGCGCTGGGGGGTCGACACGAACCACGAGAGTAGTGCGCACCGCCTGGGCCTGACACGATGGGCCGCATGACGACCGACGAGCTCGAGGTCCGCACGGTGGCGGCCGCCGACGCCGGGGAGCTGTTCACGCTGCGCAGGGCCGCCTTCGTCACCGAGGCCCAGCAGTACGACGACCCGCACATCCCGCCGTTGACCCAGACCCTCGCCGAGCTCAAGGCCGATCTGGCGCGGTCCGACGTCATCACGTTGGGTGCCTGGCTCGGCCACCGGCTGGTGGGTTCGATCCGGGTGCTGCTGGAGGACGGCAAGGCCACCCTCGGCCGCTTCGCGGTGGCCCCCGACCTGCAGGGCAAGGGGATCGGCAGCCGGCTGCTCGTCGAGATCGTGCCGCGCCTCCCGGAGGGCACGGAGGAGATCTGGGTGTTCACCGGCCGCGACTCGTTGCAGAACCTGGCCTTCTACACGAGCCAGGGCTATGAGCACCAGCACGACCAGATGATCGGTGACCTCACCTACGCCTACCTGCGCCGGCTGCTCGGCGAGGCGCCCGCGGATGAGAACGCCTGACCCCATCCAGGTCCGCTGGACGTCCGCGTTCCTCGATCTGCCGGCCGAGGTCCATGACGTCGGCACCGCCTTCTGGCGGTCGGTGACGGGGACGTCGGTCTCGGGGCCTCGCGGTGACCGCGGTCAGTTCGCCACCCTGCTCCCGGGTGACGGGGACGCGTACCTGCGCGTGCAGCGCCTGGCGGGCGCGCCGCGGGTGCACCTGGATCTGCACGTGGACGATGTGGGTGCCGCCGCCCGGCGGGCCGAGGCGCTCGGTGCCCGGGTGCTGCTGTCCGCATCCCACGTCGTCCTGGGTTCGCCCGGCGGGTTCGTGTTCTGCTTCGTGCTCGACCGGCAGGGCCATCGTCGCCCCGGACCGGTCGTCGGGGCGCGTGGCGGCCGGTCGCTCGTCGACCAGCTCGCGCTCGATGCGCCTGCACACCTGGCGGAACCCGAGCTCACGTTCTGGTCCGCGCTCACCGGCTGGTCGCCCGACGGCGACCGCGCGGGCGTGCTCGTGCCGCTGGTCCGGCCGGCGGGGATGCCGTTGCGGCTCATGGTCCAGCGGCTGGGTGCCGACGACGGTCGCACGCAGGTCAGCGGGCACCTCGACCTTGCGGCCGGCGGCCCTGACCGCCGGGTCGTCGTGGCCGAGCACGTCGACCTCGGTGCCCGGGTGCTGCACGAGGCGGCGCGCTGGACCGTGCTGCGCGACCCGGCAGGATCGGTCTACTGCCTCACGGACCGGGACCCGGCGACCGGGCGGCTGCCGGTCGGGGCGACCCGTCGGCTAGGCTGAGCGGCGTCGCAACTGGCGCAACGGGTGGGTCACCACCGGGGAGCGGCGAAGTCAGCAGGACCACGGGTCGGACGCCTGGGCCCCGGTCATCACCTTGTCCGGTGCTGGCCGTGCGCGGCCGGCTCGTCCGCCAGGAGACCTCATGACCGACGACCTGATGAACCAGGGCATCGCCGAGCTCGACCCCGAGATCGCGGCCGTCCTCGATGCCG
>JAKLPK010000190.1 GCA_022013895.1 Cellulomonas sp. | reverse complement strand
GCCCTTCCCGTTGTAGCCGAGCAGCTCGGCCGGCCAGATCTGGGAGTGGAAGGTGATGTTGTCCTTGCCCATGAAGTAGTACGCGAGCGCCTGCCCGTCGTTCCACCAGGCCCGCCACGCCTCGGCGTCACCGCTGCGCCGGGCCCACTCGATGCTCGCCGACAGGTACCCGATGACGGCGTCGAACCACACGTACAGCCGCTTGTTCGGGTTCTCCTGCCAGCCGGGCAGCGGGATCGGGATGCCCCAGTCGATGTCCCGGGTCATCGCCCGCGGGCGCACGTCGTCGAGCAGGTTGAGCGAGAACTTCAGGACGTTGGGGCGCCAGTCGGTGCGGGTGCGCAACCAGTCGCCGAGGGCGTCGACGAAGGCCGGCAGGTCGAGGAAGAAGTGGGTCTGCTCGACGAACCTCGGCACCTCGCCGTTGATCCGGCTGTGCGGGTTGATGAGGTCGGCCGCATCGAGCTGGTTACCGCAGTTGTCGCACTGGTCACCGCGGGCACCGTCGTACCCGCAGATCGGGCAGGTGCCCTCGATGTACCGATCGGGCAGGGTCCGGCCGGTGCTCGGGCTGATCGCGCCCATGGTCGAGCGTTCGACCATGTAGCCGTTCTTGTGCACCGTGCGGAACATCTCCTGCACGACGGCGTAGTGGTTGCGCGTCGTCGTGCGGGTGAACAGGTCGTAGGACAGCCCGAGCGCCGCGAGGTCCTCGACGATGACGCGGTTGTAGCGGTCGGCGAGCTCCTGCGGGCTGACGCCCTCCTGCTCGGCCTGCACCAGGATCGGGGTGCCGTGCTCATCCGTGCCGCTCACCATGAGGACCTGGTGCCCCGTCATGCGCATGTACCGGCTGAACACGTCGGAGGGGACCCCGAAACCGGCCACGTGGCCGATGTGCCGGGGTCCGTTCGCATAGGGCCAAGCGACGGCGGAGAGGATGTGAGCCACGTGCAGGAGTCTAGGAGCCGGTGCCGTGCCCGGCCGACGGGCAGGTCACCTCAGGTGCCCTTCGTTGGCCGCTCAGCCCGCGCTGTGCGACCCGTCCCACGGGTCGCCGTGCACGCGGACGGGGTCGACGAAACCGACCACCTGGGTCCACGCGTCCGGCCCCGTGGCGTCCGGTCCACGACCGGCCGGCGGGAAGGACGGCGGCAGCGGTTCGGCGGGCGGTTCGGCGGGCGCGGCGGCCGCGGTGTCCTCGGCATCGGACCAGGTGCGGCCGAAGATGGTGGCGCACAGCAGCCGGTACGTCTCGTCCGGGTGCGGGATGAAGTTGATGGTGCGCAGCGCCTGCTCCTGCCCGGCGGACTCCATGACGAACCGGCCGTAGCCGAGCACCTGCCCGAGCGCCGACCGGGTGTAGCTCATATCGGTGACCTTCTCCAGCGGCATCATCGCCACCTTGTGGGTCACCAGACCGGTGGTGAGCAGCAGCCGACGGTCCGTCGAGCCGAACCACGAGAACCACCACTCGGCCGCCCGGTACCAGAATCGCCCGAGGGCGACCAGCCACACCAGGCTCAGCACGAGGATGCCGTCGCCGACGACCGGTTCCATCTCCCACATCAGCCAGACGACGATGACGAAAGCCGCGACGGAGGTGGCCAGGGGTTCGATCACCGTCGCCACGTGCCGGCGGGTGGTGAAGACGAGCCGCTCGCGCCCGACGACGTACCGGGCGAAGGCCCGTTCGCCGCGCTCGGAGCGCCGCAGCTCGTCCATGGTCAGGAGGCGAGCGATGCGAAGAACCGACCGAAGCCCGTAAAGGTCGCGTAGATCAGCGCCCCGATGGACTTGAGCACCTCGGCCGCGCGGTCCGGGTTCGTCACGACGGCGTACACCAGGAAGATGACCACGAGCCAGGTCAGGATGGTCTTCACCTTGGGCGGCATCGGATCCTCACAGCCATCGACTCTCCTGGGTCGGCGCACCGCGGTATGCAGTCCACCCCGCAGCACGGTAGCCAGCGCAAGCCCCGGAGCAGCGCAGACGCGCCGAGCCGCCGCGAGAACGGTGCCCGGGAGAGCGGTGTCCGCGGACAGCAGGTTCCCGACGCGAGCCGCCTCTTCAGCGGCGTCCCGCGGCCACCGCGGCGTCGTACAGCTCCCGTCTGCCGACGCCCGTGCTCGCGGCGACCTGCGCGACCACGTCCTTGAGCCGCTCACCGCCGTCGACCCGGGCCCGCACCCCCGCGACCATCGCATCGTCGAGCACGGCCACCTTCGGCGGCGCCCCGGCGACCACCACGCCGATCTCGCCGCGCACCAGCTCCGACGCCGCCCACCCGGCGAGCTGCGACAGGGGGCCGCGCAGCACCTCCTCATGAGTCTTGGTCAGCTCGCGACACACCGCCGCGGGCCGGGCCGGGCCGAACGCCTCGACCATCGCGTCCAGCAGCGCGCCCAGCCGGTGCGGGGCCTCGAACAGGACGATCGTGCGGGGGTCCTCGGCCAGGACGGCCAGGGCGCGGGCCCGCTCCCCCGCACGACGGGACACGAAGCCCTCGAAGCAGAACCTGTCCGTCGGCAGACCCGAGACGGCCAACGCGGCCAGCACGGCCGACGGCCCGGGCGCCACCGTGACCGGCAGCCCGGCCGCCACCGCAGCGCCCACCAGCCGGAACCCCGGATCGGAGACCGTGGGCATCCCCGCATCGGTCACCACCACCACGGTGCCGCCCGCCTCGACCACGGCCAGCAGCTCGACGGCCCGGCTCTCCTCGTTGTGCTCATGGGTCGAGACGACGCGGCCACCGATCTTCACCTCGAGCCGTTGGGCAAGCGCATGCACCCGCCGGGTGTCCTCGGCGGCGACGACATCGGCCTGCGCGAGCAGCCGCCGCAGCCGCGCCGAGGCGTCCTCGGTGTTGCCGATCGGCGTCGCGGCCAGCACGAGGAGTCCGGGTTCCATCCGCCCAGCCTCCCATCACGCACCCAGTGGCCCGCCCTACGATGACCCGCGTGCCGGACGAGCCCCAGGACAGCCCCAGGTCGCAGCCGCTCGACGTGCCGGCCGCGCCGGACGGGCCGGACGGGCCGGCGGCCGACGTCGGCCACGAACAGCCGGCAGAGCCGGAGCTGTCGGCCGTCGCGACGGTCCGCACCGCGCGACCCCGCCCCGTCCCCGAGGCGATGCCCGGTGAGGACCCCGACGAGCCGGCCGCACAACGGCTGACCCGCCGGTTGCTCGGCGCCGACACCCTGGCGCTGGGCGCCTCCGCCCGCGAACGTCTGCTGGGTTGGCTCGGACCGCTCGCGGTGGCGCTGCTCGGCGGGGTGCTGCGGTTCGCCAACCTCGGCCGCCCGCACGAGCTGGTCTTCGACGAGACGTACTACGTCAAGGAGGGCTACTCGCTGCTGGCCCGCGGCTTCGAGGCGGCGTGGGGCGACAACCCGAACCCGTCGTTCGAGGCCGGCGACACCTCGATGCTCCAGCACGTGCCCGAGTACTTCGTGCACCCGATGGTCGGCAAGTGGCTGATCGCGCTCGGCATCCAGGTCGGCGGCGGTGTCACCAGCTCGTTCGCCTGGCGGCTGTCGGTCGCTGTCGCCGGCACGCTCGCAGTGCTCATGATCGCCCGGATCGGCCGGCGGCTGTTCGCCTCGACCGCGCTCGGCACCCTGGCGGGGCTGCTGCTGGCGATCGACGGGCTGGCGATCGTCATGTCGCGCACCAGCCTGCTCGACCCGTTCCTCATGGTCTTCGTCCTGGCCGCGTTCGGGGCGCTGCTGCTCGACCGCGACCAGGCCAGGCGACGGTTGGCGGCCCGGGTGGGTGCGCTGGTGGACGCCGGGACACCGCTCACACCCTTCGGGCCCGGGCTCGGGGTGCGCTGGTGGCGGCTGGTGGCGGCCGTGCTGCTGGGGCTGGCCTGCGGTACCAAGTGGTCCGGGCTGTACTTCCTCATGGTGTTCGGGCTGATGTCGGTGGCCTGGGACGTGACCGCCCGACGCACCGTGGGCGTGCGGCGCTGGGTGGTCGGCGCAGTGCTGCGCGACGGGGTGCTGGCCGGGGTCCTCATGGTGACGATCACCGCGGCCACCTACCTCGCGACCTGGACCTCATGGCTGCTCTCGTCGAACGCCTGGGGCCGCCAGTGGGCCGCCGAGAACCCGGGCGAGGGTGTCCAGTGGTTGCCGCCTGCGCTGCGGTCGCTGTGGAAGTTCCACCTGGACATGTGGCAGTTCCACAACGGCCTCACCACGCCGCACTCCTACGCGGCGTACCCGTTGGGCTGGATGGTGCAGTGGCGTCCGACGTCGTTCTACTACCCGACGTCGATCTCGTCCCTGTCCGGCCAGGACGCGATCGACACGTGCGGTTCGACCACCTGCTCACAGGCGGTCACCTCATTGGGCAACCCGCTCATCTGGTGGCTGGGTGCCGCTGCGCTCATCGTCGCGCTCTACTGGCTCGTGCGGTACCGCGACTGGCGCGCCGGTGCGGTGCTGTCCGGCATCGCCGCCGGGTGGCTGCCGTGGTTCGGCTACGCGCACCGCACGATCTTCACGTTCTACGCGATCGCGTTCGTGCCGTGGGTGGTGCTCACCCTGGTCTACGTGTTCAGCCTGATCATCGGCCCACGGGAGGGCTCGAACCCCAAGGACAGACGGACCGCGATCTGGGCGGTGGCGGGCGTCGTCGCGCTCATCTGCGTGGTCTCGGCGTTCTTCTACCCGATCTGGACGGCGCAGATCATCTCCTACAACCAGTGGCACCTGCGGATGTGGCTGCCGAGCTGGATCTAGCCCACCCGGTTCTAGCCCAGCCAGTCGATCTGCGCGCTGGGGTGCCAGGCGTTGCCATCGGCGGACCACAGTGCGGGGTGCCGGGCCAGGCGGCGGCGGAAGTCGGCCCAGTCCCGGGCGTCCGGCGACGTCCAGCCGACCTCGGCGATCGCCGGCAGCCGCGGCAGCAGCATCCACATCAGGTCGTCGCGGGTACGGAGCGTCTCGGTGAACACGGCGGCCTCGACGCCCACCACGGCGTGCCCGGGCACCTCCGGCAGCACCGCCGCCGGTTCCCAGTCGTAGGCGTCGTGCACCTGCACATGCCCCGCCCAGTCCAGCCCGAGCGATGTCGTCGCGTCGTACTTGAGGTCCAGGTAGGCCCGCGTCGCCGGTGACATCAGGACCAGGGCGCCGCCCTGCACGGCCTCGACCAGCGGGGCCGGGTCCTGACGCAGGTCCCAGACCTGCACCACGGTGCCGGGGGCCGGTGAGGTGGTCGCGACCTCCTGCCAGCCGACGACGAGCTTGTCGGCGGCCCGGACGGCGGCCGCGGCCTGACCCACGAGGTCCACGTACTCCTCGTGCGCCATGGTGAGCACCTCGTCGCCGCCCACGTGCAGGTAGGGGCCGGGGGTGAGCTCGGCCAGATCGGTGAAGACGTCACGCAGGAACGCCGAGGTCGCCGGCAGCTCGGCGGTCAACCGGCTGAACCCGACGTCGATGCCGTGGTACTCCGGCGTCGGCTCACCACCGGGCACCAGGTCGCCGCAGGCGTGCAACGCGGCGTTGACGTGGCCCGGGACGTCGATCTCCGGCACCACCACGATTCCCCGGTCGGCGGCGTAGGCCACCAGATCCGCCCAGGTCTGCCCGTCGAAGGCACCACCGGGGTCACCGTCGACCGCGCCGGTCGAGGACCGCGCCACCAGCTCGGGACGGCTCGGCAGGTCGATCCGCCAGCCCTGGTCGTCGGTCAGGTGCAGGTGCAGCACATCGAGCTTGTAGAGCCACAGCAGGTCGACGACGGGCTCCAGATCGGCCGGTCCGAAGAAGTGCCGGGCGACGTCGATCGACAGCCCGCGCCAGCCGTGGTGCGGGGCGTCCTCGACCTGGACCGCGGGGATGCGCGCACCGTCACCGCCCAGCTCGACGAGCTGGCGCACGGTCGCGGCACCGCGCAGCAGACCGCGCAGGTCACGCGCCCGCAGCAGCAGACCATCGCTGTCGACGTCGAGCCGGTAGGCCTCCTGTGCCCGGGTCGCGAGGCCGGGCGCGTCGCCGACCGCACCGCCCGGGACGGGCTCCAGGTCGCCGTCCAGCTCCAACCGCAGCGCCCCGGGGACCGGCCCCTGGGCGACCTCGACCTCCAGGGCGCGACCGGTGGCTCGGGCCAGCACCTCGGCGAGCAGCGCCGCGGCCGGCAGACCTGCCTCGCAGGTGAGCAACCGGGTGCCGGCGCGGAGCAGCAGCGGGGCCGTCGGGTGCTCGACGAGCACGGCCGGGGCGGGGACGATGTGGACGGTCATGGCGCTCCTCGAAGAACGGGCCCGGCCACGCTACCGGGCGCCGGCCGACACTCCATCAGCCGTCTGGCCGAGCCGACGCGCGAGCATGGCGCACACCGCCAGCTGGAGCTGGTGGAACACGATGACCGGCAGCGCCACACTGGCCGCCATCGCCGGGGTGAACAGCACCGCGGCCATCGGCAGACCGGTGGCCAACGACTTCTTCGACCCGCACATCAGCAGAGCGATCCGGCCACCGCGGTCCAGGCCGAGCAGCGCGCCCCCGCGCCAGGTGAACGCCAGCATGGCGGCCAGGACGAGCGCGCACACCGCCAGCAGCCCGGCGAGCGCACCGACGGTCAGATGGGACCACGCACCCGAGACCGTGGCCTCGCTCACCGAGGAGTAGACCACCAGCACGATCGTCGCCCGGTCGGTCACCCGGGTCAGCGAGACGTGGGCACGCACCCATGGTCCGAACCTGCGCTGCACGAGCTGGCCGAGCACGAACGGCCCGAGCAGCTGGGTCAACGTGCCGACCACCGCATCGGCGCCCAGGCCACCGCCCGAGCGGCCGAGCAGCCCGGCGACCAGCAACGGGGTGAGCACGATCCCCAGGAGGTTGGAGGCGGTGGCCCCCGTGATCGCCCCGGCCACATCACCGCGGGCGATCGAGGTGAAGACGATCGAGGACTGCACGGTCGACGGCAGCAGCGACAGGTACAGCACCCCGGTGCGCAGGTCCGGGCTGAGGAACGGCGCCTGACTGGCGAGCAGCCCGATCAGCGGGAACGCGACGAAGGTCGACACGAGGATCGCGCTCTGCAGCCGCCAGCCCCGCACGGCCGAGCTCAGCTCGGCGCGCGAGGTCCGCACGCCATAGAGGAAGAACAGCAGCACGATCGCCGCCGTGCTGGCAGTGCCGACCACGCTCGCCCCGGCCCCACGCACCGGCACGAGCAGGCCGAGGACCAGCACCGTGAGGATGGCGATCGTCAGCGGGTCGACCCCGAACCTCGGGCCCGACCGCACGGGCGGGGCGGAGGCGTCGGGCACGGGCGCCATCGTGCCATCCGGTCCGCCGCACGCATGCGCGATACCTCAGTCGGCGAGCCACCGCACATCGGGCGGGCCCGCCGAGGCCGACCTACCGTCGAACCAGACGCGGTCATCCGAACGGGTCGGACGAGGAGAAGACATGACAGCCAGCGGCATCATCAGCGCGATCGTGATCGGCGCGATCATCGGAGCACTCGGCCGGTTGTTCGTCCGTGGCAAGCAGCACCTGTCGTGGGTGCTCACGATCGTCATCGGGATCGTCGCCGCACTGCTCGGCACCTGGCTGGCGTCGTTCATCGGGGCCGAGGACACCGGCGGCATCGACTGGATCGAGCTGGCGCTCCAGGTGGTGCTCGCCGCGATCGGGGTGTCCGCCGTGGCCGGGAGCGCGGGGCGCGGGCGTCGCTGATCAGCCAGCCCCACCCGCAACGACGAAGGCCCGCCGGTGACGGCGGGCCTTCTGCGGTGGAGCCAGGGGGATTCGAACCCCCGACCTTCTCATTGCGAACGAGACGCGCTACCAACTGCGCCATGGCCCCAGAAGCGGGAACAGGTTAGCACCCGACGGGGGTCGGCTCCATCACAGCCCGGAGGCGCGACGGCGCTCCAGCACCGCATCCAGGTCGATGCTGCCCGTGGTCTGCGGCTCAGCGTTCTCCGCGACCGCCAGGACCTGCGGCGCCGGCTCCAGATCGCCCAGCGGGGCGGGCTCGCGGTGCGGGGCGGCCGGCTTGAGCGCGTAGGTGGGCAGCGGGACCGGCACGGGCGACCAGCTGTCGTCGTCGGCGGCCGAAGGACGGTGGGCGGTCGGCGGCTCGGCGCGCACCTGGGCCACCACCGGCGTCGCACCGGACGCGTGCCGGGCGGGTGCCCCGCTCTCGCCACCGTCGGCCACGATGACGTCGAACACATCGGTCATCGCCTGCGAGGGGTGCACCGCACGACCCACCACATCGGCCGGGGCCATCGGCACCGCCGTGGTCTCCAGGTCCGCGTGCGGTCGCGCCGGACCGGAGGCGGTGCGGGGTGCAGCTGCCGGGGCGCGGGGCGCGGGCGCGGCGGCGACCGGACCCGACACCGGCCGGGCAGCCCCCACGCCCCGTTCGGCCCGGTCCACGAGCTCGCGCCACTCCTCGTCGTGCCGGCGGCCGGAGACCACCGCACCGCGGCCGAGCCCCACCACCAGCACGAGGAGCCCCGCGGGCACCAGGGCTGCGGTGACCGACAGCGCAGGTGCGACGACGACGCCCACCCAGCCGACCACCATCGCCACGGCGAGCACGGCCGCGAGCACGCCACGACGGCGGGCCGCAGCACCGCGCCGGGCCACCGCGGCAGCGTGTGCCGCTCTCAACCGGGCCACCTCGCGGACGGCCTCGGCACTCCTGCGCTGATCCGTCGCGTGCGGTCGGTCCACGGTGGTGCCTCCTTCGGGCCTCGATCTGCTCACGGTGTGCTGACCACGCCCGGGCGTCAGCAGCCCGGTGACGTGCCCGCTGCGGGTGCAGCCCGCCGGCACCGGCCGCACCGCACGCTGCTCGACCGGTCGGACCACCCGTCCGGTGGCCGCCACGGCGACCACCCTCAGGGCGGCGGAGTACCTGTCGTCCGCACGCGATTCGAGCAGCACCTCGCGGTGCCGACGCACATGCGGCACCAGGTACGTCACCCACAGACCCACCAGCGCGAGCGCCACCAGACCTGCGAGACCTTGCACCTGTCGACGGTAGGTGCCGCACGCTCACGCGCCCGGCACCGCTCCGGCGTGTCGCTGGGGTGCGCGGCACGGCGGAGGCCGAGGCGTCCCCATCCGGCGATTCCGAGGCTGGACAGGGCCCAGACCTGCTCGACCTCGGAATCGCGGGGGTGAGGGGGGGTCAGAGGGCCGTTTCGTCGAGCTGGCGGCGGCGCCAGCGGGCCACGAGGCCGTCGGGAAGCTCCTCGGCGGTCACCGCGAAGGTGCGATGGTCGGCCCATTGGCCCTGGATGTGCAGGTAGCGCTCGCGCAGGCCCTCGTCGCGCAGCCCGAGCTTCTCGACCACACGCAGCGACGGACCGTTCTCCGGTCGCACGTTCACCTCGATCCGGTGCAGCCCCAGCACGGTGAAGCAGTGGTCGGTCGCCAGCGCCACGGCGGTCGGTGCGATCCCGAGGCCGGCGACGTGCCGGGACACCCAGTAGCCGATCGACGCGCCGCGCAGCGAGCCGTAGGTGATCGAGGAGACCGTGAGCTGCCCGACGAGCTCGTCGTCGAGGTCGATCGCGAACGGCAGCGCCTGCCCCGACCTCGCCTGACCGGACAACGTCCGGACGAACTGGCCGAACGTCGGGCGCTGCCCGATGACCGGGACCGGACTCGTCGCATCCCAGGGTTCGAGCCAGTCGGCGTTGTCGGACCGCAGGGTCAGCCACCGGTTCTGGTCCCGCCGCCGCAGGGGGCGCAGGGTCACGGCTCCTTCACGCAGGACCACCGGCCATCCGGTCGCCATCAGCCCTCCAGCACCATGCACTGCAGGACGCGCCCCGCGCGGACGGTGCGCTCGGCCTCGCTCACCACGACGTAGGCATCGGCGTGCGCGACATCGGCCAACGACGGGCTGTCGGGGTCACCCAGCACGGTCGCCTCGTACCCGACGTCCGGATCGCCCACGACGGTCGCGGGCACGAACTGGCGGACCCCCGCCGGGGACGTCCAGTCCCGACCGATGTCAGCCGCGACCGACGGCCGGAACACCATCGCCCGCCCGGACATGGTCCGCAGGGCCGGCCGCACGAACACCTCGAACGAGACCAGGGCCCCCACCGGGTGCCCGGGCAGCGCGAACACCGGGACCGCACGATCGCTCCCGGTCGCCGATCCGAGCGTGCCGAAACCCTGCCGTCGACCCGGTGTCATCGCGACCTGGTCGAGGCGCACGTCCCCGAGCACCGCGAGGACGTCCTTGACGGTGTCGTTCGCCAGCTCCGACAGACCACCGGTGACCACGACGAGATCGGCGCGCACCAGCTGGTCCTCGATCGACTCCCGCAGCCCCGCCCGGTCGTCCGGGAGGATCGGGGCGCGCACCGGGGCACCGCCGGCGTCCCGCACCGCGGCCTCGAGCGCGTACCGGTCGGCCTCGTGGACGAAGCCCGGACCGGCGGCGGTCCCCGGTTCCTTGAGCTCGTCCCCGACGGCCAGCAGCACCACCCGCGGCGTCGGGTGCACGGTCAACCGGTTGCGGCCCAGCGCGGCAGCCAGGCCGAGCTGTCGGGAACCGAGCCGGGTGCCCGCGGCCAGCACGACGTCCCCGCCGCGCGCATCGAGCCCGGCCGGACGCACGTACTGACCGGGGCGGACGTCGTGCGGGACGGTGACGACGACCGCGCCGTGGTCGGTCTGCTCGATCGGGACGACCGCGTCGGCGCCCAACGGCAACGGCGCCCCCGAGGCGATGCGCACCGCCTGGCCCGGGACCAGCCGCAGCGGGCCGCCGGTCCCGGGGCGCACATCGTGGACCACCGGCAGCGTCCCCACGCCCGGCACCTGGGCGTCCACCGAGGCCAGGGCGTACCCGTCGCAGGCGGCCACGGAGAACGGCGGCAGATCGGCGGGCGCCACGACATCGGCCGCCAGCACGCAACCGGCCGCATCGTGCAGCACCACGTCGAGCGGGGTGACCGGGCCGCAGGCCGCGAGCACGGCCGCCAGATGCTCCTGGACGGATCTCATGGAGGCATTCTGCCGGTCTCTCCGGCGGTGCCCGGCACGACGCGGGGTCAGACTGGACCCCATGCAGACCGAGGCCCAGCCTTATCCCCATGCCCAGCAGGGCGACGAGTCGGAGGACCTCAAGCAGCGGTTCCGCTCAGCGATCCGCGCCGAACGGGCCAAGCTCAGCCCACGCAGAAGGCTGCTGGCCGGCGAAGGGATCGCCCATGTGGTGCGGACAGTCCCTGCCGTGCAGGGTGCCCGCACGGTTGCCGCCTACGTCGCCCGGCACGACGAGCCACCGACCGGACCGTTGATCGAAGCGTTGGCCGAGGCCGGGGTGCGCGTGCTGCTGCCGGTGCTCGGCGAGGGGCTGAGCCGCTGCTGGGCGCCCTACACGGGGGCCGACGAGCTCGTCGTACGGGCCCCTGGGCGTCCGCCCGAGCCACCGGGCCCGCCGCTCGCGGCCGACGCCGTCGCGGAGGCGGATGTGGTCGTCGTGCCGGCGCTCGCCGTGGACACCTCCGGCGCCCGGCTCGGCCAGGGGGCCGGCTGGTACGACCGCGTGCTCCCGCTGGTGAACCCCGACGCGATGACGATCGCGGTGGTGTTCACCTCCGAGGTCTACGACGCGCTCACCCGCCCCCTGCCCTCCGAACCGCATGACCGGGCGGTCGGCGCCGTCGCGACACCGCAATACTGGCTGCCGCTGGGTGACCCGGCCGCGGCAGGTGCGGCGTCGGTCCTGTGGCCGGTGACCGGACCGGCGGTTGGGCCGACAGCGGGGCCGTCTACTGGGCCGACAGCGGAGCCGACCGCCTGACCGGTCACGGGGACAGCGTGAGCCGGTCGACCGCATCGGCCTCGACGGCGGCGGCGGTGAAGGGCCACGCGTAGCTGAGGCCCGTCGACCAGGCGGTGAGCTGGTCGGCGTAGTGGCTGCTGCCCGGGTGACCCGAGCTTCCGGTGAGGTTCACCCAGGTGGACGAGTCCGGATCGGACAGGTCGACGACCATCCGCATGGACGGTGCGCTCACCACGTCGAACGAGTCCGAGGACGCGTCCCAGGCCGTCGCGTTCACGACGGCCGAACCGCCGCCCACCGGCCGCGGGTCGGGGTTCATCAGTGCACGCACCAACGCCGGTACACCGTCACCGCCGAGCACCGGGTGCTCCGGTGCGATGGTGTGGACGGTGCCCCAGCGCCAGGTGCTCGGATCCTTGCCGAGCTGTGCGGTGAGCTCGAGCCGGGCGCTGACCAGCGCCTGGGTGAGGATCTCGTCGCGGCCCTCGACGACCCGGGGGGTGCTCGCGTCGTCCCACCAGATCGAGGACGGGTCGTCGACGATCTCGCGCAGCAGCTCCACCGAACGTGAGTCGCCGTCCAGGGCCGCTTCGGTGGGCAGGTTGTCGGAGAAGGTCTGGGCGAGCACGTCCTGCAGGACGGCCGCGAAGTACACGGCCGCCGGTGAGTCGGCGTCCATCTGGCGGTCCCAGTTGCGCAGCAGCGCCTGGCCGTCGGCGTCGAACCCGCTCCCGATGTCGAGCGCGATGAGCTGCGGCACGAGGACATCCGCGGCTGCGCTGCGCGCGTCGGTCGCGATGGCCTCCATGTCGGCGACATCGACCTTGCCGGTGGCGAGCCGCGCGACCAGGAGCGTGCGGATGCGCTGGGCGCGGAAGCCGTAGTCCCAGTCGTTGGTCAGGAACGGTCCGGTCCCGGCCGGGGTCACGGCCTGGTTCGCCGCGACGATGTAGCCCTCCGGCGGGTCGAGCGTGCGGGGCAGCTGATCCGGTGCGACGTAGCCCTGCCAGTCGTACGCCGAGTCCCAGCCCGGCCGGGGCCACGACCCGTCCGACGGCAGCGACGAACCGACGACCTGGGCCCGGACGGGCACCAGCCCCGGCGCCTGGTAGCCGATGTGACCGTCGGTGGTGGCGAACAGGATGTTCTGGGCCGGGGCGGCGAACAGGGCGGCCGCGGCCTGGACCTCGGCGGCGTCGCCCGCCGTGTCGAGCGCGAACACCGCATCGGCGGTGCGGTTGGGCGTGAGGGCGGTCCAGGCCAGCGAGACCTCGGTCGCGACGCCACCCGTCGGCACCCGCGAGACGGCGTCCACGCCGAGCACATCGGACACGATGGGACCGTGCCGGGTGGAGCGCACGGTGATCGTGACGGGGTCTGCACCGGCGACCTCGATCGTCTCCGTCCGGGTGGTGAGCGCCACCCGCGTGCCGTCGACGACGGCCGCATCACCGGTCACCTTCTCCAGGAAGAAGTCGGTGACGTCCGCGCCCATGTTGGTCAGTGCCCAGGCCAGCTCGCCGTTGTGGCCGATGATCACACCCGGGAAACCGGCGAACGAGAACCCGGACACGTCGAAGGGGCAGTCGGCGTCCACCTGGGCGCAGCGCAGGCCCACCTGCATCCAGATGCCCGGGGCCGAGACCGACAGGTGGGGGTCGTTGGCCAGCAGCGGAAGACCGCTCGTCGTGTACGCACCGGACACCACCCAGGAGTTCGACCCGACGCCCTGCCCCTCGCCGACCAGGTGCGGCACCGCGTCGAGCGCGGCCTGGGCCGAGGCCAACGCACCCTGGACCGCCTCGGACGTCAGCTCGACGTCCGCCCCGGAGGCCGAGGCGGAGGTGTCCGAGGTGAGCGCATCGGACAGGATCGGCGGGTTCACGTCCTGCGGGTAGTCGGGGAACAGGGCGTCGACGCTCGCGACATCCGCCAACGTGCTGTACGTCCGGGCGCGGGCGAGCTCGTCGTCGTAGTTGGACCGCAGGTCCCAGGCCATCGCCTTGAGCCAGGTGAGGGAGTCGATCGGGTCCCACTTCTCGGGTGCGTCGACGGCCACCCGGAGGCCGAGGACCGTGTACTCGACCGCGATCTGGGCGGGGCTGCGGCCCTCGAGGTAGGCGTTGACACCGTCCGCGTACGCCTGCAGGTAGTCGCGGGTGGCGGGGGCGAGCAGGTCCCACTCCTGTTCGGCGACCCTGCGCCAGCCCAGGGTGCGGACCACCGTGTCAGCCGCCAGCGCCTGCTCATCGGCGCCCACGAGCTCGGACAGCCGTCCGGCCGTCACGTGCCGGCGGTAGTCCATCTCGAAGAACCGGTCCTGTGCCGCGACGTACCCCTGGGCCATGAACAGGTCGTGCGCGGTGCTCGCGACCAGGGTCGGCACACCGCGGGCGTCCCTGGTCACGGTGACCTGCGCGTCGAGCCCGGTGACCTGGAGGTCGCCGGCGACCGTCGGCAGCGGGGCCCGCACCACCCACCAGACGGCACCGGCGAGGCCGACGAGCACTACGACCAGCGTGCACGCGACCACGACGACCGTTCGGCGCAGCACGGTCCGCGCGACGTTGCCCAGGCTCATCGCCGCAGACTAGCCGGGGACGACGACATCGGGCGGGTTGGGGGTATCGTTAGCACTCGGAACCTACGAGTGCCAACTTTCGAGTGCCGAACTTCGAGTGCCGGGTGGATGCCCTGCGGTTGCATGCCGCCCCATCCGGCCCGGCGAGCCAGGAGCGTTCACGTGCCGACCTACTCCTACCGCTGCACGGTCTGCGACCACGCCTTCGACGTGCACCAGTCGTTCACCGACGATGCGCTGACCGTGTGCCCGAACTGCGAGGGACGCCTGCGCAAGGTGTTCTCGCCGGTCGGCGTCGTGTTCAAGGGCTCCGGCTTCTACCGCACCGACGCCAGGGCCGGCTCGCGCAGCGCGTCCTTGCCTGCGACCACGGCGTCGAACGGCAGCTCCGACAGCTCCACCCCGTCAACGCCCGCGCCCGCCGCGAAGCCCGCCAGCACGCCGTCGACCAGCACCGCGGGGACGACGAGCAAGGCCGCCGCGGCGTCCTGAGCCCTCTCGGCCCTCGCGGCCACCGCGCTCCGCACCGACCGGCGACGACCGCACGAGCCGTCCCCAGCCGCGTCCCGCGTCGCGCACTCTCCGACGACCGGCCGGCCGAGGGCGACGCCGACCTACGGTCGCGGACATGCCTCGTCGCACCTCGTCCCGCTCCGCGCACCCGCCCGGCGGCGGCCCACCCGCACTGCCGCCACTCCCCCCTGTGTGGCGGGTGCGTCTGAGGATCGGCATGTGGCGTGCGCGGTTCCCCCTCGCGGCGCTGCTGGTCGCGCTGTCGGCGGGTTCGGCCCTGCAAGTGCTCCGACCCGAACCGGCCGGGACCGTTGCGATCACGGTGACCGCACGCGCGATCGGCGCCGGGACCGCCCTGGTCGCCACCGACCTCACGACGGTCGCCGTCCCGTCGGCCGCCGCACCCGCCGAGGCCCGTCGAGCACCCGCCGAGCTGGTGGGCCGCACCGTCGCCCTCGCGCTGCCCGCCGGAACCCCCGTGGTGTCCGCCCTGCTCGCCGGGACCCTGCACGGCCCCGAGGGGACGGTGGTCGCAGTGGTCCGGCTCGTCGACCCGGCGCTCGTGGCGCTGCTGTCCCCCGGTGACCGGCTCGACGTGCTGGGGACCGACGACCTCGGAGGCCCGGGCACGGTGCTGGCCCGACGCGCCCTGGTGCTGCCTCAGCAGACCGGCTCCGGCGCGGCGACCGATGACGTCGGGTGCACAGCTGAGCAGAGCGCCACGGTGGTGCTCGCGGTCGACCCCGCTGAGGTGGCCGCACTGTCCGGTGCGGTCGGCTCCGGGAGCCTCACCGCGGTCGTCGTGCCATGATGCCGCGGGCCGCGACCCTGCGGCCGTCCGGGGAGGAGACCTATGTCCGAGACCTTCAACCGCGGCGCTGAGAAGGCCGGGGGCCTGGTGCAAGGGTTCAAGGAGTTCATCGCCCGGGGGAACGCGATCGACCTCGCAGTCGGGGTCATCATCGGGGCAGCGTTCTCCTCGATCGTCACCGCCCTCAACACCGGGCTGATCAGCCCCCTGATCGCGGCGGTGTTCGGCCAGCCGGACATCTCCGGGGTGCTGCAGTTCGCGATCAACGGAGCGGACTTCTCCCTCGGCCTCGTGCTGCAGGCGATCCTCAACTTCCTGATCACCGCGCTGGCCCTGTACTTCGCCATCGTGCTGCCGATCAACGCCATGCGGGCCCGCCGCGCCAAGGGGCTCACCGAGGCGCCCAAGGCGCCCGCCGAGGACGTCCTGCTGCTCACCGAGATCCGCGACCTGCTGGCCCGCGAACAGCGGTAGCCGCCCGCGGTGCGAGGATCGGGGGCGTGAACCCACCCGCCAGGCCCGCGCGCACGGGACGGTCACGGCGTGCGGTCCGGCCCTCCGGGACCGTCGGGCAGGACGAGACCGTGCTGCGCTCGGTGCACCCAGCCCCGACGCCCGGGGCCTGTGCGGTCCGGCCCGGCACGGACCGGCCCGGCGCGGACGAGCACCGCACCGACGGTCCCCCCGCGTCGCCCGCACTGGTGACGAGACCCGCGGCAGGGTCGGGTGACGCCGACGAGGAGTCGGCGCTGCCGGTGCGCAGTCTGGACGACGGCGACCTCGGCTGGGGCGGGCACGGAGACGACTCGAACGACGACCGGCTGCGACAGGACGTCCCGCCCCACTGGTGAGCTCCCCGCAGCTGACTGACGCGGCTCGGGGCGGGCCGCAGCGGTTCGGTCGAGCTCAGCTCAGCAGGAGCGGGTTCAGCGCGGTTCGGCCGGACTCAGCGCACGGACGACCGCGGCACGAACCGCGGTGTCCACCCGGTGACCGCGGCGCGTGATGCCGAGCGCCGCACGCAGCTCATCGGCGAGCCCGTCGCGCGTCCGCTCCTGGCCGTCCGACCGGATCCAGGCCACGAGGTCGTCGAGCTGGTCATCGCTGTACGCGCCGATCGGCAGGCCCTGACGCACATCGGGCCGCGGGACCGACGGCAGCGCGAGGGCGAGCTGACGCGGGTGCGGCGCGGCCGCCTCGTCCGCAGGAGCCGGGCGCTTGACCTCATCCGCGGGCGCCGGGCTCGTGACCTCGTCCGCAGGAGCCGAAGGCGCCTTGACCTCATCCGACGGGGTCGGAGCGGTCCGCGTATCGTCGAGCGCCGGATCGGCCACCCACTCGTCGGCCACCGGTTCCTCGGCTGCCGGGTCACCGACCACCGACGGCGCCACCACCGGCTGGTCCGCCACGGGGAGCTCTGCCACCGGCAGATCCGCCATCGGCAGGTCCGCCGCGGGCACGGGCGACTCCACCCCAGCCGCGGGGGTCAGGTTCTCCGTGAGCACCGGGACCGGTCGCGTCACCGGCATGTCGAGCTGCGACGGCAGCTGGGCGTGCACCGCCCGGCGCACCCGGTCGACCTCGGCCTGGGGGTCGAGGAAGGCGGCCACCGACCACACCCGGACCACGGTCCAGCCGAGCGACTCCAGCCGGTCGGCCGCCAGCCTGTCGCGGGCGCGGACCGACGGCTCGTTCACATAGGCGTCGTCGTCAGTCAGCACGGCGACCACGAACCGGCCGGGGATCGCCGGGTGCCCGACGACCATCGGGATGCGCACCCCGCCGGGCAGACCGTGGTCGAGCTCGACGTTGAGGCCGTGCTTCCACAGCCGTTCCGCCACATCGAGCAGCAGGCGGTCCGCATCCAGCGTGGGGGCTCCGGTGTCGTCGCCGACATTGGCCGCCGCGACCTCGACCTCACCGGCACCACGACGACGTGCGAAGTCGAGCAGGTCCGCGAGCAGACGAGGGCCGGGACCACGCAGCCGCTCGGGGTCCAGGTCGTCGGCGCCGAAGCACGAGACCAGGTCGAACCGGTGCCGGACCGAACCGAGGGCGTCCAGCAGCAGCGCATCGCCGCCCGGTGTCGACAGGGGGCCGAAGGAGTGCAGCACCCGGCGGTGCGGTGTGCGTCCCAGACCCAAGGAGAGCAGCACGGCGTCGCGCCGCAGCCCGGCCACGTTCGGCAGGTCCACCACGACGAACGGTTCGGGGCGCCCGGAGTCGAAGAACGCCGCGAGCGCAGGGGCCCCGCGCACCTCGGACAGCACCGCGTCACGCACCGCATCGGCGTGCCGCGCGGTGACGGTGACCACCGCGAGCGACTCCTCGGGACGTGTCAGGGCGTGCTCCAGCACGAGCTCGACCACCTGGTCGACCTCCGCGCGGGTCGAGTCGACCAGACCTGCCGCCGCATCCGGCATCCCGGTCCCGTCGACCTCGTGCAGGTGCACGAGCGGGGTGGCGTCGGGGAGCGGCACAGGGCGCAGCACGCCTGCGTAGCCGTGCTCGGCGAGGAAGGCGGTCAGATACGGGTCGCGTCGGGCGCCTTCGGCCCGCAGGGCGATGGTCGGCAGGATCTCGGCGAGCTCGCGCACGGCGGTCGACGAGGCGCACCGGGCATCGCCGACGACCACGACCTGACGTCCGCGGGCCAGCGCCGGGACGGCCATCTGGGTGGGCAGGTGACCCGCGGCGTCGAGCACCACGAGATCGACCTGACGCAACGGCGGGGCCACCTGCGGCACCAGCATCGGGCTGACCGCGAGCACCGGGCGCAGGTGGCGGGCCACATCGGGGTACCGCTGCGCGGCGTCCCGCACCGAGAGCAGGTTCTCCTCGACCAGCTCGACGAAGAGCGCCTCAGCCTGGTCGCGGTACTGCCGCAGCCGACCCTGGACGGTGGCGACCACGTCACCGAGCACGACGGGCGGCAACGACTGCACATGTTCGCGGTCGGCCGCTGCGAACCGGTCGGACAGCGCCTCGAGCGCAGCACCGTCGTACCCGGCGAGCGCCGGGTCCGCCGCGAGGATCTGCTCGAAGACCGTGCTCCACCAGGCCAGCTCGAGCTCGGCCGGTGCCACGTCGGGTGCGACCCGACGCCGGTGCAGATCGGCCACCAGCGGTTCGAGCCCGCAGGCACGGGCGCGGGCCAGGAGCACGGTGCGCTCCGGCAGGCCGTCGAGCGCGGAGGCGCCGTCCAGCAGCCGGCGCAGCCGGGTCGTCAGCTCGTCCAGCGGGAGGGCGGACAGACGCGCACCGACCTGCGGCAGCACGGCCTCCAGCGCCTCGACGTCACCGCGGACCGCGGCGTAGTCGGCCTCGACCAGGTCGAAGCTGTCGGGCAGCCGCGGCCAGCCACCGGCCGGGCAGTGCGCCCGCCAGACGTCGCGGCGGACCTCGACGTCGCGCAGCGCCGCATGCAGATCTGCGACCGGGCGCCCGGGTCGCACCAGGTCGTGGGCCTGCTTGCGCAACCGACGCCGCAACCAGAAGCCCATGTCGACACCGTGCTCGGCACGCCAGGCCTTGGTCGCGGTGGCCGCCACCATATCGGCCGGGCTGCGTTCGAAGACGATCGGCGTGAACACGTCGAGCGAGGCCCGCACCTGACCGAGCATCTCGAGCTGTTCGGCCCACGCACCCAGGCTGGCCGCCGGGGTCAAGCCCGTCTCCTCGGCGACCTGACGCGCACGGGCGACCAGGGTCGGCAACGTGCTGGTGACCAGCCGTTCCACGCGGCGCAACGCGACCGTGGCGTCGGAGTCCGTCCGCAGGTCGGCGCCGAACCAGAGGGTGTCCTGCGGGCGCACGGTGAAGGCGCCGAGCTCGGCGGCCCGACGCAGGTCGGCGCCCAGCTCGGCCCGGCGCTCGGCGTCGAGCACCCGGGCCGCGTCCGGCGTGAGGCGGGCCGTGGTGCGCGGGGTCGGGCGCTGCGCCGTCAGCCGGGCGAGCTGCTGCAGTGCGTCGTACGCCGAGACGTCCCAGGGTGCCCGCGGGGTGTGCAGCGCCTGGACGTAGGCCGCAAGCTGGTCGCGCAGCTCGCCGACCTGGCCGTGCAGCCGGCGGCGGTCGTCGGGGTCGACCACCGGCGCGTCGAGCGTCATCGCACCCAGCAGCCGGCGGGCCACGGTCTGCCGCCACCCGGCCTCGGGCGGGACGTCGAGCAGCAGGTCGCCGAGACCGAGCGCGGTCAGCCGCTCGGCGAGCGCGAGCGATCCGCCGCGACTGCCGGGCACGTAGAGCACCGTGAGACCCGCCGCGGCCGCATGGGCCACGACGGCCGCGATGGTGCCGGTGACGTCCGAACCGGCGGGCGCGTCGACGAACAGGTGGGCACCGGTCTCGACCGCGTCGAGCACGTAACGCTGCGCGGCGTCCAGGTCGCCGACGCCGCGTTCGAGCGCCGGGTCGCGGTCGATGAGCAGCGGGCTCGGCAGCTCGACCGCGAGCGCGGCCTGGGCCTGGTCATCGCCGGCCAGGGCCGCCACCAGCTCGTGGTCCGCCAGTGAGGCGGCCAGGGTGTCCAGATCGTCGACGAGGCCCTGACCGGGGTGCACGAAGGCGCCGACCACCCGGCGGTCCACCAGCTCGAAATCGGCGAGCACCGCCTCACCCAGCGAGCTCAGCCGCGCAAGGGCGGCGCGCGGGTCGAAGGCGCCGCTCGCGTAGGTGCCCTCGGCCAGGCTCACCGGGTCGAGCAGCGCGCCGCGGCTGCGCAGCGCCCGGACGAGCACCGGGTTGACCTGGACCTCCGGTTCGAGGGTCAGCTCGTAGTCGCTCTCGGCGGATCCCCGGGCGGCCACGGTCACCGGGCGCAGCAGCACCGGGACCCGGACGGTCCGCGCCCCCGCGACCAGATCGCTGCCGCCGTCATACCCGCGCTGCCCGTGGGAGGTGGCGGCGGCCAGCGCACCGACGTCGTCGTGGGACACCTCGGGCCAGGTCGGTTCGGTCCAGGTGGCGACGCCGATCGCGAGCGAGGTCGGAGCGATGCCGTAGCGCTGGGCGCTGACCGAGGCCCGGGCGGCGACCGCACGTGCCCGGCGGCGGGCGAGCGAGAGTGCCGCACCCTCGCGGACCAGGTTCGACAGCCGGGTCGGACGTCCCGCGAACAGCTGGGCCATCCCGGACGGGTGGGCTGCGGACAGGTCGAGGGCCGCTTCGGCGAGCAGGTCGATGTCACTGCGGGCCGAACCTCCGGCCTCGGCCACGAGGGCGGCGCGCCAGGTCGCGACGGCACCGTCGACCAGTTCGGCGCGCGACGGCGCGGCAACGAGGGCGACACCGGGTGCGGCGACCCCGGGCTGCTCACCCGTGCCGGGTGTACGTGCTGGGACGGTCACGTCGGCCACGCTAACCCGGGGTCCGATCCTGGTCCGCGGGGCACGCCGTGCGGGGCCGAGCGGGCCCGGTGGTTTCACCGGAAGTGGCGACACCCGACCGGTCGCGGAGTGTGCCGCGCGAACAGCCTCACACACGAATGCCCGCGACCTCGTGGTCACGGGCATCGAGAAGATGTGAGGACGGTGCGCACCGCGCAGGGGGCAGGCGATGCGCACCGTCGAAGAGAATTCTGCGGCACGATCGGGTGCGGGTCAACTTGACTGGTCAGGCGCTCGCCCGTTCGGGGGCGCCGGGTCCCACCGACCAGGCCCACCGAACGGGCCCGGCCGACCGGACGCCACCGACCAGGCCCCACCCGCCGGTCGCCCCGGAGCTCCCGAAGCCGTCAGACCGCGGTCACCTCGGCGATGGCCTGGTCGAGCATCTCCAGACCGAGGTCGATCTCCGCGTCGCTCGCCGTCAGCGGCGGTGCGATGCGGAACGTGCCGCCCCAGCCCGGCATCTGGACCACGTTCATGTGCAGCCCGAGCTCGAAGCAGCGGGCGGTGATCTGGGCGCCGAGCGCATCGGCCGGGGCCTTGGTCGTCCGGTCGAGCACCAGCTCCAGCCCTTGCAGCAGACCGCGTCCGCGCACGTCGCCGACCACCTCGTGCCGGTCACCGATCGCGCGCAGCCCGGTGTGCAGGCGAGCGCCCAGCTCACCGGCCCGGGCCACGAGCCCGTCGCGTCCGACGACGTCGAGCACGGTGCAGCCGACGGCCGCGACCAGCGGATCGGACACGTGCGTGGTGTAGAAGAGGAAGCCACGTTCGGCCGCCCGGGCCTCGATCTCGGTCGTCGTGACGACCGCGGACAGCGGCAGGCCCGCGCCCAGGGTCTTGGACAGCGTGAGGATGTCCGGCACGACGCCCTCGCGTTCGAAGGCGTACATGTCCCCGGTGCGCCCGATACCGGTCTGCGCCTCGTCGAGGATGAGCAGCATGCCGCGCTCCCGGCACTTGGCCGCCAGGGCCGCCAGGTAGCCGTGCGGCGGGACGACGATGCCCGCACTGGACAGCACCGGTTCGACGAGGCAGGCCGCGAGGGACCCGACGGACTGGGCGTCCACCAGGGCGAAGGCGTTGTCGAGCTGACGGCGCCAGTCCAGCTCACCGTCCGGGCCGAGCACATCGGGCCGGTAGGTGTTCGGGGTCGGGATGGCGATGTTGCCCGGGGCGGCCGGGCCGTACCCCTTGCGGCCCGAGGAGTAGGTGGCGGCTGCGGCGGCGCCCGTCATCCCGTGCCAGGAGCCGGCGAACGAGACGATCTCGAACTTGCCGGTGACGAGCTTGGCGAGCCGGATCGCGGCCTCGTTCGACTCGGCGCCGGTGGACAGCAGCAGCACCTTGTCCAGCGGTGCGGGCAGCGAGTCGGCCAACCGGGTCGCGAGCTCGACCACCGGCCGCGACAGCATCCCGGAGAACAGGTGGTCCAGGGTCGCGGCCTGCCGGCGCACGGTGGCCACGACATCGGGGTGGGCATGTCCCAGGACGGCGCTCATCTGGCCCGAGGTGAAGTCGAGCAGCCGGTGGCCGGACTCCGTCGTGACCCAGGACCCGGCGGCCGACGCGATGATCTGCGGGGAGAAGGTGCCGCCGTACCGCAGCAGATGGGCCCGGGCGTCCGCCCAGACCTGGTCGGTACCGGGCTGGTCGGGGACCGATCGCCCCTGGGTGCCGCTGGTGCTCATGGCAGCACGGTAGGGCTGCACCGAGCGCACCGTGCCGCCGTTCCGACCACTGACCGGCGCCCGCCCTCACTCGTACCGGAGGGAGTCCACCGGATCGGCCTTGGCCGCACGAGCCGCGGGGAGGGTGCCGGCGAGGAACGCGATGGCCATGACCAGCACGATGATCGCCGCGATCGAGGCGGGGTCGAAGGCGATGAGCGTCAGTCCGGTGAGGTCGGACAGCACCGTGTCCGCCAGGACGGAGCTGATCGCGGTGCCGATGAGGATGGCGACGAGCGCACCGATCGCCGAGCCGAGGAACCCGATGAACGTCGCCTCGAGGCTGAACAGGCTGAACACCCGCCGCGACCCCATGCCCATCGCCTTCATGAGCCCGATCTCACGGGTCCGCTCCTGGACGGACATGAGCAGCGTGTTGACGATCCCGAAGGCGGCTGCCAGGAGCGCGATGATCGCGAACGCGTTGAGCACGAGCACGATGCCGTCGATGACCGTGGTGATCGTGCCCAGCTGGTCGGCGGTGGTCGTCCCGGTGTAGCCGGCGTCGGCGAGGCGCTCCTTGAGGGCGTCGAGGTCCGCGCTCGTCGCCCCGGGGTCGAACCAGACGCTGGCCGACGCGTAGCGGTCCGCCTCGTCCGCAGGGATGCCGGTGGACTGCGCGTCGAACAGCGCGTCCGTGACGGCGCTGTTGGTCAGCAGGCTGGACCCGGTCGCGGAGGCGAGGCCCTCCTCGGTGACACCGACGACGGTCGCCTCGATCGTGTGCTGCGTGCGGACGGCGTCGGTCAGGACGAGGGTGACGGTCTTCCCGAGCGCCTCGGAGTCGCCGGCGAACCCGAGCGGCTCCACGTACGACTGCGGCAGGGCGACCTCCAGGGAGGTGGCGGCGTCGTCCGGTTCGGCGCCGGCGGCGAGCAGGGTGGTCTGTCCCGCGACCAGGCTGCCGACGCCGGCCACGTACCGGGTGCCGTCACCCACCTGGATGTAGTCGAGGGTGATGGTGCGTTGCGCATCGACGCTCACGACCCCGTCGATGCCTTCGAGGGTCTGGATGTCGGCCGGGGTGAGGGCGGTGACGGTCGTGCCCGGGATGCCCCCGGAGATGGCATCGGGGTTGTACTCGGTGGGGCCGGCGTCGGCGCGCGGATCCGTGGTGCTGTCACCGGTCTTGGTCACGGTCATCACGTCCGAGGCGCCGATGCCAGAGACGGTGTCGTCGATGTAGGCGTTGATCCCGGTGCCCAGACCGCTGGTGATGGTGAGGGTGAACGCACCGATGAAGATCGACATCACGGTGAGCAGCGTCCGCGTCTTGGACCGGAACGTGTTGGAGATCGCCGAGACGATCAGGTCGGTGGCCCTCATGCGGCCGCCTCCGACGCGTCGTCGACGAGCAGACCGTCGCGGATCCGCAGCTGCCGGTCGCAGCGGGCGGCGAGGTCCTCGTCGTGCGTGACGACGATGAGGGTGATGCCGTGCTCGCGGTTCAGCCCGAACAGGATGTCCTCGACCACCGCCCCGGTCTTGGAGTCCAGGTTCCCGGTCGGTTCGTCCGCGAAGAGGATCCGTGGGTCGTTCACCAGGGCCCGGGCGATGGCGACCCGCTGCTTCTGCCCGCCGGACAGGTTCACCGCCTTGTTCCTCGCCTTGTCGACCAGCTCGAGCTGGTCGAGGGCGGCGAGGCCGCGGCGCTTGCGCTCGGCCGCCCCGACCCCGGCGATCTTGAGCGGGAGGGTGACGTTGTCGAGCCCCGAGGCGCCCGGGGTGAGGAAGAACTGCTGGAACACGAACCCGAAGGTCTTGTTCCGGGTGCTGTTGAGCCGGGCACCACGCAACGAGGCGGCATCCTCACCTTCCAGGACGATGGAACCCGAGGTGGGCGCGTCCAGGAGGGCGAGCAGGTGCATGAGGGTGGACTTGCCCGAACCGCTCTTGCCGAGGATCGCGACGGACTCCCCTTCGAGGATGTCGAAGCTCACCCCTCTGAGGGCGTCGAACCGGCTCTGGCCGCGCCCGTACGACTTGCGCAGATCGACCGCCCGGATGATCGGGTCGCTCATGAGTGCTCCTGAGTGCCATGACAGCGTCGTGGTGGTGAGTACGTCCCCACCCTCCCGGCAGGTCCCACGGCGCGCGTCCCCCCTGCGCGGACACTTCGGTACCGCCGACGCGGTACGCGGGGATGCCGCGGATGGATGACTGCGCCGGGCGCTCGGCACGCCACACTGGGGCGATGGCACGGACCGAACCACCGCTGTCGGAACCGCATCCGGCGCCACCGGTGTGGGCGCGGGACCTGCTGCTCGCCGTGCTCGTCGTAGGACCGGCATTCGCGCCGTTCCTGCCCGCTGGCCTGCTGCCCGCCAGCCCCGTCTCCTGGGTGGCCGCGCTGGCACCCGTGATCGTCCTGCCGGCCCGACGGCGGTGGCCGCTGGGTGTGCTCGTGGTGCTCGTCCTGCTGTTCGCCGGTGCCGTGATGGAGGGGACCGTGCTGCCGGGTGCGGGGATCGCGATCGCGGCCGCCGTGTTCTACCATGCCAACCACACGGTCCGCCGCAGGTCGCTCATCGTCGGAAGCGTGACGATGGTCGCGCTGGCGGGGGTGGCGATCCTCGGGGCGGTCATGCACGGCCTCGACCCGCTGGTGTTCCAGCTCGTCGTGACCGTGGCGTTCGCCTCGGCGGCAGGCGATGCGACCCGCTCCCGTCGGGAGTACCTGATCGCGGTGACCGAGCGGGCGGACCGTGCCGAGCGGACCCGGGAGTCCGAGGCGCAGCGCCGGGTGACCGAGGAGCGGCTGCGCATCGCCCGGGACCTGCACGATGCCGTCGCGCACCAGATCTCCGTCATCAGCCTCAACGCCGGTGTCGCCACATCGGTCCTCGACAGCAACCCCGAACGTGCGCGCGCCGCACTGGGCACCATCCGCCAGGCGTCGCGCAACGTGCTGGGCGAGATCGGCGACCTGCTCGCCATGCTGCGGGCCGACTCCCCCGACAGCGCCACCCCCGCCCCCCAGTACGGCCTGGAGCACCTGGACACCCTGCTCGACCAGTTCGCCGCCGGTGGGCTCGAGGTGCGCCGACGGGTCGACGGGGACTACGCGGCCATCACCGGCACCGTCGGGCTGGTCGCCTACCGGGTGATCCAGGAGGCACTGACCAACGCGCACAAGCACGGCGCCCGGCACCGGGCCCATCTGCTCATCGAGACCGACGGCCGGTCGGTGCGGATCGTGGTCACCAACCCCGTCGAGTCTGCCGCCCTACCGGGTCGCACCGCAGTCGACCCGGGGGCCACCGGGACCGGGATGGGCCTGGTCGGTGTCCGTGAACGCGTCGCCTCGGTGCGCGGAACGGTGAGCGCCGGCCCGACGGTGGGCGGTTGGAAGATGGTGGCGACCATCCCGCTGCCGAAGGAAGGACGGTCATGACCCGCGTCCTCATCGCCGACGACCAGCCGCTCATCCGGCAGGCCGTCACCGACATCCTCGCCGGTGAGGGAGACATCGTCGTCCAGGCTCACGCCGTCAATGGTGCGGACGCGCTCGCACGTGCTCGTGAGCTGCGGCCCGATGTGGTCGTGATGGACATCCGGATGCCGGAGATGGACGGGATCGAGGCCACCGCCCGCATCTGCGCCGATCCGGAGCTGACCGGCACCCGAGTGCTGATGCTCACCACCTTCGAGGAGGACGAGTACCTCCTGGCCGCCCTGCGGGCCGGGGCGAGCGGGTTCATCGGCAAGGGCGCCGAACCCGAGGAGATCGTCCGGGCCGTCCGGGCGGTCCACGCCGGTGACGCACTGCTCTCACCCGCCGCGACCCGCAGCCTCATCGCCCGGTACGTCGAGGTGCCCGACCCCCGCGCGGTCGACACCTCCGGGGTGCTCGGCGAGCTCACCGACCGCGAGCAACAGGTCCTCCTCCTGGTCGCCAAGGGACGGTCCAACCAGGACATCGCCGAGGAGCTGGTCATCTCCCCGCACACCGCGAAGACCCACGTGAACCGCGTGATGACCAAGCTCCAGGCGCACGACCGGGCCCAGCTGGTGATCGTCGCCTACGAGAGCGGGTTGTTGACCCCGGGCAGCTGACGGGTGCGTACCGCGCCCGCGGTACGCCAAGATGCCGCGGCTGGAGGACGCGCCGGCGCACCCGACCGCCGACGATGGCACGGTGACCCGATCAGACACCACCGAACCCGTGACCGTGGCCGACCCGGCCGACGGGGAGACCCACATCCGGCCGATCTTCGCCGGACTTCTCGTCGCGATGCTGCTCGGATCGCTGGACCAGACCATCCTGTCGACCGCGCTCCCCACGATCGTCGGCGAGCTCGGCGGCGTGAACCACATGCTGTGGGTGACCACCGCCTACCTGCTGGCCTCGACGATCATGATGCCGATCTACGGCAAGTTCGGCGATCTCATCGGCCGCAAGGGGCTGTTCATCGGAGCCCTGTCGGTGTTCCTGATCGGGTCCGTGGTCGGCGGCCTCGCGCAGAACATGACGTGGCTCATCATCGCCCGCGCGGTCCAGGGGCTCGGCGGCGGCGGACTCATGATCCTGTCCCAGACGATCATCGCCGACGTCGCCCCGGTCCGGGAACGTTCGAGGTACATGGGCTTCATGGGTGCCGTGTTCGGCCTGTCCGCCGTGGTGGGTCCGCTGCTCGGTGGCTGGTTCACCGAGTCGGCGCAGTGGCGGTGGGCGTTCTGGATCAACATCCCGCTGGGTATCGCCGCGATCGCCCTCGCCGCGATCTTCCTCAAGCTCCCCCGGCACGACATCAAGATCCGGTTCGACGTGTGGGGTGTGCTCACGATGGCCGTCGCGGTCACCGCGATCATCCTCATCGCCTCCTGGGGCGGTACGCAGTACGACTGGGGATCCTCGGTGATCCTCTGGCTCATCGCGGTCGCCGGCGCATTCTCGGCCTTGTTCGTCCTGGCCGAGAACAAGGCCTCCGAACCGATCATCCCGATGAGCCTGTTCAGGAGTCGCAACTTCGTCCTCGCCACCATCGCCGGTCTGTTCATCGGCATCGCGATGTTCGGCACGACGGCCTATCTGCCCACGTACATGCAGATGGTCGTCGGCGTCAACGCCACGGTGTCGGGGCTCATGCTGACCCCGATGATCGCCGGGCTCATGGTCGGCGCGATCGCTACCGGCCAGCTCGCCTCGAAGACGGGGCGCTACAAGTGGATGCCCATCGCCTCGATGATCGTGCTGGCCCTCGGTCTGTGGCTGCTGTCCACCCTCACGGTCGCGACAGCGGTGTGGGTGCTGCTCAGCTACCTGTTCGTCCTGGGCCTGGGGGTGGGCCTGGGTATGCAGATCCTGGTGCTGGTCGTGCAGAACTCGTTCCCGGACAGCCTCGTGGGCACGGCGACCGCCTCGAACAACTTCTTCCGCGAGATCGGCGCATCGCTGGGCGGCGCGATCGTCGGGGCCATGTTCACCTCGAACCTCACCTCGCTGCTCGCCGAACGCATGACCAGCGCCGGGGGCGAGGGCAGCGACTTCAACTCCCTGACCCCCGCGGCCGTCCGCGCACTGCCCGACGCGATCCGCGACATCATCGTCGGCGCGTACAACGACGCTCTGACCCCCGTGTTCGTCACGCTCATCCCGATGGTCGCCGCGGGGCTCATCGCCGTGCTGTTCGTCAAGGAGGTTCCGCTGCGCGCCTCACGTGGCGACACCGCCCCGTCCTGAGAGCCGGCCGGTCGGTGGTCTGACGGAGCGGTCGTCCCGTCAAGACGCCGTCAAGATCGCGGCACGGGCGTCAGGACGGCGTCAAGATCCGGGCTCCCCCGTCCGCGTCGGACCAACACTCGCGGCATGTCGTCCCTGATCTCCGCCCCGAAGCGTCTGCTGCTCGGCTCACCGCTGTCCAATGAGCAGATGGGCGAGACGTTGCTGCCCAAACGGCTCGCGCTGCCCGTGTTCTGCTCCGACCCGCTGTCCTCCAACGCGTACGCCACCGAGGAGATCCTGCTGGTGCTCGGCACCGGCGGGTTGGCGATGCTCACGCTGACGCCGTGGATCGCGCTCGGTGTGGTCACGTTGCTGGTCGTCGTCGTGGTGTCCTACCGGCAGACCTGCCACGCCTACCCCGGCGGCGGCGGTGCCTACGCGGTGAGCAAGGCCAACCTCGGCCGCAACGCCGCACTGGTCGCGGCGAGCGCCCTGCTCGTGGACTACGTGCTCACCGTGGCGGTCTCGGTCGCGGCCGGCGTGGCCAACATCGTGGCCGCGGTCCCCGAGCTCGCACCGCACGCCGTCGCCGTGTGCGTCGGGCTCATCGCGGTGCTCGCCCTGGTCAACCTGCGCGGGGTCAAGGAGTCCGGGACCGCGTTCGCGATCCCCACCTATGGGTTCGTGGTCAGCGTGTTCGTGATGATCGGCGTCGGTCTGGTGCGCACCGCGCTCGGTCACCCCCCGGTGGCGTCGTCGGCCGGACTGGTGCTGCCGGCCGCGTCCAGCCTGTCCCCGCTGCTCGTGGTGGCGCTCGGGCTGCGGGCCTTCGCCTCGGGCTGCACCGCGCTGACCGGCGTGGAGGCCGTGAGCAACGGCGTGCCCAGCTTCCGACCGCCCAAGTCGCGCAACGCCGCCATGACGCTGTCGGCGATGGCGATCCTCACCATCTCCATGTTCGCCGGGATCACGGCACTGGCCATGATCACCGGGGTGCGGATGGGTGACCCTGCCACCCACCCCGACCAGATCACCGTCATCGCGCAGATCTCGGCAGCCGTGTTCGGGCAGGCGTCGATCGGGTTCTACATCGTGCAGGTGTTCACCGCGGCGATCCTGGTGCTCGCCGCCAACACGGCGTTCAACGGGTTCCCGATCCTGGCCTCGATCCTCGGGGAGGACGGCTTCCTCGGCCGGCAGCTCGCCCGACGTGGCGACCGCCTCGTGTTCAGCAACGGCATCGTCATCCTGGCGGCGCTCGCCGGGCTGCTCGTCGTGCTGTTCGACGCCTCGACCACCCGGCTCATCCAGCTCTACATCCTCGGGGTGTTCGTCTCCTTCACCCTGAGCCAGGCAGGGATGGTCCGGCACTGGAACGACGAGCTGGTCCGCACCGCCGGCCGGCGCGAACGCGCGTCCCTGCACCGCAAGCGCCTCGTCAACGGGCTCGGCGCCTCCGTGACCGCTCTCGTGCTGGTCATCGTGCTGGCCACCAAGTTCACCCACGGCGCCTGGATCGTCGTCATCGCCATGCCGGTCACCTACCTGCTGATGCTCGGGATCCGACACCACTACGACCGGGTGGACGCCGAGACCGCACCCGGTGCCGGTGGCGTGCCGCTGCCCAGCCGGGTGCACGGCGTCGTGCTGGTCTCCCGGCTCAACGCACCCACCCTGCGGGCGCTGGCCTTCGCCCGGGCGACGCGGCCGTCCACCCTGGTGGCGCTCAACGTCCGCTCCAACCCGGCCGAGAGCGGCCACCTGCTGCACGACTGGGACGCCCGCGACATCCCCGTCCCGCTCACCGTGCTCGACTCCCGGTACCGGGACACCACCCGGCCGGCGCTGGAGTACGTGAGCCGGATCCGCCGCGACAGCCCGCGCGACATCGTCGTGGTGTTCGTGCCCGAGTACGTGGTCGAGCACTGGTGGCAGCAGCTGCTGCACAACCAGACGGCCCTGCGGCTCAAGGCCCGGCTGCTCTACACACCGGGCGTCATGATGACCTCGGTGCCATGGATCGGCGGGGACGCCGCAGTGCCTGGGGCGGAGGACTCCGCGGAGGGCCACGGGTCGGCGGCGCGGGAGCGTGTGACAGTCTGACCTCATGGGTGCGGCCGATGCGGGAGGGCTGCCACGGGCCGGGCTGCGACTGAGCCGGGGGCGACGGCTCGCCGGGCTGGCAGTCGTCGTGCTCGGCGCACCGACGCTCACGGCCGTGCTCGTCGGCCGGGGGCTCGCGCTCGGCGCGGTGCTGCTGCTCTACCTGCTCGTGGTGGTGGCCGCTGCGGCCGTCGGTGGCATCGAGCCCGCACTGCTCGGCGCGGTCGTCTCGTTCGGGCTGGCCAACTGGTTCTTCGCCGAACCGGCCTACACCTTCACCGTCGCCAGCCGGGACTCACTGGTCGAGCTGACCGCGTTCCTGCTGGTCGCAGCCGTCGTCGCAGTCTGGGTGCAGGTCGCCGCACGGGAGCAGACCCGGGCCGCCCGCTCGGCCTACGAGTCACGGCTGATCGCGCGGATGTCCGCCGAACCCGTCGCCGAGCAGACCGTCGCGGGCGTCCTGACCCAGGTGCGCGAGCTGCTCGCGATGAACGCCGTCGCCCTGGTCCCCACCGGGCACCCCGACCGGCCCATCGAGACGGTCGGCGACCCCGGCGACGGCCCGCCCGTCCTGGTGCTGCACGCCGACGACGACACCGAGCTGCTGGCCTGGGGCCCCGAACCGTTCGGCGCGGACCGGCGGCTGCTGACGAGCCTGGCCGGCGCCGCCGCACGTGCGCACGGCGCAGCCCTGCTGAGCGCCCAGGCCGCCCGCGCCACCGAGCTGGCCACCGCCGACAAGGTCCGCACCGGGCTGCTCGCCGCCGTCGGCCACGACCTGCGCTCCCCGTTGGCCGCCATCAAGGCCGCTGTGTCCAGCCTGCGCGCCGACGATGTGCAGTGGGAACCGGCCGAGCAGGCCGAGCTGCTGGCCTCCATCGAGGACGGTGCGGATCGCCTGAGCGCCCTGGTCGCCAACCTGCTCGACCTGTCCAGGTTGCAGGCCGGGTCGATGCCCGTGCTCATCCAGGTCGTCGGGGTCGACGAGGTGGTCGCCCTCGCCCTGCTGCACCGGAGCGACGTCGACGTGGAGCTGCGGGACGACCTGCCGCTCGTGCTCGCCGACCCGGGGCTGCTCGAACGGGTCGTGGCCAACCTCGTCGACAACGCCCGGCGGTACGCCTCGGCCGACCAGGTGCAGGTCAGCGCCACGGCCGGGCCCGACGCCGTACGACTCGCAGTGACCGACCACGGTCCCGGTGTGCCACCCGACCAGTGGAAGCGCATGTTCGTGCCGTTCCAGCGGCTCGACGACCGGTCCACGACCACCGGCCTGGGCCTGGGGCTGGCCATCGCCGTCGGGTTCGCCGAGGCGATGGGGGCCACCCTCACCCCGTCGACCACGCCCGGCGGCGGACTCACGATGACCGTCGAGCTGCGGCGCGCGACGCCGGTGCGGGCCATCGCATGACCCGCGTGCTCGTCGTCGACGACGACCCGGCGCTGGCCCGGGCACTGGCGATCAACCTGCGCGCCCGGCACTACGACCCGCAGACCGTCGGCACCGGCCGGGCCGCCCTGAGCGCCGCGCAGCACGCCCCCGATCTGGTGATCCTCGACCTCGGGCTCCCCGATATGGACGGGGTCGAGGTGGTGCGGGGCCTGCGCGGCTGGTCGAGCGTGCCGATCATCGTGCTCTCGGCCCGCGACTCTCAGAGCGCGAAGGTCGATGCCCTGGACGCCGGGGCGGACGACTACCTCACCAAACCCTTCGGGATGGACGAGCTGCTCGCACGGGTCCGGGCCGCGCTGCGCCGCTCCGTGCCCGAACCGGCCGATCCCGTCGTCCAGGCCGGGCCCGTGACGATCGATCTGGTGGCGCACACCGTGACCCGCGACGACGCACCCGTACGGCTCACCCCGACCGAGTGGCACCTGCTCGAGCTGCTGGTGCGCAACCCCGACCGGCTCGTCCCCGGTGCCCGCCTGCTCAGCGAGGTGTGGGGCCCGGGCTACCAGGAGCAGACCAACTACCTGCGGGTCTACATGGCCCAGCTGCGCCGCAAGCTCGAGGTCGAACCGGCCCGGCCGCGCCACCTGGTCACCGAACCCGGGCTCGGGTACCGGTTCGTGCCGTAGCCACCGGTCGTCGACCTCACGCCGGCCCGCGACCCGCACGACGCCGACGGTCAGCTCAGCGTCGAGCACGTCGTCGCCCCGGCGGTGGTGCGCTCGACCCGATAGCTCACGACGCCAGGTCGCGACGCAGCTCGAGGCCACCAAGCCCCGGCCGCCGGCCGGTTCGGCCAACCGTCGCCAGCTCGGCCAAGATCCAAGCCGAATCGGCGGGGGTTGGCCGAACCGGCGGGGGTTGGCCGAACCGGCGGGGAGGAGCGCCCCTGGCTCCGCCGGGAGCACCCGGAGACAGCCCGGCGGGCTTCCGCGGCCAGCCGGGCCGCCGTCCGAGACCTGCCGAGCGCCGCCGCCGGAGCCAGCGCCGCATTCTGGCGCTCAGGCCCGGAAGGAGTCGTCACCGGCGCCTCCGACGCCTCCGGACGCGAGCGCCTTGCCGTCATGAGTCAGGTGCCGCTCCCGAAGCCCACCTCGGAGATCGCGCTCTGCCCCCTGACGGCGGACCACCCCGCCCGAGGGACGGACCGCCCGTCCCGCGCCTCGGGCGGGACCCTACGATGGCCGCCAGGAGGACGCAGCGTGGTCGAGCCGGAAGCGGCGAACGGTGCCGGTCCCACGGCCCCTCGCTCACGCGCCTGGGTGGTCTGGGGAGCGGCTCTTGCGGTGTACGCCGCCGCGGTCGCGCAGCGCACGTCCTTCGGGGTCGCGGGGCTCGAGGCCGCCGAGCGGTTCACAGTGGCCGCGACCGTGCTGTCGTTGTTCGCCGTCGTGCAGGTCGTCGTCTACGCGTTGCTGCAGCTACCGGTGGGGGTCGCCCTCGACCGGGTCGGCTCACGTGTGATGCTCACCGTCGGCGCCGCCACGATGGCCGTCGGGCAGCTCGCGATGGGTCTGGTCGACACCGTTCCGCTGGCCCTGGTCGCCCGGGTGCTCATCGGTGCGGGCGATGCGATGACGTTCGTCTCCGCGATCCGGCTGGTGCCGGCGTGGTTCCCGGCCCGTCGGGTCCCGCTGCTCACCCAGGTCACCGGCATCATCGGCCAGCTCGGGCAGGTGGTGTCCGCCGTGCCGTTCGTGCTCGCGCTGCACCAGCTCGGCTGGACCCCTGCGTTCGCCGGTCTCTCGGCGCTCGGCCTCCTGGCCGCGGTCGCCGCGGTGGTCCTGGTGCGCGACCGGCCCGCCGAGGGGCCGCTGGTGGTCTGGACACCGCCGCCCCTCATGGCGGGGCTGGGTCCGACGCTGCGTTCGGCGGCCACCTGGCTGGGGTTCTGGAGCCATCTGGTGAGCGCCTTCAGCCTGCACGTGTTCCTGCTCATGTGGGGGTACCCGTTCCTGGTGCAGGGTGAAGGGTTGTCCTCAGCCCAGGCCGGCGGGCTGTTCACGCTCTCAGTGGTGGTCGCCATCGTGAGCGGGCCGTTCATCGGGGAGCTGACCGGCCGGTACCCCGCCCGGCGTTCGCTCATGGTGCTCGCCGTGGCCGTCGCGATCCTCGCCGGCTGGCTCATCGTGCTGATCCCGACCACCCCGCGGCCGCTGTGGCAGCTCGCCGTGTTCGTGGTGCTCATCTCGCTCGGTGGGCCGACGTCCCTGGTCGGGCTGGACATCGCGGCCTCCTTCGCACCGGCCGAGCGGATGGGCTCGGCGACGGGGGTCGCCAATGCGGGTGGGTTCATCGGCGCCGTCGTCGTGATGCTGGCCGTCGGCGTCGTGCTCGACCACCGCTCGGGCGGGGCGGTCGCCGGGCTCGCCGACTACCGGGCCGCGCTCTGGCTCGTGGTGGCGCTCTGGGTGGTCGGTGTGGTCGCGGTGCTCGTGACCCGGGACCTGGTGCGACGCACGCTCGTGCACCCGGGCGACGAGGCCCGCTGAGCCAGCCTGCCCATCGTCTGCTCAGCAGAATCTTGGCCCCGGCACAGCCCCGCTGTGCACCCTGGTCGAGTGCTGTCCACCACCCACCTGAGACCGGCCCTCACCGGGTTCGCCCGGCGCGCCGGCGCGTACGCGAGGTCCGTGCCCGGCACCCTCGTGTGGCTCACCGCCCTCGCTGTGACGACCTTGCTGGCCGGCACGATGAGCGATGACCAGCTCGCGGCGGTGCTGACCTCGCAGTCCACCAACCTGGACAACCTCGCGAGCCGGCCGATCGAGGTCATGATCGGATCGGCGATCTGGGACGGGCACGCGGCCTGGTGGTTCCTGCTGGTGTTCGCCGCCTTCCACGCCCGCGTCGAACGCTGGTTGGGGACCTGGCGGTGGCTGACCGTCGTGCTGGGCGCCCACGTCATCGGCACGCTGATCAGCCAGGGCGTGGTCGCGATCGCCATCGCCCGCGGTGCCCTGCCCACCTCGATGGCCGGCACCGACGACTACGGCGTCAGCTACACGCTGGCCGGCGCCATCGGGGTGCTCGCCTACCGCTTCGCCCCCACCGGGCGCGTCTGGTACGCCGCGGCCGTCCTGGCCGTGTACTCGGTGCCGTTCTGGCTGCCGGCCTTCGGACCTGCGACGTTCACCGACATCGGGCACCTCACGGCGCTCGTCGTGGGCCTCGGGGCGTACCCGCTCGTGGCGCGGTTCGCCCGCCGTGCGCGCACCGCGCCGATCGCCTACAGCAGCGACCAGCTCGGGCAGGTGTCGAACGTGCCGCGGAGCCGCACCGAGCCGATGCCCAGCCCGGTCGGGTAAGCCGCCCAGGTCCGGCCGACCTGGAGGTCGTCGGCGCTCATCCCGTTGCCGGGGACCTGTTCAGCGACCAGCGTGCCGTGACCTCCGCCGGACACGCTCACCACGAAGCCCGGGTGCGACGACCGCGTGTCCGTGACCGCGACCAGCACCTCGCAGCGGTCCGCAGTCTGCACCTGCTCGAGCACCGCGAGGGTGAACACCTCGGGGATGGTGACGCTGATCGTGATGCCCGTGCCCTGACCCGCGGCGGGGGCCGAGACCGGCGCGGCCGTCGGGGCCACAGTGGCGACTGCTGTCGGGGCCGGGGCCACCGTCGGGGAGGCAGTCGGGGCGGCGGCACGGTGGCGGCTCCACCCGGTCAACCACGAGCGGGCGGACCACGGGCCCGGTCCGGCGTCGATGTGGGCGGTCCGTTCCCCACGCCCAGGGACTGCGGCCGAGGCCGCGAGCGGTACCGGGACGATGAGTGCGAGGCAGGTGAGGAGGGCGGTGAGGAAGCTGCGTCCGTGCATGGTTCCACCTCAGGTCGGTGCGGTCACCGACCCCATCGACCGCCTGCCCGACGGCCTGAACCAACATCGGCAAGCCCCCGACGCCCTCACCCGGACGGCTCTGCGAGGGTGCGCAGAGCTGCGCCGCCCGGGCGGCGAGCCCTCTCAGGAGGGGCGGATGTCAGCCGAAGCGGCCCTCGACGTAGGCCTCCGTGCGCTCGTCCTTGGGGTTCGTGAACATGGCCGACGTGTCGCCGTGCTCGACGATGACCCCGGGCGTGCCCTGCTCGGCGAGGAAGAACGCGCACTGCTGCGAGACGCGCGCGGCCTGCTGCATGTTGTGCGTGACGATGACGATCGTCAGCTCGTGCTTGAGCGCCGTCATCGTGTCCTCGATGACGCGGGTGCTCGTCGGGTCCAGGGCGGAGCACGGCTCGTCCATGAGCAGCACCCGCGGGTGCACCGCCAGGGCACGGGCGATGCACAGCCGCTGCTGCTGACCGCCGGACAGGCCACCGCCGGCGGCGCCGAGCCGGTCCCGGACCTCGCGCCACAGCCCGGCCCGGGTGAGCGACTCCTCGACGAGCAGCTCCTTCTCGGCGTTCGACGACTTGACGCCCGTGAGCTTGAGACCGGCGAGCACGTTCTCCTTGATGCTCATGGCGGGGAACGGGTTCGGTTTCTGGAACACCATGCCGATCGCGCGGCGGGCGTCCGTCAACCGGCGACCCGGTTCGTAGATGTCCTCGCCGTCCAGCAGCACCCGACCGGCGAGCGAGGCCGACGGCACGAGCTCGTGCATCCGGTTGAGGATCCGCAGGAACGTCGACTTGCCGCACCCCGACGGGCCGATGAGCGACGTCACCTGACCGGCCGGCATGGTCAGGCTCACCCGGTCGAGCACGTGGTGCGAACCGAACCAGGCCGAGATCGCATCGGCCTGCATCTGCGCCAGACCGCGAGGTGCGAAGGAGACCGGGGTGCTGTCGACGGGCGGGGCCGAGAGCAGGTCGACCTGACCCTCCCGGGCGGCCCGCCGGCCGCGGGGACGTTCCGTGACCGGTTCGAGGACCTGGGTGAGGGTCGGGTCGATCACGGTGAGCTCATCGGTCATGGGGTGCTCCTCCAGTGCCCGGGCCGTGTGCCCGGCGCCCGGCTGACCGGGCTGGTCGTCGTCTGCTGACAGCTCGTTCACGCAGCGACCCGCGCGGTGCGCGCCAGGATCAACGCGCGCACCCCCAGGCCTGCGGCGCCGAGCAGGAGCGCGCCCGAGACGGCCACCAGCGCGCGCTGCATCGGGGTGAAGCCCGAGGTCTGGTGCCACACGGTGTCGGCCGCCAGGACCGTCGGCGTCGGGGTCGGTGTGCTCTCGTCGGCCAGCACCTGGGACTCGACCGCCGGGTCCGATGCCGAGGGCGATGCGGTCGAGCGCCGGGTCCCGGACGTCGTGGAGCCCGCTGTGCCGCCCGTGGTGGTCGTCGTGGTCGTGGTGGTGGTCGTCGCAGCGGCCGTGGCGGTCGCGGTCGCCGTGGCAGTCGTCTCGGTGACGGTCGGGGTGGTCGTGGGCGCGGCCGGCACGGTGAGGCTCAGGGTCGGTTCGGCACCCGGCAGCACGGCCGCCTGGGCGGGGGCCGAGGAGGACAGCACCGCTCCCAGCGCACCTGCCAGCAGGACCGCGGCCAGGACGAACGCCTGGACGGCAGGTGCACCGCCGGCACCCGGCCGGGCGGGAAGCTCACCGGCTCGGGCGTGGTCCACGAGCTCGGCCCACATCGCCTCGCCCTCCTCGCGGCGGCGCCGGCGGATGCGGAGCACCCACCACGCGGCACCTGCGAGCAGGGCGAGCAGGGCCAGACCCGTCCACGGGATCGCCGGGAAAGCGGTCCGGGCCGAGCTGGACACCAGGGGCAGCTCGGTCGCCGGTCCGGGGGCTGCGCTCATCGTCACATCGACGACGGCCGTGTCGAGCAGTGCGGGCGCGACACCGGCCACCACCGTCCGGACGCTGAACGACTCCCCGGGCAGCACCTCCTGGGTGGCCGCCGGTTCGGTGGTC
>JAKLPK010000189.1 GCA_022013895.1 Cellulomonas sp. | reverse complement strand
TGTCGGCCGCCCCGGCCCACACCGTCCGGCCCCACACCGTCCGGCCCCACACCGTGCCGGCCCCACACCGTCCGGCCCACACCGTCCGGCCCCACACCGTGCCGGCCCCACACCGTCCGGCCCACACCGTCCGGCCTCACACCGTCCCGGCTGAACCCTCGGTGGCCCGGGCCGCCAGCGCATCCGTCAGGCGTCCGACGGCCGACCCCAACCCCCACCTCGCGGCAAGCTCGGCCAGGACCGCGGGTTCCGCCGGCGCGGTCGGCAACCTGGGGTCCAGGTGCGCGACGGGCGCATCCCGCACCACCCGGACCACGGCGGGTGCAACGTCCAGGTACTCACGCGCGGCGTCCAGCCGGGCGCGCACCGCCGGACGCAGCCCGGGGTCGTCGAGCGCCGCGAGCACCCCCGCCAGCGACCCGTAGGTCCGCACCAGACCGGCAGCCGTCTTCTCCCCGACGCCGGGGACCCCGGGCAGGCCGTCGCTCGGGTCGCCGCGCAGCACCGCCAGATCGGCATACCCGGGCCCGTCGGCCACGCCGTAACGTTCGGCGAGCACCGCCTGGTCGACCACGAGCAGATCGCGGATGCCCTTGACCGTGTAGAGCACCCGCACATGAGCGTCGTCGTCGACGAGCTGGAACAGGTCGCGGTCACCCGTGACGATGTCGACCGGGCGCCCGGCCGCGACCGACCTGGTCGCAAGCGTGCCGATCACATCGTCGGCCTCGAACCCCGGGGCGCCCAGCCGGGCGATCCCCACCGCGGCCAGCACCTGCGCGATCACCGGCACCTGGGCCGAGAGATCGGGTGGAACCTGCTCGGCCACCCCGTCAGGCCCCACGCGGTGCGCCTTGTACGACGGCACGGCCTCCACCCGGAACGCGGGCCGCCAGTCATCGTCCCAGCAGGCCACCAGATGCGTCGGGGCACGGTCGATGACCAGCCGGGCGATCATCTCCAGCAGCCCGCGGACGGCGTTCACCGGGAGGCCATCCGGTGAGCGGATGGTCGCCGGGACGCCGTAGAAGGCGCGGAAGTAGAGGGATGCGGTGTCGAGCAGGAGCGACTTCTCACTCTTGGCGCCCATGACGCCTCCGCTCTCGGCGCCGCTCTTGGGCAGCCTCGTAGGTCGAGTTGTAGCGAAGCACGTCCGCGGCCCGGAAGTCCCGCGCGCCCTTCGCGCCGATCTCCCACTCGGGAGACTCCGGATCCGGATACGGATTGACGTCGTCAGGCGGCACGGGCCGCCACAGCAACTCGCTCGGATGACGTTCGGCGACTGCCGCCAGTGGGTGACGACTGTTGACGCGGTCACCCTTCGTCGGTTCCTTCATGGCCTCCGCTTGCTTCGCGAAAGCCCTCACGACACCCATGTTCGCCGCGTGGCACAGGAATTCCAGTGAGGGTCCGTAGGGCGACGATTCGCACCAATGCACGACCACGCTCACGCGGTGATCCCGCCGCCGAAGGCGCGGAAGTACAGCGACGCGGTGTCGAGCAGGAGGAGCTTCTCGGGTCGCTCAGTCATCGCGCCCGCCGGGCAAGGTCACCATGCGCCGAGTCTGGCCGCCCCGCAGGAGGCACGCCACGTCGGCGACCCGGCGGCGCCGGGTCCCGCGACGCGAGCCACGCCGGAACCCCGGTCCCCCCTGACCTCAGCCCAGTCCCAGCCCCGCGTCGGAGACCGCCGCCACCTGCCAGGTGCCGCCGTCGGCGTCGGTGAGGACGTAGGTGGGGAGCAGCACCATCGAGCCGTCGCCCAACGTCGCGGTCGACAGGGTCAGCTCCGACGAGACGAGCACCACCTGCTGCACACCCCAGTCGAGCGGGGCGCCTGCGGTCGGCACCGGTGCGGCGGTCGGCTCGGTGGTCTCCTCGGGACTCACCGGGTCCGACGAGGTCGAGTCCGACGAGGTCGAGTCGGGCGAGGTCGAGTCGGGCGACGCAGCGTCCTGGTCCGACGACTCGACGTCACTCGTCGAGCCGTCGGCCGTCACACCGTCCGCCGTGACACCGTCGGCCTTCGCGGCCAACGGCATCATGAGACCCGAGCTGGTGAACCTCGGGTCGGCGAGCCGGGCCACCGCATCGGCGGGGCTGACCAGCGCGTACTCACCCAGGTCGACGAGCGGTGCGAGCGGGCCCCACACCGACTGCACGGTCTCGCCGACGTAGGAGACGCTCCAGCTCACCCCCGTCGTACGACCCTCCACCACCTGATCGGCCTGGACCCACATCGAGCCGTCGCTGCCGGTGGCGGTCAGCTCGGCGTCACCGAGCTGCACCCCGACGGCGGTGAGCAGGTCGTGTGCCCGGGCGATCGCATCGTCCGAGCTGAGCCCCGTGGCCGGGCAGGGCGACTCGCCCACCGAGCCGTCAGTGCCGTCAGTGCCGTCACCACCGTCGGTGGCGTCCGTGCCGTCCGTGCCGTCGGTGCCGTCGGCCGAGGTGCCGTCGCCCGAGCCCGATGAGGACCCCTCGACTGTGCCGGTGGCCGGCTCGACCGGCATCACGGTGGCGTCGCCGCCCGAGGTGCACCAGGTCGACGGGTCGGAGTAGGACAGGTTCGCCTGGCCGTCACCACCGACCGACAGCGACGGGCCGGCGCCGTCGGACGACCCGACCACCCAGGAACCCCACTGGGCCGTCGGTTCACCTTCCACCCCGAGAGCCTGGGCGGCCTTGGTGACCGCGGCCAGGTCGATCGCGGACGCGGCGTCGAACGCCCAGACGTGGGCGAGGCCGGCCTCCTGCGACAGCCCCTCACCGGTGAAGGTGCGGCGCTCCGAACCGAAGCCCCACAACGTGCTCAGCTTCGCATCGGCGGACGAGGTGCCGGGCACGACCAGCGAAAGGTCCTCCGCACCGTCCCCCGTCACGGCCGGCTCGTCCGCAGCGGACGTCCGCGCGGTCGCGCCACCGACCACGCCGAGCCCGGCCCCGACGACGAGGGCACCGGCGACCAGCAGCGCCAGCTGGGCACGGGTGCGCCGACTGGCCGGCGCCGGGGTGGGCTGGGCCGGGGTGGGCTGGGCCGACGTGGGCTGGGCCGACGTGGGCTGGGCTGGTGTCGGCACCGCGACATCGGCCACGGTGGCGTCATGAGCCACGGACGGCGTCCCGCCGGGCAGGGTCTCCTCCTGCGGGCTCTCGTCCTGCGGCGTCTCGTGCTGCGGGGTCCCGGTCATCGGTCCACCACCTCCAGTGCATCGTCGGTGAGGGCAGGCACGACGTACGTCGCACCGCTGTCGTCGGTCAGCTCATAGGCGGGGACGAGCACCTGGTGCGCCCCCGAGGTCAGCGCGAGCCCGAGCCGCGCCTGCACGATCCGGACGGTCGTCACGGGCCACGGCACGGGCGCCCCCGGGGTCGCCTCCACGGCGGAAGTCGCGCCGTCCTCGGTGCCGGTGCCTTCTCCGGTCGACGACGCCGCATCAGGGTCCGACGCCATCGTCGCCGCCCACCCGGTGAACCGCGCGTCGTTCAGCCGCAGCACCGCCTGCGCGGGGCTGAGGAGCGCATAGCTTCCCAGGGGGACGATCTCGGCGACCGTGCCGCTGATCGACGTGATCCCACCTGTCGCCACCTGCACGGTCCAGCCCAGCGTGGTGGCCGCCCCGTCGGCCCGCTGCAACGCGGTCACCGTGAAGGCACCCGCATCACCGGTGACCTCGACAGCGAGCGCCCCGGTGTCGACCCCCGCGGCCGCGAGCGCCGCGAGCGCACCGCTGCGGGCGCCGTCACGGGTCCCGCAATCCGCGCCGGCGCAGCCGTCCGGCGACGGCGTCGAGAAGTCGATCCGGGTGACATCGCCGTCGGCGGTGACGGTCAACCAGTCCCCCGACGTCCCCGAGACCGTCCACGTGCCGGGGGTCTGCTCGACGACGTCCCCACTCACCTGCCACGCCTGCGCGAACGCGTCGGCCGAGGTAGCGGACGCCGTCGAACCGCCGAGCGAGTAGGCGTTCCCCGTCCCTGCGTCCTGGCTCACGCCGTCGGCGACGAAGAGGCGCGGGCCCGACGTCTGAGGCGCCCCGGTGTCGCCCGTGTCGGTGTCGGTGTCGGTGTCGAGCGTGCCGGCGGCGTCCTTGAGCGCCGAATCGGCCATGCTCGCCGCCTCGGGAGCGCCGACCTGCGAGGTGGCGGATGACGAGCTGCGGGCACCCAGCCCGTACCCGCCCGCGCCGACGACGGCCACGGTCACGAACCCGGCCGCGATCTGCCAGACCCTGGCCCGACGACGGCGACGGGCCGCCAGGTCGACCGCGGGCGCGACTCGCAGCTCATGCCCGGCCTGTACCCGGAGCGCCTCCTCGGGCGCCGACGCGACCGCCGGCTCCCACCCGGGCGTCCCCCGGCCCGCCTGATCCGCCGCCGACCCGACCGGTGACTCCAGCCCGACCTGCGCCCGGCCCGCCTGATCCGCCGCCGACCCGACCGCCGACTCGAGCCCGGCGCGCAGCCGGGCGGCCGCGAGCAGCCCGTCGAGGTCGGGTTGGGCGTGCGCCGCGGGGTCGGCCGCGCGCAGGCGCCGGTACGCCTCGTCCCGCTCCAGCTCGCCCATACCGCCCTCACCCTCGTCCACCCGGTCTGTGTCGGCCGGGCCCGCGTTCTTGCGCCTCAGACGTCCCACGCCTCACGCAGCCGGGCCCGAGCCCGGCTCAACGCCGCATCCGCCCCGCCCCGGCTGATCCCGAGCACCGCCGCGAGCTGCTCACCGACCAGGCCCTCCCAGGCATTGAGCAGCAGCATCTGCCGGTCCCGCGCGGAGAGCCCCGCCAGCGCCCGTCGCACCTGGTCGTCCCGCACGGCACGCAGGGCCGGGTCGTCGAGATCGGCCTCCTCCGGCAGCTCACCGACCGGCACCGGCCGGCCCTTGCGCCGGTAGTTGGCCAGGACGAAGCCCGCTGTCCGGTACAGCCACGGCAGCGCGGCCTCGTCGGGGACATCGGCGCGCCGTCGCCACGCGACGGCCATCACCTCGGCGGCCAGGTCCTCCGCCTCGTCACCCGCGCGACGGGCGAGGTAGCGGTGCACGGCCCGGCCGTGCTCGACCACCAGGGCCGTGAACCACGCATCGTCGTGCACCCGCTCACCCCGCCGTTCGGCGTCGGGCCCCGGGCCGCCCTCGAGCCCGACGCCAGGCACCGGCCCGCCCCGCGGTCCGACCTCACCAGCCGGCTCACCCCGCTGTTCGACGTCAGGCCCCGGGGTCCTCGCGGGCAGGCCGGAGGGTGCGCCGTCGGGCGCGTCGGCCTCGAGGTCGGGCACCGGGCGTCCTCCCGTCGGATCTCGCACCCGGTCTGTGTCACCGGGGTGCTCGATCTTGCGCGGCGGGTCAGAGCCCTTCGGCGACCACACCCGTCGCATGCAGCCACGCATCCCGGGTGGCCGGTTTGAGCCGCCCGTACTCGATCGGTCCGCCGGCCACCAGCGCCGGGTCGAACGGCACCTCGACGACGGACCGGGTGAGGACCCCGAAGTGCTGGCGCAGGCGCTTGCGCAGGTCCTTGTCGACCGATGCGGACGGCTCGGACAGGATCGTCACCGCACGACGGACGGTCTCGGACTTTCCGGCCGCCCGCAGCGCATCGACCGCCCACGCGGCCGCCTGAGCGGTGTCCTCCCGCACGGTCGAGACGATGACGAGCTGGTCGGCGGCATCGACCGCTGCCCGCCAGTTCGACGACCGGATGTTGTTGCCGGTGTCGACCACGAGCACCCGGTAGAACCGGGTGAGCACCTGGTGCAGCGCCGCGAACGAGGCCGCATCCACGAACGCCCCGGAGGCGACGTCCTCGTCCGAGGCGAGCACGTCGAACTGTTCCTCGGTGCGCGTGCGGACGTAGGCGTCCAGGTCACCCACCCGGATCTGACCGCGGGTGCTGAGGTCCGGCAGGGCGTGCAGCAGGTCGAGCGCCGAGCGGCCCGAGGCCGTCGTGCCCGAGCGCCAGCCCAGGGTGCCGTGCGTCTCGTTGTTGTCCCACGCCAAGGTGTAGCCGCCGCGCTGCTGCCCGAACCCGGCCGCGAGCAGCAGGGTCGCAGTCGTCTTGTGCGCACCGCCCTTGGGGTTGATGACGACGATCGTGCGAGGACCGTCGAGCGGACGGCGCACCGACTCGACCGCAGCCCGGTCGGCCCGCTCCTTACGCCCCGGACCAGGTTTGACGGCGCCGAACGTGGCCCGCCGCAGACCGACCCGCCAGCCACGGGTCGCGATCTGGCGACGGGGGCGGTGCCGGGTCGCCAGCAGCTCGCCGAGGGCCGCACCCGCGGGCGCCTCGGAGCTGTCCTCGGGTGAGGCACCGGTCGCCGGGCCCGAGGCCGATCTGGTCGTCGAACCAGCGGAGAAACCGCTCGTCGGACCGGCCGTCGGGATCGGCACGGCAGGGGTGGGTGCGCTGTGCGCGGGCGCCGGACGCGGCGCTGCTGCGAGCCCCGTGGCCCACGAGGTGGCCGCCGACGAGGCCGCCGGGGCCGCGGACGAGGTGGCCGACGTGCCGCGACCCGCGCCGGCATCGGCCGGGGTCGGCCGGGGTGGTTGACCTGCGACGGCGGCCGGTGCCTCACCGACGTGCCCGTCGGGGTGGACGAGCAGGACCCACAGCCCGTCCGGGTCCCGGACCTCGGCCGGCAACGGTGTGCCGACCTTGGCCGCGAGCGCCGCGATCCGGCTGGTGATCTGCTGCCCCACCTGATCCATGTCGTCGCCGACGATCTCCTGGCGCATGCCCTCGACCGCGAGGAAACCCGTTCCGTCCTCATGCACCTCGGCGACGATCCTGGGGAGATTGACTCCCGCCGTCGTCGCCGTCCCACTGCTGGGGTTGGCCTCCGTCATGGTCCGCGCCTTCCTTGTCACCTGGTCCGACGGGACGGTCACGACCTCGCCCGCCGGCGCTGGCAGGGTGCCTTCTGCAGGTTCGATCCCACCACGCCAGACGACGAACGTACTGACCGACACGGCAGGTGCGCACCTCAGTCGTCGGCGGGGACCTCGAACCAGACGGTCCGACCGGTCCGACCGGGGGCGTCGAGACAGCCCCAGCAGGACGCCATCGCGTCGACGATCGCCCAGGAGCGCGGGGCCTCGGGAGGTGCCGGCGCAGGCGAGTCGTCCCGCACCTCGACCCGAGCGGTCACCCCGTCGTACCGGGTGTGCACGTACACCCGCGTCGGCCTGCGGACGATGGCGTCGGCGACCAGCTCGGCGGTGAGCAGCTCGACCACCTGGTTGCCGGCCCCACCCAGCCCCGCCGCGCCGAGGGTCGTCATCACCCAGTGGCGTGCCACGCGGGCACAGCCGCGGTCAGGCTCCAGGACGAGGTCGTCCTCGAGCGCCGGGCGTGCGGCCCGCCGCCACGTTCGAAGGTCCCGGAGGTGACCCATGGCTCCAGGGTGCCCCCAGAAGGCGCCCCGCGCCCCCCGCCGGGCCGATCCTGCGCGCCGCCCGGACGGCCCCGGACGGCCCCGGACGGCGATCGTGCCTCGGAGCAGCGCCGATCCCACGCCGGGGCGCGCAGCCCAGATCCGCCCGCTCGGCTCCCCTCGCTCGGCCGGCCCACCAACTCAGCGGCGCCCCCCGGCCAAGAGCCGCCGGCTCGGCTGCACTCCGCAGATTCGTCTCAGAAGTCAGCCGAATCGCAGCCGGACAGCCGAGTCGGCGAGCGCGGGAGCGGGAGCGGGAGCAGGAGCAGGGATGGAGGGTGAGGCGGGAGCGGGGATGGAGGGTGGGGGTCAGGGGCGGGGGGGCTCCGGGCGCCAGACCTCCGACTCGGCCGGCATGAAGATCCACAGCAGCACGTACACCACGAGGATGGGGCCCGGCAGCAGCGCGAGCAGCAGGAACAGCACGCGCGCGGTCCACGGCGCCATCCCCCACCGCCGCGCGACCCCGGCGCACACCCCCGCGAGGATGCGGCCCTGGAACGGGCGGATGTATCCGGCACGACCCAACGGTTCCTGGTAGCTCATGGCCCCAGCCTGCCGCGGACAGATGGGGCGCACATCAGGGCCGGGCCCCGAGCCGACCCGGACCGGACCCCGATCCGCTGAGGTCGGGTCGGGATCTGTCCGGGACGACGCAGGAGCCGGAGATCAGTCGAACCAGTCGTGGAGCTGGGTGAGGAGGGTGTGCTCGAACGAGTGGTCGTCGTGCTTGGCGGCGATCCAGGCCGTGAAGCTCCCCGCCACGACGGCGTCCAGCTCGGCACGGCAGGCGTCAGGGTCGGTGACGGCGCGCAGCAGCATCGCCTCCGCCTCGGCCGGTGTGCGCCAGAAGTACGGGTAGCCGGCGGGCACCAGGGCGTGGGCCCAGGGTGCGTCGGGGAAGATGCCGATGACGCCCGCGGCCAGCGCCTCGACGTACTCCAGCCCGTACGACTCCTCGGTCGCGGTCGCCAGGAATGCCGTCGTCCCGGCCAGCCCTTCCCAGTACGAGACCCGGGTGGCCGTGAGCGGGCCGACCCACACCCAGTCCTTCTGCGAGATCCGCATCGCCAGCTCGCTCACCAGGTGCGACTCGTGCAGCCGCATGACGACCCGGATCGGCAGCCGCGCGTGCACCCGTTCGACGACGTCGAGGAACAGCCGCGGCTGCTTGCGCTCGGACAGGTAGATCGCCGGGTACAGGACGAGCGGTTCGGCGGTGGGGTGCCGCGGCTGCACGTGCTCCACGCGGAAGCCGAGGTTGACCCAGGCGACCTTGGCCTTCTCGGCGACCGGTGGGACCGTCCAGCGGGCCACCACCTCGCGCACCTCCTGCGCGGTGCGCTCGGAGTTGGCGAACGTGGGGAACAGCGCGAAGGACAACGCCTCGGCGAGCTGGGGGACCCGGTCGACGTAGCTGGTGGTGGGGCCCCACTGGAAGTTCATCACGGCCGGGTTCTCGCACCGTTGGCGCAGCGTCCGCCAGACCTCGGCCGAGTCGAGCACATCGAGGTTGACGACGACGGTCGAGTCGCCGTCGACGAACTCCAGCGGCACCAGGTCGAACCCGGCGCATCGGCGAGGCCCGGGCCCGATGAGCAGCGGGGCCTCCGACAGACGCAGCAACCGGCGGACGAGCGTCGCACCGGCGTCGTGACCGGAGACGTGACCGTCGGCGTCGACGAGCGCGTCGTCCCACTTGACCGCGAGCCGTCTCATCGCAGGTCACCCGCCTGTGCGAGGGCGTCGGGATCGGTGTCGAGCCGGGCACCGGCGCCGGTCACCTCGGCTGTTCCGGCGGCGCGCGGCTGCGGCAGCCGGATGCCCTCGTCGCCGGTGGGTGACGGTTCGTCGGGTTCGACCGGCATCCCGTCGTCGCCGACGGACGAGCGGATCCGCATCCCGTAGAACGAGCGGTGCACGAAGAACACCGACACGGCGAAGAACGCCGCCGCGAGCAGCTGGACCAGCGTGCCGTACCCGTCGTCGGTGAGCGAGACCGCCAGCTCGACGGCCAGCAGCCCGAACAGCGTCGTGAACTTGATGACCGGGTTGAGCGCCACCGACGAGGTGTCCTTGTACGGGTCGCCCACGGTGTCGCCGACGATGGTCGCATCGTGCAGCGCCGTGCCCTTGGCGTGCAGGTCGACCTCGACGACCTTCTTCGCGTTGTCCCAGGCGCCGCCGGCGTTGGCCATGAAGATCGCCTGGTAGAGCCCGAAGATCGCGATCGAGATGAGGTAGCCGATGAAGAAGTACGGCTCGACGAACGCGAACGAGAGCGTCGCGAAGAACACCGCCAGGAACATGGTGAGCATGCCCTGCTGGGCGTACTGGGTGCAGATGTCGACGACCTTGCGGGAGTCCGCCTCGCTGGCGCGGACCGCACCGTCGTCCAGGTGGATGTGGTCCTTGATGTACTCGACCGCGCGGTAGGCGCCCGTGGTGACGGCCTGGATCGAGGCACCGGTGAACCAGTAGATCATCGCGCCGCCGGTGATCAGCCCGAGCAGGAACGGCGGGTGCAGCAGCGACAGCTTGTCGACGTCGACGGTGAGCCCGTCGGTGAGCGCCATGATGATCGAGAAGATCATCGTGGTGGCGCCCACGACGGCGGTGCCGATGAGCACCGGTTTGGCGGTGGCCTTGAAGGTGTTCCCGGCCCCGTCGTTCTCCTCGAGCATGAGCTTGGCCGCGGTCCAGGCCGGGTCGATGCCGAACTCCTCGCGCAGCTGGGTGTCGATCTCGGGTTCGTCCTCGATGAGCGACAGCTCGTAGACGCTCTGCGCGTTGTCGGTGACCGGGCCGTAGGAGTCGACCGCGATGGTGACCGGGCCCATCCCGAGGAACCCGAAGGCCACCAGCCCGAAGGCGAACACGGCGGGCGCCGTCATGACCGCGTCCATGCCCTGCTCGCTGATGAGGAATGCGCCGGACATGAGCGCGACGATCGTCATCCCCAGCCAGTAGGCCGAGAAGTTGCCGGCGACCAGCCCGGACAGGATGTTGAGCGACGGACCGCCCGCGCGGCTGGACTTGACCACCTCGCGCACGTGCTTGCTGGAGGTCGACGTGAACACCTTGACCAGCTCGGGGATGAGCGCCCCGGCCAGGGTGCCGCAGGACACGATGGTCGCGAGCTTCCACCACAGCCCGGCACCGTCGCCGGTCAGGTGCCCGAGCACCCAGGCGCTGGTCGCGTAGGTGAGCACGATGGAGGTCGCCGAGGTCAGCCACACGAGCTGGGTGAGCGGCGTCTCGAAGTTCATCCGGGTCGCCACGGCGTAGCGACGGCGCACCAGCGCGTCGTTGAGCAGGTACGACGCGGCCGAGGCGACGAGCATCACGGCACGCACGACGAAGATCCAGACCAGCAGGGTGGCCTGCAGCAGCGGGTCCGGGACGGCGAGCAGCAGGAAGGTGATGAGCGCGACCCCGGTGACGCCGTAGGTCTCGAAGCCGTCGGCGGACGGGCCGACCGAGTCGCCCGCGTTGTCGCCCGTGCAGTCGGCGATGACACCGGGGTTGCGCGGGTCGTCCTCCTTGATCTTGAAGACGATCTTCATGAGGTCGGAGCCGATGTCGGCGATCTTGGTGAAG
>JAKLPK010000188.1 GCA_022013895.1 Cellulomonas sp. | reverse complement strand
GGGCGCCGCCACCCTCGCCGCCCATCCTTGGTCTGTGACCCAGGACACCTCCGGTCGAGCGACCTACCGCATGCTGCGGCTGGCCACGCTCGTCGTCGCCGTCATGCTCACGACCTCGGTGCTCACCCAGCGGATCACCGCGGGCTGCTGGCAGACCTCGATCAGCGCGTACTACTGGACCGCCGCGCACTCGGTGCTCGTCGCGGCGCTGTGCGCGGTCGGGGTGGCGCTCGTGGTGAACAAGGGCAACACGTACGTCGAGGACGTGGTGCTCAACTACGCCGGGTTCTTCGCCTTCGGGGTGGCCATGGTGCCCACCCCGCGTGAGCCGCTGTGCGGCGGGCCCGGGCTGCCCGACGTGTTCGACCCGGCGGCCCTGGTCCGCAACAACATGCTCGCCGTGCTGGTCGCGGGCGTCCTGGCCGAGACGGTCCAGGTGGTGATCGACCGGCGGGCCGGGCGCAGCGGGCCGCCGTGGGTGCGCCCGGTGGGCTGGGTCGTCATCGCGGGGTTCGTCGCCTGGTTCGTCGCCTCACCGGCGAGCTTCCTGCGGCACGGGCACGTCGTGTCGGCCGTGACGATGTTCCTCGGGATCATCGTCGTCGTGCTGCTCAACGGGTTCGGCGCCCGGCACTCGACCAGCGGCCCGACGTTCGCCCGGCTCTACGATGCCGTCGCCGCGGCGATGTCGCTCACCCTGCTGGCCGCCGCGGTGGTCGCCTTCACCAGGCACGCGGGCGACCACGTGGTCATCTGGGTCGAGGCTCTGCTGATCCTGGAGTTCACCGCGTTCTGGCTGGTCCAGACCGTCGAGCTGTGGGACGTACGCACCCGGGCCCAGCTGGGTCGAGGGCACGGTGCCCCGAACGCCGCACCGGCGGGCCCCGACCGTCCGCCCCGGTCCCGGGCACGGCTCAACCCGGGAGCTCGCGGGACGCGCGCCTAGCAGGGGGCGCCTGCTCGGGCGGGACCTGACCCGACAGCGCTAGGTCGGTTCGCGCGGTCCCGGGCTCGGCGAGGAGGACGGTGTCGCGGTAGGCGACGATCGCCCGCTCGGCCTGGGGTCGGGTCGACCACACGAGCGCGGGCTGGTGGCGCAGCGGGGAGTCCGTGAGCTCGACGACCCGCAGCGCGGTCGTGGTGGGGACGAGGTCGAGCGGTAGCAGCACGACGCCGCGGGCCTCGGCGGCCAGCTCGCAGAGCAGCTCCGGGTCGTCCAGCTCGGCGACGACGGCGACCGTCCGGTCCTGGAGGCGCGCCACCCGTGCCAGCGTCTCCCGCATCCCAGCCGACGGACCGAGCAGCAGCAGAGGCCGCTCGAGAAGGTCGACGAGCGGCGTCGTCGGCGGTGTCGGGTCGTCGTCCGCGACGAGCGCCACCACCGGGACGGCGGTCAACCAGCGCACCCGAAGCCCCGGCCTTGGGTGCTGCGCCGAGACCGTCATGAGGGCGAGGTCAAGATCATCTGCCAGCACCTGGTCGGCGAGCTGGCGGGAGCCGGCGCGGGTGAGCTCGACGCGCAGTCCCGCGGCCAACGCGTGACGGACGGCCGCCGCCACCGAGCCCCGCGACATGCCGAACGCGGCCCCGACCCTGAGCACGGTCGACGCGGCGGCGCCATCGGCGGCCACGTCGCTCACGGCCGCGACCGCCGCCAGCGCTGCGCGGGCCGCCGGGAGCAGCCGGACGCAGGCCGCCGTCGGCACGGCCCCCCGGGCCGATCTGTCGAACAGCCGGTAGCCGAGCCGGCGTTCGAGGCGCAGCACCTGGTGGGACACCGCGGGCTGGGCGATGAGCAGGCGGTGCGCCGCAGCGGTGAACGACCCTTCGTCGGCGATCGCGACCACGACCTCCAGCTCACGCAGCTCCATGCCACCAGGTTATGGCTGCTGGTCGCATCCGGTCTTGGACGACATGTCCAGTGGCTGCCTACCGTCGGATCGCGACCCGAGGAGAGGACACCATGAGCACGGGCACCACCACCGAGGTCCGCCGACCAGCGCGATCACTCACCGCTGCTCTGGCGCTCGCCCCGGCCCTGAGCTACGCCGACAGGTTCGGCTACCTGCCGCTGGCGACCGCGCTGGGCGATCCCGCCGCCGCCGCGGGCTCCGTCACTGCCTACCTCATCGCCTACGGTGTCTCCCAACCGTTCTGGGGTACGGCCTCCGACCGGTACGGCCGCCGGCAGGTGCTCGGTGCGGGGCTGCTGCTGCTGGCCGTCGCGAACGGGCTGACGGCGCTCGTCCCCGCACCCCCGTGGGCGATCCTCACCCGGGGTGTCGCCGGCCTCGCCTCCGGTGCGCTGCTGCCCACCACCCTGGCGCTCATCGGCGACCTGTGGCCGGCGCAGGAGCGCCACGTCGTGGTGTCCCGCACGACCGCCACCGCGTCCCTGGCGGCCTCCGTCGCGACACTCGGCGCCGGGATCGGGGCCGAGCTCCTCGGTTGGCGGGTCACGATCGGGCTCTTCGCCGTGCTGGCCCTCCTCGGCCTGGCCGGACCCGCCGGGTTGCCCGCTGCGGGGCGGCCTGCAGCGGGGCCGCCGCGCTGGACCGCCCTGCGGCAGGCCGGTCCGCAGGGGGCGCGCCTCTACGGGTTCGCCTTCGTCGAGGGCGCCGTCATGCTCGGCACCTTCCCGCTGCTCGCCCCGCTGCTGCGCAGCGCCGGTGGGTCCACCCTGGTCGCGGGTGCGACGACGGCGGCCTACGGGGTCGCCGCGGTCGCCGGAGCCCGCATCGTCCCGGTGCTGGAGCGCAGGCGACCGGGGTCCGCTGTGCTGGTCGGCGGGCTGCTGCTGATCGGCGGCAACGCGCTGGTCGCCTGGGTGCCGACCGCCCCGCTGCTCGCAGGCGCGGTCGCCAGCGCCGCCCTCGGTGCGGCGTTCACCCTGTTCCACGGCCGGCTCCAGGCCCTGGCCACCCAGCTCGTCCCGGCCGCCCGGGGCCTGGGCACCGGCCTGTTCGTCGGGATGGTCTTCACCGGCGCGGCCCTGGGCACCTGGGCTGCCGACCGGCTCACCGCGTCCCGCGGGCTCGGTGTGACGGCCATCGCCACGGTGCTCGTGTCCATCGCGGTCACGGTGACCGGCAGACGTCTCCTGGCCCCCGGCTCAGACCGGGGGCCGGCAGCGCAGCACCTCGACCTGACCGTGCAGCCGTAGCGGTCCGGCAGCGTACGGCACGAGCCAGGTCTGCCCGGCCTCGACCGGCAGCACCCCCGAAGCCCCCGACAGCACACCATCCCCGGCCGTGACCACGACCACCGCGTACCCGGCATCCCATGCCCCGGGCCCGCGCCAGCGCTCCACCCGGAAGAAGTCCGCGGCAGCGGGCAGCAGGTCGCCGACGTCGCCGTCGCGCGCACCGCGCAGCCGGGCCACCTCGGCCGGGTCCCAGGCGCGCCGGTCGACGGCACCCAACGCCACGTCGAAGCCCAGCCCCAGATGCCCCAGCCGGGCGCCGTCGATGGCGAACCCGGCCCACTCGGCCAGGATCGACAGATCGGTCGGTTCCTGCAGCTCGACGACGAATGCCCCCGCGCCGATGGCATGCGGCAGCCCGGCCGGGACCAGCACCGCATCACCCCGTTCCAGGTGCAGCGTGTGCATGGCGCCGAGCATGGCGGCGGTGTCCTGGTCGGAGACCCACCGGGCGAGCTCCTCGGCGGCCACGTCACGTGTGAACGCCAGGTGCACGTCGGCGGCCTCCAGCGCCACCCAGGCCTCGGTCTTGCCGTGCACCAGGCCCAGGTGCTCGGCCGCGAACGTCCGGTCCGGGTGGGCGTGCACCGGCAGCCGCTGCCCGGCGTCCAGGAGCTTGACCAGCAGGCCTGCGTCGTCGCCGTACCGGGCGACATGCTCAGGTCCCAACCACCCGACCGGATCGGCCAGCACGTGGTCGCGCAGCGTGCGCCCGTCGGCCAGCCGGGTCAGGCCCAGCTCGTCCTCGCCGAACAGGGCGGTGACCGATCCGACCCAGTCCTCCGGGACGTGGTCCCCGGTCGCGGAGCCATGTCCGTCCCCGCTGAGCCCGCGGAACCGGGCGATCTGCGACCCGCCCGCGTAGAACCGGTCCGCCGGTTGGTTGGCCGAGAGCTGCTCGATGGACATCAGACCTCCGTCTGCGGGCGCACGCCGATGAGCACCCCGGTGCGCCACTGCTGCCCGGGTTCCAGCACGGGCGCACCGGCCCACGGCTGGTCCCGTTCGGCGCCGAACAGCGGCGCGTTCGTCGGTTCGACGCCGAGCACCCACGCCCCGGCGGCAGGCCAGGCCCACGTGCACAGCCGCGGCAGGGTCTGCGCCGTCCACTGCACGACGACCTCGACTCCGGCGCCGGTGCCGGTGCCGGTGAGCACCGCCTGGGCCTGGCCGTGGTTCGCCGTCAGATCGCGGTGCTCGGCGACGACGGGATCGAGCGCGACCCCCGGAGACGGCATCACGAGCGGCAGGCGACCGGCCGGCAGCGGCTCGCGGGTGCACGTCGTGCCCGCGTCGACCACCAGCGTCGACCCCGGCGCCAGCAGCGGCGCCCCGAGGTTCACGTGGTAGAGCAGCGGCACACCCGCGGCCCGCTCCCCCACGTTCGTCACCACATCATCGACCTGCACCCACGCGTCATCGGTTGCCAGCGTCACATGACGGTCGACGACGATGCGCGGCCCGCCCAGCGAGCTGTGCGCGATCTTGCCGGTCACATGCACGACGAGCGCATGCGCCGTCCGCTCCCGCCACCAGCGCACGTCGTAGGCGTGGGAAAGGTGGTGGGTGCCGTGCTGGCCGTGGCCGTCCCGCGGCTCACCGATGTTGTCCGGGCCGCAGGTGGCCAGCAGCCCGCCGAGGAACCGCGACTCCCAGTCGGCGCCCGGCCCGGGGTCCACCGGGTTCGGTGAGCGCCAGGCCACCGGCGTCCCGGCCCACCAGGCCGCGCCCAGGTCCAGACCACGGTCGGGCAGCACCTCGAGGCACCAGCCACCGGCGGCGCGCACCGCGAGCACCCGCTCACCGGAGGGCCGGATCAGCTCGTCGACCCCGGCGACGGCGTCGGGCAGAGCGATCAGGCCCGTGTCGAGCAGGTCGACGGCCCGGGTCATGACATCACCAGCTCGGCCACGAGCCCGCCCATGAAGGTGTCGCCCAACCCGATCGTGGTCGGCCGCTCGACCCTCAGGTCCAGGGCGGGTACCGCGCACACCTGGTCGCCCAGCAGCTCGCCGAGCCGGTCGGCGAATGCCGCACCACCCGCACTCACCGGACCGGCAGCGATCCGGGCGTGGTCGACGGGGGCGAACCCGTCGCCGAGGGCGTACCGCGCCCCCGCCATCACCACGCCACCGCGCAGCGCGTCCCGCCAACGACGGGCATCCGGCCCGTAGGCCAGCGCCCACGATCGGCTGTGCACCATGAGGGTGCGCGCCGGGACCCGCGCGTGGAGCGCCACCAGGTGATCGGCCATCGCCTCGGCGTCCAGCAGGTCGACCTGGACGCCCAGGTACGCCTGCATCTCGTCCTCGTTCATACCGTACAGGTCGATCGCGTCGAGCAGCCGCTCGCGCACCAGGTCGGACAGTGCGGGCACATGGAACCCGGCGTCCTCGTAGATCACCAGCGCACCCTCCGGAAGCCGCTTCAGGTGCCGGCGCAGATCGTCCAGCCGGGTCTCGAGCGTCGCGCGGTCCCGCACCGTGTTGAACCCGCAGATGAGGAACAGGTCGGCGCGGGCGAGCTCCTCGCCGAGGCCTTCGGCGAGCACCAGCTCGGCGTTCGGCGGGTCGTGGGCGTAGATGAGCCGGTTGGGCTCGGTCGAGACCAGCTCGCGGTCGCCCACCCGCAGCCGCACGCCCGCCGGGTACTGCACGATGAGGTGCGGGTCCAGGGAGTCCTGCTCCGCACTGCACACGGAGGAGATCTGCGGCGGCAGCAGCCGGCGCACATGGTCGTCGATGCTCACCAGGTGCACGGTGCTCGGCAGCCCGAAGGCCGCCATCGCGATCCCGGCCCGCACCCCCGTCCCGCCGAGCGTGATCGCCGTGGCGAACCGGGCTGCGAACGCATCGATCACGGCCGACGAGGCGACGAACCGCTCCCCGCCGACGCCCGCCGCGACGAACGACACGATGCTGATGACCAGGTCCCGTTCGGTGCGCACCGGATGGTGCAGGTCCAGGTCGGCCGGGGTCAGCCCCAGCTCGTCGACCAGGGCCTGGAGGGTCGCGGTGTCCCACACGATCTCGTAGTCGACCGTGCCCCCCAGGCCCAGGACTGCGTGCTTCATCTCAGTCCGCTCCGTACGTCCGTGCGCTCAGTACAGGTCGGCCTTGCCGGCGGCGTCGAACAGGTCGATCTTCTGCGCGGCGACGACGTTCATGGCCTCGATGCAGGGCGGCTGGATGGTGTTCGGCTCGCGCAGCGAGACGTCCGCCATGACCTCACGCATCTTGCCGTGGTAGGCGGCCTTGATGTCGCTCGAGATGTTGATCTTGTTGACGCCGAGCTTGACCGACTGGCCGATCTCGGTGTCCGGGTTGTTCGAGCCACCGTGCAGCACGAGCGGCACGTCGACGACGGCCTTGATGGCCTGCAGCCGGTCGAGCTTGAGCTCGGGCTTCATCCACGACGGGTACAGGCCGTGGCAGGTGCCGATCGCGATGGCGAGGGAGTCCACGCCGGTCTGGGCGACGAACGTGACCGCCTCGTCGGGCTCGGTGTAGGTGATGGTGTCGGAACCGTCCTCGGCCTCGGCGTCCATCTTGCCGATGGTGCCGAGCTCGCCCTCGACCGAGACGCCCACGGCGTGCGCGGCCGCGACGACCTTGCGGGTGATCGCGACGTTGTCCTCGAACGGCAGCATCGAGGCGTCGATCATCACCGAGGTGAACCCGGCCTGGATGGCGGTGAGCACCTGCTCGTAGGTGGCGCCGTGGTCCAGGTGGATCGTCACCGGGACGCTGGCCTTGTGCGCCGCCTGGATGATCGCGGGCAGCAGGTCGGTGCCGATGTGCGACAGCTCGTCGGGGTGGATCGCGACGATGAGCGGGGCACGCTTGGCCTCGCTGATCGCGAGGATCCCCGTGAACATCGCCCAGTCGCTGATGTTGAACGCCGGGACCGCGAAG
>JAKLPK010000187.1 GCA_022013895.1 Cellulomonas sp. | reverse complement strand
GGTCAGCGAGCTCTTCGCGGTGCAGTCGCATCCGCAGGTGCACCAGCTGGTGAGCACCGTCGAGTCGCGGCTGACCACCGATGCGATCGGTGCGGCGCTGGCCCTGTTCCCTGCGGGCTCGATGACCGGGGCGCCCAAGCGGTCGGCCATGTCCGTGCTGGCCGGGTTGGAGGTCGGGCCGCGGGGTGCCTACTCGGGGGTGTGGGGCCGGTTCGGCACGGACGGATCGGCGGAGCTGGCGGTGGTGATCCGCAGCATCGAGGTCCGGCCGGGTGCAGCGACGCTCGGCACGGGCGGCGGCATCACGATCCTGTCCGACCCGGTCCGGGAGTGGGAGGAGACGCTGCTCAAGGCGCGGGCCGGTCTGGCAGCGCTCGGGGTGCGCTGACCGCATCGGAGCGGTGTGCCGTCGGGCGGCACGGGGCATCCGTGCGCCGGAATCCCGACGCCGGCGCCAAATGTTTGGTTCACTTAACTTATGGCAGCGGATCTGGAGAGCGCGCGGACCAACGGAAGCGTCGGTGCGCGCAGATCCCTGCCGTGGCTGCTCGGCCCGGCGTTCGTGGCCGCCGTCGCCTACGTCGACCCCGGGAACGTCGCCGCCAACGTCACCGCGGGTGCCCGGTACGGCTACCTGCTCGTCTGGGTGCTGGTGGTGGCCAACACGATCGCCGTGCTGGTCCAGTACCTGTCCGCGCGGCTCGGGCTGGTCACCGGGCACAGCCTGCCCCAGGTGCTCGGCGACCGGATGCGCCGTGGCCCCAGGCTGGCCTACTGGGCGCAGGCCGAGCTCGTGGCGGCCGCGACCGATCTGGCCGAGGTGGTCGGCGGTGCCATCGCGCTGCGGCTGCTGTTCGGGCTGCCGCTCGTCGTCGGCGGGCTCATCGTCGGTGCCGTGTCGCTCGGGCTGCTGATGGTGCAGTCCCGACGGGGGCAGCGACCGTTCGAGGGCGTGGTCATCGGGCTGCTGGTCGTCATCGCCGTCGGCTTCCTCGCCGGGCTCACGGTGGCTCCGGTGGACTGGTCGTCGGCCGCCGGGGGACTGGTGCCCGGGTTCGACGGACCCGACTCGGTGCTGCTGGCCGCGAGCATGCTGGGCGCCACCGTCATGCCGCACGCGATCTACGTGCACTCCTCGTTGGTCCGTGACCGGTTCGGCGGCGCGGACCGGGCCATCCCGATGGGCCGGCTGCTGCGCGCCACCCGCTGGGACGTCATCGGCTCCCTCGGGCTGGCCGGCACGGTGAACATCGCCATGCTGCTGCTGGCCGCCTCGGCGTTGTCCGGGGTGGCGGGGACCGACTCGATCGACGGTGCGCACGCCGCGATCACCACCGCCCTCGGGCCGGTCATCGGGACGGCCTTCGCGATCGGGCTGCTCGCCTCGGGCCTGGCCTCGACGTCGGTCGGCGCCTACGCGGGTGCGACGATCATGGCCGGTCTGCTGCATGCGCGGGTCCCGCTGCTGGTGCGGCGCATCGTCACGTTGATCCCGGCGCTCGTGGTGCTTGCGGTGGGGGTCGACCCGACCCGGGCGCTCGTGCTCAGCCAGGTGCTGCTGTCGTTGGGCATCCCGTTCGCGCTGATCCCCCTCGTCCGGCTCAACGGCGACCGGGCGCTCATGGGCGCGCACGCCGCCGGACGTCGGCTGCTGGTGCTGGCCTGGTCGGCCGTCGGGCTCGTCGTGGCGCTCAACGTGGCGCTCGTCGTGCTCACCGTGCGCGCAGCCTAGGGTGCTGCCCGTGGGCGTCGAGGACATCAGCGCGGTCGCGCAGGACTACCTCAAGGTCATCTGGTCGGCCACCGAGTGGGGCGGCCCGCCGATCACCACCAAGGGGCTGGCCGCGCGCTTCGGCACCACCCAGGCGAGCGTGTCGGACACCGTGCGCAGGCTGGCCGCCCGGGGCCTGGTGGAGTACGAGCCCTACCGCCCGGTGCGTCTCACCGAGCAGGGCACGGTGCACGCGCTCGCCATGGTGCGCCGGCACCGCTTGTTGGAGACCTTCCTGGTCACGGCCCTGGGCTACGACTGGGCTGAGGTGCACGACGAGGCCGAACGGCTCGAGCACGCAGCATCCGACCTGCTCATCGACCGGGTCGACACGTTCCTCGGCCATCCGCAGCACGATCCGCACGGGGACCCGATCCCCGGCGACGACGGCCGGCTGCCGCCCCTGCCCGAGGTCGAACGGCTCTCCCGGGCCGTGGCCGGCAGCTACCGCGTGGTGCGGGTGTCCGATGAGGACGCGTCACGGCTCGGCAGGCTGTCGGCGGCGCTGGTGGCCCCCGGTGCGGAGGTCGAGGTCGTGGGGCCGGGAGGCGTCGAGCTGGTGGTGGCCGGTGCGCCGGTGCTGCTCGACCCGACCGATGCCGCGGCCGTCCTGGTGCGTCGCACCCGCTGAGCGCGCAGCCACAGCCCGAGCGAGGCGCCGAGGGCGGCGATGAACGATCCGCCGAGCACACCGATCTTGCCCGCGGCGATCTGCGGCTCATCACCGAAGGAGAGCTGCGTGATGAGCAGCGACACGGTGAACCCGACCCCGGTGAGCAGACCGATCGGCAGCAGGTCCCGCAATCCGACCCCCGAGGGCAGCCGCAGACCGGTGAACCTGGTGACCACGGTCGTCACCAGCATGACGCCGAGCGGTTTGCCGAGCACCAGGCCGACGACCACGGCCACCAGCACCGGGTCGACCAGCACCGAGGCACCCTGCCCGGCCAGGGCGACACCCGCGGCGAAGAACGCGAACACCGGCAGCGCGATCCCGACCGACCACGGACGGACCAGCTCCTCGTACCGGTGCGCCCGGCCGTGGCGCTCGCCGAGCACCGGCCGCGCCGGCACCACGAGCCCGAGCAACGCCCCGGCGACGGCGGGCTGGACCCCCGACTCGTGCAACGCGACCCAGGTCGCGACGGCGACCGGCAGCAGCGTCCACCAGCGTCCGGCACGGGAACGGGCCAGGAACGCGAACAGACCCACCCCGGCCAGCGCGAGCAGCAGCGGGACCAGGTGCAGGGCCGTGGCGTAGAACACGGCGATGACGACGATGCCCAGCAGGTCGTCGACCACGGCGAGCGTGAGCAGGAAGGTCCGCACCCCGACCGGCAGCCCACGGCCCACCACCGCGAGCACCGCGAGGGCGAAGGCGATGTCGGTGGCCGTCGGGATCGCCCAGCCGTGCACGGCGGACGTGTCCCCGGCCACTGTGAGCACCAGCAGGTACAGCCCGGCGGGGACCGCCATCCCGCCGACCGCGGCCAGTACGGGCACCGCGGCACGGCGGGGGTCCCGCAGGTTGCCCACCACCAGCTCGCGCACCAGCTCGACGCCGACGACGAAGAAGAAGACCGCGAGCAGACCCTCGGTGGCCCAGGTGGCCACCGGCAGGGAGAGCGCCGGCGGGCCGATCTGGAACTCGCGCAGCCGCTCGTACGCATCGGTGGCGGGGGAGTTGGCCGCGATCAGCCCGAGCAGCGCGGCGATGAGCAGGAGGGCGCCGCCGGTGGTCTCGCGGGTCAGGACGAGCCGGAGCCGGGCGGCAGGGGACAGGCGGGTCGAGACGTTCATCGGGGTCCTCACTGGAGGGAGCATCGCGACCCGAACGGCTTCGCGATGGCCGACCAGACTTCCCGGCGCACCGGGGCCAGCCTACCGGGGGGTTCTCGACCCGTGACACCCCGGGAGCGGCGCGGGGGCCGTTCTGCCATCCTGGGCGGCGACTGGCCCGCAGGTCCGGGCCGTGTCGGGGCGTAGGAGATGTGGCGGAGGCGATGTGGGCGGTTCGGTGCAGCAGGAGCCGCCGGGGACGCCCACGCCCACGCCCGCGGTGCACCGGGGCGCCGGACGCGGTGTGCTCGCCGTCGTGCTGGTCCTGATCGGGGTGCTGCTGGCCCCGGCGGCTGTGGTGGGTGCCTGGGCCCGGGTGACGATGACCGACACGGACCGCTTCGTCGCGACCTACGGACCCCTGGCCGACGACCCCGTGGTGCAGCAGTTCCTCACCGACCAGGTGGTGGCCGTCGTCGACCAGGCGGTCGACGTCGACCAGCTGACCCGTGACCTCCTCGACGGCATCGCGTCCTTGGGCGCCGGGTCTCGGACCACGGCCGCTCTCCAGGCGCTGCAACCCAGCCTGGTGCAGGCGGTCGAGCAGCTGGTCCGGGCCCGCACCGCGGAGCTCATCGCCTCCGACGCGTTCGGGCCGATCTGGAGCCAGACGCTGCGGGTCTCGCACGCACAGGCGATAGCGACCCTGGCCGGGGACCCCGACGCGGTGCTGGTCGGGGCGTCGGACGGCACGCTCTCGATCCAGCTGCGGCCGATCGTGGCGGCGGTCCGCGACCGGTTGGTCGACCAGGGGTTCGCGCTCGCGGCGCGCGTGCCCGATGTCGACCGTCAGGTGCAGATCTCCACCGCCCACCAGCTCCCGGCAGCCCGGCTGGGCTACGAGCTGGTGCTGGTCGTCGGGGCGTGGCTGGCGCCCGTGGCGCTGGCACTGATCGTGGGTGGGGTGCTCGTGGCCCGGCGTCGGCTGCGTGCACTGCGCGGCGCGGGGTTCGGCCTGGCTGCGGTGATGGGGTTGCTGATCGTGGGCCTCGTGCTGGTGCGCGCGGTGGCGGTCGCCCAGGCACCGTCGACCTTCCCGGGCGCCGTGGTCCGGGTGGTCCTGGCCGCCGTCACCGCACCGATGGTGACCACCGCCCAGGCCGTGGCCGTGCTGGCCGTCGTCGTGGGTCTGGTCGCGTGGGTCGCCGGCCCCGGGCCGGCGGCCGGTCGGCTGCGCAGCGGCTATCAGGGTCTCACCGGCCGAGCCCGCGGGCTGTGGGGGACGCGGCCGGTGCCGGCCGCCGTCGGCTGGGTCGGACGGCGGCGGGTCGTCCTGCGGATCGTGGTGGCGCTGATCGCGGCGGCGGCGGTACTGGGCCTGCGCCCGCTCACCCCGTCGACCGTTGCCGGGGTGCTGCTCGGGGCGGTGCTGCTGCTGGTCGCGGTCGACCTCGCGGCCCGTGAGGAGGTCCGCGGGTAGGTGCACGCGATCTTGTCGGGTCTGGGCTTCGGGTTCGGGTTGATCGTCGCGATCGGGGCGCAGAACGCCTTCGTGCTGCGACAGGGCCTGCGGCGTGAGCACATCGGGTGGGTGGTGGCGCTGTGCGCCGGGTCGGATCTGCTGCTCATCGCGGTGGGGACGGCCGGTGTCGGCGCCCTGGTGTCGGCCCACGCCGGGGTGCTCGCGGTGGTGTCCGTCGTGGGCGCCGTCGTGCTCCTGGCCTACGGGGGGCTGGCGTTGCGGCGGGCGATCTCGCCGTCCGGCCTGTCGGCGCAGACGGGCGGTCCGCCGGTCAGCCTCCGGCGGGTGCTCGCCACCACGCTGGCCTTCACCTGGCTCAACCCCCACGTGTACCTCGACACCGTGGTGCTGCTGGGGTCGGTGTCGGCCGGTTACGGCTCGGGGCGGTGGTGGTTCGCGCTGGGAGCCGGGTGCGCGAGCATCCTGTGGTTCTCCGTGCTGGGATTCGGTGCGCGCCTGGCGGGGCCGCTGTTCGCCCGCCCGGGTGCCTGGCGGGTGCTCGACGTTGTCATCGCTGTCGTGATGGCCGCGATCGCCGCCGGTCTGCTGCTCGGGCTGCGCTGACGGGGGGTCGCCTCCCCGGCGCGAACGGGTGGCCGGGCTACCCTCGGCCCGTGACCTGTCGGACCCTGCCTCCGAGCCCTGCGCGCCCGTGCCCCGTGCACCCAGGGCTCGGCCGCTCGTGACGGCACCGGTCGTGCGTCGTCGGCTCCTCCTCGTCGAGGACGATCCGCAGCTGTCCGCGATGCTCCTCGACCTGCTCACGGGCGAGGGTTTCGATGTCGACACGGCGCGCGACGGGCAGCGCGGCCTGCACCTGGGGCTGAGCCGCAGCTATGACGTGGCCGTGCTCGATCGCGGGCTGCCGGCCATCGAAGGGCTCGATGTGCTGGGCCGGTGGCGGGCCCGCGGGGTCGATATCCCCGTGCTGGTGCTGTCGGCGCTCGGCAACCCGGCCGACCGGGTCGAGGGCCTGGACGCCGGGGCCGAGGACTACCTGGCCAAACCCTTCGATCTCGACGAGCTGCTGGCCCGGCTGCGCGCGCTGGTGCGTCGGCACCGTGAGGGCGCGGCCCTGCTCCCGGTGCCCGGCGGTCTCCTCGACCCGCAGACCCATGAGGTGGTGGCCGAGGGCGGCGGGCGGATCGCACTGTCCGAACGCGAGTGCGACCTGCTGGAGACCCTCGCCCGGCACCCCGCCCAGGTGTTCGGCCGTGACACGCTGCTCGATCTGGTGTTCGCCGACGCCGAGGACATCGGTGTGGTCGACACCTACGTCTACTACCTGCGGCGCAAGCTCGGACGTGAGGTGGTCGCGACGGTGCGGGGCGTCGGCTACCGGCTGGGGCGGTCATGAACGAGCCGACCGAGCCGCAGCGTGCGCAGCACACCCCCGAGGATGCCGAGCTGACGCGGGCCACCTGGCGCCTGGGGCTGCTGAGCGCCGCCGTGGTGCTCGCCGCCGTGCTCGGCGTCGCGGGTGTCGCGCTGGTCGGGGCCAAGCACGCCCTGGCGGCCGAGGCGGACAGCCGCCGGGAGCAGGCCGCCCGGTCGATCGACGATGTGCACGACGCCTCGGCCGATCTGTGGGTCACCGTCGTCAACCTGGAGCACGGGCAGCTGGAGTCGAGCGCCGATCTGCCTGACGGGCTGCCCGACACCGAGGCACTGGCCGCGGCCCAGGTGCAGGGTGGTGAGATCGAGACCGTCGTCACGACACCGTCGGGTCGGGTTCCGGTGCTCACGATCGCCCGCGACCGGCGGGTGGTTCAGGTCGCGGTGGACCCGGCCCAGAACCGGGAGATCAGCGAACGCATCGTCGCGGTCGTGCTGCTCGCCGGTGCCGTAGGGGTCGTGCTCGCGGGGCTGGCCGGCGCGTGGCTCGGGCGACGGGCCGTTCAGCCGTTGGCCGACTCGCTGACCCGCCAGCGACGGTTCGTCTCGGACGCCAGCCATGAGCTGCGGACACCGCTGACGCTCCTGTCGACCCGCGTGCAGCTGCTCGGACGGCACCTGGACGCCCAGGTGAGTGACCTGCCGCCCGCCGTGCGCGCCGACGTGAACGGCCTGTACGGGGATGCAGCGGCACTCGCGGGGGTGTTCGACGACCTGCTGCTGGCCGCCGACGACCGCTCCGTTCGCCCGGATCCGGTCGACGTCGCGGCGACGGCGCGCACCGTGGTGGAGGCGGCCGGAGCCGCAGCGGCTGCCAAGGACCGGACGCTGACCCTCACGGGGGACTCGACGGCCGTGGCGCTGGCCTCGCAGTCGCCGGTGCGACGTGCGCTGACGGCCCTCGTGGACAACGCCCTCGAGCACGCCGGGTCCGCGGTCGTCGTCGATGTGGTGATCGACGGCGGGGTCGTGCGCGTCCAGGTGATCGACGACGGTCCGGGCATCGCCCAGGGAGCGCGGGTCTTCGAACGCTTCGCCTCGGGCGGTTCCGGGAGTGACGGACGCAAGCACTACGGTCTCGGCCTGGCGCTGGTCGCCGAGATCGCGGGCAAGTACCACGGTCGGGTGTCGGCCGGGGCGCGTGCGGACCACCAGCGCGGCGCCCAGCTGACCTTCGAGCTGCCCGCGGTGCGTTGAGCTGCGTGCGGGCGCCGGGCCGTCAGGGCTGGGGCGTACCGGCCAGGACCCGGCCGTCGGTGGTCACGACGATGACGGTCGCGGCGCCGTGCCGCACCGCCCAGTCGACCCCGTCGGTGCCCATCGCGAGCACCGTGGTGGCCAGCACATCGGCCACCGTGAGGTCGGCGGCGACCACGGTGGCCGCGACAAGGGGCAGGTCGGTGGACCCGGTCCGGCCGTCCCACACGTGCTGCCCGCGCTCGTAGGTGCCCGAGGTGGCCACGGCGCCGTCACGCACCGCGAGCACGGCCAGGACGGCCTGCGGGTCGCGAGGGTCGCGCACGGCGACGTCCCAGGCGCGGCCGGGTTCGGGTTCGCCGCGGGTGACGACATCCCCCCCGGCGTTGAGGCAGAAGCTGGTCAGCCCGGCTGCGACCAGCACATCGGCCGCGCGTTGGGCCGCCCAGCCCTTGACCACCCCGTCGGTGTCGAGCCGACCGTCGGGGGTGTGCACGTCGAACACGCCTCCGGAGTCCTCGTGAGCCTGGGCCGCGATCGCGAGCACCTCGCGCATCTCGTCGGACGCGTCGGCCTGCGTGAGCTCGCCGCGCCGCAGCCGGCTCACCTCACTGTCGGGCAGGTAGTGGCTGAATCGCGCATCGGCGGCGTGCAGCACGGCGAACGCGGCGTCGAGCGCCGGGCCGATCCGGCCGTCGTCCACGTCCCGGACGTCGACCGAGACGGGCAGACCCATGACCTCTTCGATGCGGCGCATCTCAGCCGAGCTGGTCGATGGCGGACTGGAGGGACTTCGCGTACGCCTGCGAGGTGAAGGTGGCGCCGGAGACGGTGTCGATGTTCGCGGAGTTCGCGGCCACGGCCTCCTGCGCGAGGATCGGGGTGGCGTAGGCGTTGATCTGCGAGGACTCGTGCCCCGAGGGTGCCTGCAACGTCGCCACCGAGCTGATCACGCCGTCGGTGAAGGTCACCGCCACCTGCACGTTCCCGTAGCGGGTGCTCACCACATCGCCGGTGATGACCTGCGAGTTCGTGGTCGTGCTGTCCGAGGTGCCGGACGAGGTGCCCGTCTGGGTGGTTGCCGACGCCGACGCCGTGGGAGTGGCCGATGCGCTGGCCGTGGCGGTCGGGGTGCTGGTCGCCGTCGCCGTGGCGCTCGATGTCGCCGTGCCGGCGGCGTCGGCGGTGGTGGTCTGCTCCGCGCCTGCGAAGCGGGCCGTCACGGCGACCGCGACGGCCGCCAGCGCTCCGGAGTACAGCAGGGTTCCGCGCCAGGGCAGGCTCATGATCGGGTCAGCTCCTTCGAGTGGCTGTGCGCACCGGTCGCACCCGGTCGGGTCTCGGTGAAGGTCATGAGGCCTACTGTCGCCCGCGGATCTCGGAGTCTGCTCGGAGGTTCCTGTGCGCCTCCGGTGCGGGAGGCCGGTGGGTAGGCTGTCGCGGTATCGCGCCTCGGCGCACCCCGACCAGCAGGTGCGCGGTCGTGGGACAGGCGGGAGGGCAGCACGTGGAGACGGCGCAGCGGGCGGAGACGGCTCGACTGAGCCGGGACGGCAGCGTCCATGTGACCGATGAGCGGTTCAACACCGTTTCGCACCTGTTCGCGGCCTGCTTCGCGATCGTGGGTGCTGCTCTGCTCATCGTGCAGGCGAGCGTCCAGGGGGACCCGTGGAAGATCGTCGGGTTCGCCATCTATGGACTGTCGATCGTCACCTTGTTCGTCTCGAGCGCGCTGCACCACGGCATCGACCGAGGCCCGCGGGTCAACGAGGTGCTTCGCACCCTCGACTACGACTCGGTGTTCCTGCTGATCGCAGGTTCGGTGACACCGCTCGTGCTGGTGCTCTTCCGGAACCCGTACGGCTGGACGGTCCTGGGCGCGGTCTGGGTGATCGCAGCGGTGGGGGTCGTCGCTCGCTCGCTGCTGCGGCAGCTGCCGAAGTACGTGACCAACACCCTCTACATCGCGCTCGGCTGGCTGACGGTGCTGCTGGTGGGCGCGGCCGCCTCGATGCCCATCGGAGCCTTGGTGCTGATGGCCGCCAGCGGGCTGCTCTACAGCGCGGGCTTCGTGGTCTTCGTGATCGAACGGCCGAACCCGTGGCCCGGGGTGTTCGGGTTCCATGAGATCTGGCACCTCGTCGTGGTGGTCGCCGCGTTCCTGCACTACCTGCTCATGTACCTCTACGTGCTGCCTGCGTAGGGGCCGTACCCGGTGGACGGGCGCCAGAACCGGGGGAGCGTCTCCGTCGGCGCTCAGCCCCGGTACTCGTAGTGCCAGTACTCGGGGTTGCTCCCGGAGGCGCGCGCCCAGCTCGGTGAGACCCAGCCGTAGTCCGCGCCGTGCTGCAGGAGCCAGTCGCGGGCCGGCGTGTCCCAGCCGTAGCTGCACGGCAGCTCGGGCAGGTCGATCGCCAGACCGGTCCCGTGCGTCGAGGTGCCCGGTTCCGCGGCGATCGTGCCGAGCGCAGCACGCATCGCCACCTGGGTGTCGTAGTCGCGGTAGGTGAGGTCCAGGCCGAGCGGGTGGCCGAACTCCGCAGTGAACGCCGTGTTCAGCCGTTCGAGAGCCGCTGCCGCGTCACTGCGCAGGTAGAAGGGGGTCCCGAGGTCGTCGACCGACCAGGACAGGGCCGTCATGGCCGATGCCGGAAGGTGGCCGTTGCTCCCGTCGCCGTCCGCGGTGGGCGCCGAGGTGTAGAAGGGCGGGCCGGTGTACGTCGTTGCGCAGGACTGTGCAGGCGGCGCGGCCTCGGTCACGGTCTCGACTGCGGGGGAGTCGGAGGTCTGGTCCGTCGCCGTCTCCTGTGCGGCGGCGAGCGCGGCGCGGGCCGCGTGCACGCGCGCCGTCGCGGCGGCCAGCGACGCCGGCGAGGCCGACGCCCCGATCGCCGCCGCGGCTTCGGTCTCGGCCTCGAGAGCTGCCCGAGGCTCGCCGGGCGTCACGGTGTCGGCGGCCAGCGCGGACCGTGCCGCGTCGAGCTCGGCCGCCAGGTTGGTGCGGGCCGTGGTCACGAGGGTGAGCGCCGCCCCAGCGGACTGTGCCGCACCGAGGGACCCGGCGCCGGTCGCGTCGGCGGCCAGTGCCCGAACGGCCTGACCGGCCTCCTGGGTCGCCTGCTCGTGCGCAGCGACCGCCGTTCGGGCCGTCCACCTCTCACCGTCGCCCAGCAGGGCGACGGTGAGCAACGCGGCCAAGGCCGCTGCTGTGGCGGTCGCGCGACGGGTCATGCGGCCACGGTAGGGCCGGACCGCGCCGCGGACCTCTCCTCACAGATGCCACGGCGGTGCTCCTGTGACGGTCCGGGCGCTGGGACGATGGGCGGTGTGGATCACGTGGGTCTTGCTCCGGGAGCGCTGACGGTCGCGGCGGCCGTCGCCGACCAGCACGACGACTGGTGCAGGTTGTTCAGCGCCTACCGTGCCGTGGCAGGGCTCCCCGACGACCCGGTTGCGGTCGAGACCGTCTGGTCGTGGATCCGTTCGCCCGCCCACGCCACGGGATGCCTGCTCGCGTCGATCGATCGTGAACCGGTCGGGTTCGCCCACCTGCGGGTGTTCGAGCGCCCGGTGACCGCGACCACCGGGCTGTGGCTCGACGACCTGTACGTGGCCCCGTCGGCACGCGGCCGCGGGGTGGCCCGTGCGCTGATCGCGCAGGTCCGGGAGCTGGCTGCGGACGGCGGGCAGGACGTGGTGCGATGGACGACCCGCGAGTCCAGCGACGAGGCCCGGCGGCTGTACGACAGCCTCGCGACCCGGGCGGGTGTCGTCGTCTACAACGCAGAGCCCCAATGAGCCCCGGGCGTCCCCGAGCTCAGGGCGCCCGTCGTGGACTCCGGCATCATGGGCCTGTGACGGGCGAGGAGCAGGACCAGGCCGCGTTCTCGGCATCCGAGGTGCGCACGGCACGGCTGCTCGTGACGGCCCAGTTCGTGCTGCTGGCGCTGATCGCGCTGCTGCCCGGCGGCTGGGGCTGGCCCGTGCCGGCCTGGCTGCGTGCCCTGGCGTGGACCGGGGTGCTCGCGGGTGCGGCGCTCATGGTGCTGGCCGGCACGGCGCTCGGGCGCGGGCTCACGGCGGTTCCGATCCCCAACGCGCACGCCGAGCTGCGCACCGGTGGGTTGTACCGCATGGTGCGGCACCCGATCTACACGGGGCTACTGCTCGCGTCCGGCTCGTACGTGGTGGCCGGTGGCAACGGGTGGCGTGCGATGGCATTCATCGCCCTCGTCGTCCTGCTCACCGCGAAGGCGCGCTGGGAGGAGGCGCGGCTCGTCCGCCGGTTCGCCGAGTACCCGGGGTATGCGGCCAGGACGCCGCGCTTCATCCGGTTCCGCGGCCTCAGACCACGGTCGTGAGGACGCCGCCGTCGGCGCGGACGGCTGCGCCGTTGGTCGCCGACGAGAGCGGACTGGCCAGGTAGAGCGCGAGGTGGGCGATCTCAGCGGGTTCGATGAACCGCTGCAGGAGGGAGGTCCGGTTGCCGGCGGCGATGGCGGCCTTGAGGTCGTCCGCGGGGACGCCCTGCGCTTGCGCGATCTGGTTCACGGCCTCGGCGACCCCCTCGGAGTAGGTCGGCCCGCCGAGGATGGTGTTCACCGTCACCTCGGTGCCATGGGTGAGCTTCGCCAGACCGTTGCTGAGGGCGAGCACGGCGGCTTTGGTCAGGCCGTAGTGGACCATGTCGGCCGGGATGTTCACGCCTGACTCGCTCCCGATGAAGACGATCCGTCCCCAGCCCCGGGCGAGCATGCGGGGCAGGACGTGCCGCGAGAGCCGGACGCCGCTCATGACGTTGAGGTCGAAGTAGCGCTGCCAGTCGTCGTCGGAGATGTCCGCGAAGGGTGTGACCTCGAACATGCCGACGTTGTTGATGAGGATGTCGACGTCACCCAGGCTCTCCAGCAGGTGGTGCACCTGGTCTGGGTCACCGAGGTCGGCGGTGAGCCCGGACACGGCGGCACCGGGGACGGCGGTCCGCAGGCTGTCGACCGCGGACCTCAGGCGCGCCTCGTCCCGCCCGTTGATGACGACCGACACACCTTCGCGCAGGAGTGCCCGCGCGATCGCGTAGCCGATTCCCTGCGTCGAACCGCTCACGAAGGCGGTCTTGTCTGCCAGCTGCAGATCCATGGGCTCTCGGTGCTCCTCCGATGGGTGCTGAGCGCGGCCAGGTGACTTGCTCAGTCAAGTCGACCGTAGGTGTCTCGACTTTCTCAGTCAAGTCATGACGATCTCCCTGGGCCCCCAGGCTCACGTACCCTGCTGCCATGTCGGACCACCGCGCTCCCGCAGCGCTCACTGGCGAGGACCTCGAGACCTGGTCCGCCCTGGCCACCGTTCTGGAGTGGCTTCCCGCCGCGCTCGACGCCCAGCTCCAGCACGATGCGTCACTCGCCCACTTCGAGTACGGGGTCCTGTACGCGCTCGCCGGCGCCCCGGATCGCACGCTCCGGATGAGCGTCCTGGCCGGCTACGCGAACAGCTCGCTGTCCCGTCTGTCCCGCGCGGCATCGCGGCTGGAGTCGAGGGGATGGGTACGACGTACCCCCGACCCCACCGACGGGAGGTACACGCTGGCGGTTCTCACCGATCTGGGACTGCGCAAGGTCGACGAGGCGACGCCGGGCCACGTCCGCACGGTGCACCGCCTCGTCCTCGACCCGTTGACCCACGCCCAGACCAAGCAGCTGCGTGAGATCAGCCGAAGGATCCAGCGGGCGATCAGGGACGAGGGGGGATGGCAGCCACCCGCCATCGCGCCGCTCGCGGACGAGGCGCTCACGCCGCCTGCGTCCTGATCGGCGGCCGATCCTGCGATGGGGCGCAGCTCAGGAGCCCTCGTCGAGGTTGCGGATGCAGACCGCGAGGGTGTCGAGCAGTGCCTGCTGGCGCGCGGGCGTCAACCCGGCGCACATCGCCGTCTGGACGGCGAGCACCGCGGCGCTGGCTGCCCCGAGACGGTCGCGGCCTGCGGGGGTCAGCTCGGTGGGCAGCTCCCGGCCGTGCGGCGCGGTGGCGGCGCGCGTGACCAGGCCGCGCTCCTCGAGTCCGCGCAGCACGAGGTTCATGGACTGGCGGGTGACGAAGACCCCGCGGGCCAGCTCGGCGTTCGACAGCCCGGGCCGTTGCCCGAGCAGCTCCAGGCAGGAGTACTGGGGGACCGTCAGGTGCAGCGGGCGCAGCGCGTTCTCCATCGCGCCCCGCAGTGCCACTGCCGCCTGCTTGAGCACGTAGCCGACCGCGTTCTCCACCGGGCCGAGGCTCTCCTGTTGCTCCATGTCAGTATCCTGACATACAGTCGATGATGTCAGGACATTGACATACAGAGGAGCTCATCATGACCGTCACCGGACCCGACTTCATCGCCCTGCAGGCGCGCGACCTGGAGCGCGCCGCGGCCTTCTACGAGGAGCGCCTCGGCCTGCTGCGCGCACCGTTCAGCCCGCCGCACGCGGTCGTGTTCGCCACCACGCCCGTCCCGTTCGCGGTGCGGGACACGCTGCCCGACGTCGACCTGGACGCCGTGGCGCAGCCGGGGCTCGGTGTCGCGCTGTGGCTGCACAGCACCGACGCCCAGGGCCTGCACGACTCGCTCGCCGCGGCAGGCGTGCCCATCGTCACGCCGCCGTTCGACGGACCCTTCGGGCGCACGTTCGCCTTCGCCGACCTCGACGGGTACGTCATCACGATCCACGACAAGCAGTGAGCGTCCACCCGTCGGGCCGCGGGGGCTGTGTGGTGAAGCCCGAGTGACGCGGTCACCCGCGGCTCAGGGGGCCGGAACGGTCTTGTCCGGACCGGTCTCCCATCGCTGGACGTAGCCGGCGATGGGCCGGAGCGCGGTGACGAGGTCGACCCCTCGGGGCGTGAGGCGGTAGCGGACGGACACGGGGGTGGTGGGGACGACCGTCCGCTCGACCAGCCGAGCGGTCTCGAGCTGCTTGAGGCGCACGGTGAGCATGCGGGCCGAGAGGCCGTTCACGGCCGTGAGGACGTCGGTGAATCGTTCGGCGCCGCGGGCCAGCGCCAGCAGGATGCTCGGCGACCACCGCTGGCCGACGACCTCCATCACGCGGCTCGCATGCTCGCAGTCGGCCTCGTCGGCGAGGCGCCACGACGTGTCTGAGGGGGCCGTCCGGGTGGGATTCACTTACCGAGTGTAAGTCGGTTACCCAGCGTTTGGCCGTGGAGCACAGCCGCCGGAGCATGGAGCCATGCCTGAGTACGGTCATCCCCTGCGGTTCGGGTCATTCATCACGCCGGTCAACCGGCCTGTCGATCATGCGGTCGGCCTGGCACAGCTGAGCGAGGACCTGAGTCTGGACCTGGTGACCTTCCAGGACCATCCGTACCAGGCCAGGCTCCACGACACCTGGACGCTGCTGTCGTGGGTGGCCGCGAAGACCACCCGCATCCAGGTCTCAGGCAACGTGCTCAACCTCCCGCTGCGGAACCCAGCCGTTCTGGCCCGATCCGTGGCGAGCCTGGATCTTCTCAGCGGCGGACGCGTCGCGCTCGGCCTGGGTGCGGGCTGGGCCTGGGATGCGATCGAAGCCATGGGTGGTCGCCGGCTCAGCATCGCCGAGGGCGTCACGGCGCTGGCCGAGGCGCTCGACGTGATCCGCGGCATCTGGGACACCTCGGACCGCACACCACTTCGCGTCGCGGGCACGTTCTACGCCGTGGACGGCGCGTCGCGAGGACCCGCGCCTGCGCACCAGGTGCCGATCTGGGTGGGTGCGTACAAACCGCGGATGCAGCGGCTGACCGGACGCCAGGCAGACGGGTGGGTGGTTGGCCTGCCGGCGCTGCAAGCCGGGGACCTCACGCGTGGAAACGGTGTGATCGATCAGGCAGCCCTCGCCGCGGGGCGGGACCCGGGCGACATCACGCGACTGCTCAACGTGACAGCCGGCGAATCGGCCGCAGACCTGGCCCGGTTCGCGGTGGAGGACGGGGTGAGCGTGTTCATCCTGATCAGCGACGACCCTGCCGAACTTCGGCACTTCGCCGAGCGGACGGTCCCGGAGGTCCGCAACCGCGTCGGCGAAGCGCGCGGGCGGCACGGCCGCGCCGTCGCACCGCACCGGATCGGCACGCCGGCCGCACAACGGGAGCCGGGACTCGGCGACGATCCCGTGCCGGCGTCGTTGGCCGCCGGAGCCGTTCTGCCCGGCGAAGCGGGCTACGCGCGCTACACCTCCAGCTACTTCCGCGGTGGGGCACCCGCCCTGGTGCTGCGGCCGGCCTCACCGGCCGAGGTGCAGGATGCGGTGCGGTTCGCCGCACGCCACCGCGAGGTGCCGCTGGGGCTCCTCAGCGGCGGACATGGCCTGTCGGGACGGTCCTTGAACCACGGCGGGATCGTCATCGACCTCGGTGCGCTGGGCGATGTCGAGCACCTCGGCGGATCCCGGGTCCGGATCGGGCCGGGGGCGAACTGGGGCCAGGTCGCCCAGGCGCTCGCGCCGCTGGGGCTCGCGATCACCAGCGGGGACTACGGCGGCGTCGGCGTCGGCGGGCTCGCCACTGCCGGCGGGATCGGCTGGCTCGTCCGAGAGCACGGGCTCACCATCGACCACCTCCGCTCGGTCGACATCGTCACCGCCGACGGCGCACTGGTGCATGCCAGCGCGGAGGAGAACGCGGACCTGTTCTGGGCGATGCGCGGTGCGGGGGCGAACTTCGGGGTCGCGGTCTCGTTCGAGCTCGAGGCCCGACCGGTCGGACAGGTCGCCTTCGTCCAGCTCGTCTTCGCCGTCGATGACATGGCGGCCTTCCTGCAGCGGTGGGGCGCTGCGGTCGAGGCCGCTGATCGCTCGGTCTCCGCAACCCTCATGTGCGGGCCCACCCCGCCCGGTCAGCAGGCCACCGTGCAGGCCCTCATCGTGGTCGACTCCGACGACCCCGATCTCGCCGTGGCGCGGCTGCAGCCGCTGGCCGAGGTGGCGCCCGTCATCCGCCAGTCCGCGCAGCTGACGACCTACGACTCCCTCCTGGCCCTGCCTGCCGGCGGGGAGGAGCAGCACGGGCGTGGCGAGCCACGCTCCCACTCCGGGCTCATCCGCCACCTCATCCCACCTGTCACGGAGGCACTCGCGGCGCTGGTGAGCGCCGACGCACAGTTCGTCGTCGCGATCCGATCGGCGGGCGGCGCAACCTCGGACGTTCCGGCGGCCGCGACTGCCTATGCGGCACGTGATGCGAACTTCCTGCTCGTCGTCATCGGGGGCGGTTCCGCGCAGTTCACGCACCGGTGGGAGCAGGTCGTGCCTGCCCTGAACGGGCTGTACCTCAGCTTCGAGACCGACACCGGACCCGATGCGCTCGCCCGGGCCTTCCCACCGGCCCACCTGGAGCGGTTGCGGGACCTGAAACGGCGCTGGGACCCGAGCGGTCTGTTCCGCGACAACTTCTTCATCGACCCCGACGTCACCCCGACGGCGGTCGCCGCCCCCTCGGTCGCGGAAGACGCCCGACCCTGACGGCCCGACAGGTCCAGGGTCTGCGCCGTCCGCGCGTCCGCCCATCGGCTCGCCCGTCATCACCTACTGCCGTGCCCCACCCAGGAGGACCCGTGTCCCTGTTCCGTCTCGATGCCAGCATCCGTGACGAAGGCTCCGCCAGCCGCAGCCTTGCCGACCTCGTGGAGGCCCACTGGCGTGAAGCCACCCCCGACGCGCCGGTGACGCGCCGCGACATCGCGCTCGACCCGCTCCCGAGCCACGTCTGGGCCGCTGCGGTCACCGCGGGAGCCACCCCCCAGACCCGACGCACCACGCCCCAGCACTCCGCGGTCGATCTGGCCGGCCAGCTCGTCGACGAGCTCGCGCACGCCGACGCCTACCTGTTCGCGGTTCCGCTCTACAACTTCGGCGTCTCCCAGCACTTCAAGACCTACGTCGACCTCGTGACCACCGACCCTCGGATGGGCCCGGGTGTCGCGTCCGTCGTCTCGGGCAAGCCGGCAGTCCTGGTGACCGTGCAGGGCGGCAACTACGCACCGGGCACCCCGAAGGACGGTTGGGACCACGCGACGGCCTGGATGCGCCGCATCCTTGAGGACGTGTGGGGGCTCGACCTGGACGTCGTGACCCGCGAGTTCACGCTGGTCGGCGTCAACCCGGCGCTCGACGACTTCACCGACCTGGCCGAGCGGATCAGGACCGAGGCCGAGGACCAGGCGCGTCGAAGTGGAGAAGCGCTCGCCCGGAGCGCACGTGACCTGCTGCACGGTGGTCGCGGCCGACGCTGACCTGCCGGTCTACACAGGGGGTAGCGGCGTTACCAGGTTGAGCGTTGCGGCGATACGCGGTCGGTGTTATCGTCGATCACATGAGCACAAGAGCAGCGATCATCGAGGCGGCGGCGGAGCTCCTGGCGCAGTCGCCGAGCGGTGACATCTCGACCCGCGCGGTCTGCGAGGCGGCCGGTGTGCAGCAGCCGGCGCTCTACCGGCTGTTCGGCGACAAGGACGGGCTGCTCGCAGCGACCGTCGATCATGTGTGGGACGAGTACCTGGGCATGAAGCGCGCCGCCGAGCACTCCGCGGACCCGCTCGACGACCTGCGCTCGGGATGGGACAGCCACACGAGGTTCGCCCTGGCGCATCCGAACGCCTACCGGCTGCTGTTCGGTTCCGGGGCGGTCAGCCAGGCCGAGTCCGCGGCCGAGGCGATGCGGCTGCTGCGTGAGGTCCTCGACCGGCTCGCCGCACAGGGGCGCCTGCGTCTGGACCCCGAGGTGGCGGCGCGGGTGGTGATGGCGGCGAACACCGGCGTCGCACTCGCGCTGGTCCTGCGGCCCGGGCTGTACCCCGAGGAGACGCTGTCGCCGATGCTGCGCGACATCGTGCACGGCGCGCTCGTCAGCGATGCCGCGCCGGGCCAGGACGAAGGAGCATCCGACCGCATCGCGGCCATCACCCTGCGCAGCGCGCTCCCGGAGACCTCCGGCGGTCTGTTCACCGACCGCGAGGCGGGCCTGCTCGACGAGTGGCTGGAGCGCATCCAGTCCCGGCCCCGTCCGAGCTGACCCTGCCGCACCACCACACCACGTCTCCCGCAGCACAGCTCGCACCGCGGAGACGTTCTCCGGCGCGCCCAGATCCGGCGCGCTTCACCAAGCCCCACCAGAAGGAGAGCTCCTCATGACCAGCACCATCGACACCGCTGCCGGCACCCAGACCCCTCGGGTCGCCCTCGTGACCGGCGGTTCCGGCGGCATCGGCCGCGCCGTCGTCGCACGGCTTGCGCAGGACGGGATGGCCGTCGGCGTGCACTACGCCGGCAACAAGGCCAAGGCCGACGAGGCCGTCGCGGCGGTCCACGCCGCAGGTGGCCGCGCGATCGCTGTCGGCGGGGACATCGCCGACGAGAACGCCATGTCGGACGCGTTCGACGCCGTGGAGGCGGAGTTCGGCGGGATCGACGTCGTCGTGAACACCGCGGGCGTGATGCTGCTGTCGCCGATCGCGACGCTGAACCTCGACGACCTCGACCGGATGCACCGCACCAACATCCGCGGCACCTTCGTGGTCGCCCAGCAGGCCGCCCGCCGGGTCCGTCCGGGCGGCGCGATCATCACCTTCTCCACCTCCGTCACCCGCACCCAGTTCCCGGCCTACGGCGCGTACGTGGCGAGCAAGGCGGCGGTCGAGGCCATCACGCTGACCCTCGCCCGTGAGCTGCGGGGCAAGGACGTGACCGTCAACGCCGTCGCCCCCGGCCCCACCGCCACCGCCCTGTTCCTCAACGGCAAGGACGAGACGGCCATCGCGAGCCTGGCCAAGGCCGTCCCGCTCGAGCGGCTCGGCCAGCCCGACGACGTGGCCGAGACCGTCGCGTTCCTCGCAGGCCCGGCCCGTTGGGTCAACGGCCAGGTCATCTTCACCAACGGCGGCCTCGCGTAGCCGACCCCACCCCGCGCCGGGCGGCGGCACACGCCGCCGCCCGGACCCCGCACTCCTCGAAGGAACCCCTCATGAGCAAGGTCATCGTCATCACCGGCGCCTCCAGCGGATTCGGCGCCCTCACCGCCCGCGCCCTCGCCGACGCCGGGCACACCGTCTACGCCGGGATGCGCGAGGCCAGCGGCCGCAACGCACCCCAGGTCCAGGCCGCCGCGGACTACGCGAGCAACCACGACGTCGACCTGCGGGCCATCGAGCTGGACGTGAACTCCCAGGCGTCCGTCGACGCCGCGATCACCCGGATCGAGTCCGAGCACGGCCGCATCGACGTCGTGGTCCACAACGCCGGCCACATGGTCGTCGGCCCCGCCGAGGCCTTCACCCCCGAGCAGCTCGCGGAGCTGTACGACGTGAACGTCCTGTCCACCCAGCGGGTCAACCGAGCCGTCCTGCCGGGTATGCGTCGGCGCGGCGAAGGCCTGGTGCTGTGGGTGTCCAGCTCCAGCGTCAAGGGCGGCACCCCGCCGTACCTGGCGCCGTACTTCGCGGCCAAGTCCGCCATGGACTCCCTGGCCGTCTCCTACGCCGCCGAGCTCGCCCGCTGGGGTGTGGAGACCTCGATCGTGGTCCCCGGTTCCTTCACCAGTGGCACGAACCACTTCGCGCACTCGGGGCGCCCGGCCGACAGCGCGGTCGAGGCGGACTACGAGCTGAGGTACGCGGGACTCATGGGTCAGGTCGCGGACAAGCTCGCCGCCCTGGCCCCCGAGGGAGCCGACGCCTCGCTGGTCTCCGACGAGATCGCCCGCATCGTCGCGCTGCCGACTGGTCAGCGCCCGTTCCGAGTGCACATCGACCCCGCGAACGACGGGTCGCAGGAGGTCTCCGAGGTCGCCGACCGGGTTCGCCGCGAGTTCCTCACACGGGTGGACCTCGCGGACCTCCTGACGGTGGGGAGCTGAGCGACGGGGACTGCGGGGGAGCGGACCAGGTTCCGTCCCCTCTGCGCGGACGACTGAACCCCGGGCTGCGTCGCTCCATTGGGGGTGTCGACAGTTCGCATCGGCCCAGGCACACAGTGTGTTGGTGCAGGTCAGCACAATGACGACCGGGAGTGGTGTCGTCGATGTGACCGCTCCGTGGTTTGCGTCGTCAGTGAATGGTCAGTGGGCTCCTCACCGCCCGATGACGGGAGCAGGCGGCGATGTGGCCAACGATGACGGTCTGCCCGCGACGTGCGAGTCGCGCTGATGGACGCGCAGAGGCTCAAGGTCACGAGGCAGGCACTCGCACTCGACGAGCACTCCAGCGATTTCCGTACTACAACAACCAAGGTTCTTGTAGTACGGTTTCCAGGTGGCGATCCTCTGGGCTGAGAGCGCAGATCGCCATGGCGTGCCGCACGACGAGGCCATGTACGCGATCGCCCATGCGGTCTACGTCGAGGAGCAGTTCGACGAGCCACGCGTGCCCGGGCGGATCCGTCCGACCCTGTTCATCGGACCGGCGACGGTGGCTCGCGGCGCACCGTTGCTCGAGGTCATGGTGGAGGTCACGCCACCGCGCGACCTGTTCATCTTCCACGTCATGCACGCCCGACCCAAGCATCTGGACCGGATGGAGGACCGACCATGAGCAAGGACTACAGCGCCGCCGCGGACTGGGCGGAGCACGAGATGACACTGCCGCAGAACTCGACCAGCGCCCGACGTGGGCAGGCAGCTGCGAGCTTCGGACGCGACCTCCTCGCGAAGGCCGGCGGTCGGCCGTCGCTGCCCGGCGAGCAGCGGCTGGCCGCCACCGTCCAGGTTCGGATGACCGCCGCTGAGAAGCGCGACCTCGCTGAGCTCGCCGAACGACTGGGCCGCAATCCCTCGGCCGTCGCGCGCGACGCCCTGCACGCCTACGTCGCCGAGCACCGCGCTGCGAGCTGAGGCCGAGGCCGAGGCGGAGCTTGACCTGGGAGTATGCCGCGCGGCGACGGTCAGGCCCGGGCAATGATGGGTTGCCGTTTCGCAATGACGGGTTGCGGCCAGATGCCGATCGCCGGTGGGTCGGGTGGTGCCTGGCCGATCGCCGGCCGACTGGTCGTCATGGGGATGGCCCGCATCCGCTCCATCGCCAGCCAGGGCACCTCGGAGAACAGGTGCCCGGACAAGGCCATCGTCATCGTGGCCGTGGCGTGCCCGAGGATGACCTGAACCGCCTTGACGTCCGCGCCCGCCGCGACGGGGAGGGACGCTGCGGTGTGGCGCAGGTCGTCGATCGTCGTCCCCGCGCGGCCAGCCGCCTGAGTGGCCTGCGTCCAGCGCGACCGAGCCCGGACGTTGGTGTTCGTCCGGACCCCGCCAGTCAGGCTCGGGAAGAGGAAGGCGCCAGAGCGTGCCGCCGCGACTCGATGCCGGGCATAGCCCTCGATCACAGCCAGGGCCGGCACGGTGCGCGTCTGAGGGGTCTTCGTCGGGCCGAAGACGGCCGTGCTCGTGCGCTTGGACTGCGGGGCGGCCCTGTCCACCCGCACGCCGAGCCCATGCGGGGTCTGGGTCACGTCGTGGACGCTCAGGGCGGCCATCTCGGAGAACCGGCACCCGCTGAGTCCGAGGAACAGGACGACCGGACGGCACGCCTCGGTCACCGACATCGCGAGGCGCCCGAGCCGCTCGGCCCGCAACAGTGCGGCTCGCGCTTGGTCGTGCCGCGGGGGAGCGCGACGACACGAGCGGCGTTCACGGCGATCGGCAGTCGCCCGAGGACGGGCACGACGTACGAATCGAGCAGGAACCGCGTCGTCCCCTGGCTCCGCACGGCCAGGTGCTGACGCGGTGCCTGCCACTCGTCAGCCAGGGTCCCGAGCGGCATCTGCCCGCGTGTCGGGTCGATCCACCCGCCGGAGCGGAGCTTCGCCAGCTGGTCAGTCTCCCAGCGTTTCGCATCCGCGCGCCGGTCGAACGAGCGCTGCGCGACGACACGCTGCTGCCAGAAGACCTTCGCCCGCCACGAGACGTTGCCCGACCGTCGTCGACACCGACGGCAGCGTGCGGCGCGTGACGGACATCAGCGCCTCGTCGACGTCGTCGGTTCCCTCTCCACCCACGACGCCGGGAGCAGGATGACCGAACCCAGCCGACGGCGCGGGATCTGGCCCGTCTCCGCGAGGTGGTACATCGTCCGCGGCGGGACGCCCGTGATCTCGCACGCTTCCTTGACCCGGTAGAGCCGCCGTCGTTCACGCTCGATCTCGTTCACCTGCCCTCCCGTGAATCACTCGGTGCCGACGTCATCGGTTCGGGTTGGGCGCTCGCCAAGCGCCCGCTCTTGCCGCCGTCGCGAGCAGGTAGGCGGATCCGTGTGCAACATCGAGACCGGAGCGCACTCATGACGCCGCGCGCCGACTGAGTTCGTCACCGGCACGGCGTCCCAGGACGAGCGCCAGGTCTCTACCGCCTGCATGTCCACGACCGTCGCGAGGGTCACCCGAGCAGCCGGACGATGCCTGGCGTGTGGCCGACGGCGATCCCACGGCGTGTGTGGACGACGCGGGCGGTGCGCATGACTAGCTCGCCGCCAGCCGACGCAGGGTTGGGCAAGCTGGCGGGGCGCGCCGTCCGGCGCGGTGGCCAGCGCGGGCAGGGAGGTGCGGGACACTTCTGGCACTTCGCCAGGACCACGGTTGGTCAGCCTGCTCGTCGGCTCGCAGAGGGGGCGCCGACCGAGCACGGCTGCGCGACCGTCCGCTCATGCCGCTGAGCGTGCGACTACTACGGACCGGAGCGCCCAGCCCGCCGCAGCCATGGGGTGCTGTGCGCTCACCGCGATGTGAAGGCTTCAAGCACCGCGACCAGTGCATCGAGCCGCGTGGACAATTCATCGGAGTCGTCGGAACGGACGGGGATCAGGCAACGGTCGACACCCGCCGTGGCAAGCTGCTCAAGGAGGCCGAGATCGTCAGGAGTTCCGAACACCGTGACGGGCACGTGTCCGCGCCCGGCCTCGGCGGCCTGTTCACGCAGTCCTTTGATCCGCGCGTCCACTTCCTCGACGCTACTGAAGGTGCCCGCCTGGGGCAGCCAACCGTCACCGTGCGCGAGCACGCGATCCTCCACGCCCGGGCCATTGCCCCCGAACAGTACGGGAGGGCCGTGACGCTGCGCGGGCTTGGGCCACGACCACAGCGGCCCGAAGTCGACGTGGTCACCGTGGAACTCCGACTCGTCCGTTGCCCAGATCTGACGCATGGCCTGGACGGCCTCGACCATCCGAGCGGTACGCCCCTTCGGCTCGACGCCGTGGTCACGCATCTCCTCCCGGTTCCAGCCCGAACCCACACCGAGCAGCACGCGGCCCCCCGAGAGCAGGTCGAGGCTGGCGACCTCCTTGGCAGTGATGATCGGGTCACGCTGCGGCAGCAAGCACACCGCGGTCCCGAGCCTCAACGTCGACGTGACCGCCGCGGCAGCAGCGAGGGCGACGAACGGGTCGAACGTCGTGGCGTAGTCCCGCGCCGAGCCGCTCGCTCGTCGAGAGGCAACCGGGATGTGCGTGTGCTCGGTGTAGAACAGCGACTCGAAACCTCGCTCCTCCACATCGCGCGCCAGTTGTTGCGGCATGACGGAGCAGCCAGTGAAATGCACGATTCCGATGTCCACGCCCGCATCCTCGCCCATGGGTGCCGTAGGCGCTGCTCATGCCGACCTGGCGCGGGACGGGGCACACTCTCGGCGGGAGTACCGCAACGCAACGCCAGCGCCGAAGCCTCGCGGCGCGGGCAATTCGACGAGCGAGCCATTGGGTCCCCGCTTTGCCTCTCTGAGGGCTGCGCCGCCCGCCCGGGCCTGCCGCTGATGCTGCGACGCCGCCCGGCAGCAGGCAATCTGCGAGACTCATGCGGGTCAGCCGCGCTTCCTGGTCGTCCTATCTTGGTCGCCGATGACTACGGCATGCGCGGACCCGTCGAGGTGCTCGGCAGCTACCGGCTTGACGACCCCGCTGGCGAGGTCGGTGTCGAGGCGTTCGTAGTAGGACGCGGCGCGCAGCGGCAACATGTGGTGTTCATCTACCGCGGCGCTCCACTCGAGGGTGACGAGGCACGGCTGGTGAGCACGATGGAGCACTCCGAGCTGGGCCGGCGTTGGGTGTACGACGGCACCACTGACCCGGTCGCGGTCGAGTGCTTCCGGCGGGCGGTCCTGGGTGAGCAGAAGCAGGCGGCCCTCGAGTTGTGGGAGGACGGCCGGATGGTCGGGATCCGGGAGCCAACAGTGCGGCTCTCCGCGAGGGCGGGAGCGCCGGCGGATGGCGCGACCGTGCGCATCGTCCGCGACGCGATCACGGTCCGGCGCTTGTGGCGAACTGGACTGGTGGCGAGGCGGTCGTCGCCGGATTCGGCCACTGATCAGGGCGCGCGGCTGCGCTTCGTCGCCCGGCGTCGCCCCGGACGTGCCGTGTTGAGGGCCGGGCGCTCGCCCGGATTTGCGAGCTGTAGGCGGGTACGTCTGGACCGCCGAGCGTGGTGAGTGTGTGGTCAGTGGAACCAGCGAAACCGTGTCATCGACGGCGTTCCTTGCCAGGATCGCTGCAGTTCAGCGCGCTGTTAGGAACTCTAGATCGAACTCCTGAAGCGGGTGTCGGCAGTTCGAGTCGGGCCAGGAGCGCCATCATTCACCGCTTGCGCAGATCACGGGCCTGCACCGGTCCATCGCAGGCTGCGCCCGCCCCGCAGCGCCGTGATCGGCTCGACGCCCGCGGTCCTGAACGCCGGGTAGATCCCGGCGTCCAGCTCGATGAGGCCGCCGAACGGCAGCGCCACGGCTCCGAGTGCGAGGAAGACTCGGCCTGCACCGTGGCCTTGACGGCCGACGCCTGGGGCGGCACCTGGACCTGAGTCCCCGGGGTTGTCGGGGCGGTCGACCCGGCTACCGAGCAGCGGATCCGGGCGCCCGCACGGGCAGCACTCGGTTGCGTGCACCACGCGGCGCAGGCCGTTCATCTTGGTGTGCAAGCCTGGGCTCATGATCTCTTCGGACGATCGAATCGATGATGGACCCGAGCTGGCGACCACCGAGTCGAAGCTGT
>JAKLPK010000186.1 GCA_022013895.1 Cellulomonas sp. | reverse complement strand
GAGATCGGCCGCGGTGACCTCGATCTCGCCGTCGAACGGGTAGGACGGCGGGTCGGACAGGTTGTTGGCCGGCAGGAAGCTCAGCAGGGTGCGCACGTAGTCGATGGCGTCGTCCTCATCGGCCGCGAGGTAGTGCGCGACCCCCGAACGGACGTTGTGCGTGGTCGCCCCGCCGAGCTCCTCGAAGCCGACGTCCTCACCGGTGACGGCTCGGATCACGTCCGGTCCGGTGATGAACATGTGCGAGGTCTTGTCCGCCATCACGATGAAGTCGGTGAGCGCGGGGGAGTACACCGCACCGCCCGCCGACGGGCCGAGGATGAGGCTGATCTGCGGGACCACGCCCGAGGCCGCGACGTTGCGGCGGAAGATCTCGGCGAACTGGGTGAGGCCGGCGACACCCTCCTGGATGCGGGCACCGCCACCGTCGCTGATCCCCACCAGCGGGGCTCCGGTGCGCAGCGCGAGGTCCATCACCTTGGTGATCTTCTGGCCGTGCACCTCGCCGAGGCTGCCGCCGAAGACGGTGAAGTCCTGGGAGTAGACGCAGACCGGCCGTCCGTCGACGGTGCCGTGACCGGCCACGACGCCATCGCCCGGGATGCGCTTGGCATCGAGGCCGAAGTTGGTCGAACGGTGCCGCACCATCGCGTCGAGCTCGACGAACGACCCGGGGTCGAGCAGCAGCTCGACGCGTTCGCGGGCCGTCTTCTTGCCGCGCGCGTGCTGCTTGGCGGCTGCCCCGTCCTCGGCCGTGGCCGCGGCGTCGGTGCGTGCGTCCAGCTCGGCGAGCCGGGCGGCTGTGCTGCGTTCGGGGTGCGGGCTGCTCACCCGTCGAAGGGTAGGTGCAGCCGACGTCCGGCGGGTCAGGGGCGGGCGACTGAGTCGCGCTGGAGGCTCCGTCGGGTTCCCACAACGCGGTCCGGGTTCCCCTGTCGGGCCGTTGGCCGCGAGGATGGCGGGGTGACCACCGACGCTCCCCGGCTGCGGGCCTCCGCGCTGCGCACCATGCTGCTCGCACCGGCCGGTCCGCTCAACCGGCTGGAGGTCGTCGAGTCCACCGCCTCGACCAACGACGATGTGGTGAGCGGTCTGCGGACCGAACCTCAGCTGTGGCCGGACTCGTCCCTCCTGGTGGCCGAGCATCAGCAGGCCGGGCGCGGGCGGTCCGGCCGTCACTGGGTGACCCCGACCCGCACGTCGTTGACCTGCACCTTCGTCGTCCGACCGGGGCCGACGGGTGACGGGTTGGGGTGGCTCCCGCTGATCGCGGGGCTCGGGGTGGTCCGCGCGTTGCAGGCGACGGCCGGTGTCCCGGCGTACCTGAAGTGGCCGAACGATGTGCTGGTGGCCCCACCGGCGGTCCCGTCCCTGCCCGGTTGGGGCGGGCTGCGCAAGGTGGCCGGTGTGCTGTGCGATGCGGTCCAGCTGCCCGATGAGCTCGCGGTCGCGGTCGGCATCGGGGTCAACGTCTCCCAGTCCGAGCACGATCTGCCGGTGCCCACGGCCACCTCGCTGGTGCTCGCGGGTGCCCGCGGTCTGGACCGTGAGGTGCTGCTCGTGGCGCTGGTGTCGGCGCTCGCCGAGCTCTCGGACCGCTGGCAGTCCGGTGGTGGGCAGGCGGCGGCCAGCGGTCTGGCGCAGGAGGTCGCGGACGTCTGCCTCACCCTCGGGTCACGTGTGCGGGTCGAGCTGCCCGGCGGTGCGGTGCTCCTCGGGCGGGCGGAACGGCTGGCGCCGGACGGCGCGCTCGTGGTGCACGGCGAGGACGGCGCCGAGCACGTCGTCCACGCCGGCGACGTCACCCATCTGCGGCCGGTCGGCTGACATCGGGTAGTCTTGCCGCGGCGCACTTCGCGCCAGCGTCGACGAACGCGTTCCCCGCCCCCGACCTGTTGTGGTCGTCGGGCCGTGCACTTCGCACCAGGGATCCCTTTTGGCGGCGAACGACGTGCCGACCGGCACGCTCGCCCCCGGGCGCCCACTGCGCGCGCCCCACTGACCGAAGGCCCTCACTCACCCATGGCTTCCTCCTTCGCCGCTCTCGGCGTGCCCGCACCGCTCGTGGACGTGCTCACCGCGTCCGGGATCGATGCACCGTTCCCCATCCAGCGCGACACGCTGCCCGACACCCTCGACGGCCGGGACGTGCTGGGCCGCGGCCGCACCGGCTCCGGCAAGACCCTCGCCTTCGCCCTGCCGATGGTCGCGCGGATCGCTGCGGACCGTTCCGGTCGCCGCCGCCCCGGCCACCCCCGTGGCCTCGTGCTGGCCCCCACCCGTGAGCTGGCCACCCAGATCGCCGAGGTCATCGCACCGCTCGCCCGGGCCGTCGGCCTGGAGGTCACCACGATCTTCGGCGGCGTCTCCCAGCACCGCCAGGTCGTGGCGCTCGCGGCCGGCGTCGACATCGTCGTCGCCTGCCCCGGTCGGCTCGAGGACCTCATGCACCAGAAGCACGCGAACCTGGACTCGGTCACCGTGACGGTGCTCGACGAGGCCGACCACATGGCCGACCTCGGCTTCCTGCCGACCGTCACGCGGATCATGGCGGCCACCCCGGTCGCCGGTCAGCGGATGCTCTTCTCGGCCACGCTGGACAACGGCGTGGACCGCATCGTGCGCAAGTTCCTGCACGCCCCGGTGACGCATGCCGTGGACGACGCGTCCAGCCACGTCGACCAGATGGTGCACGAGGTGCTCACGGTGTCCGGTGCGGACGTCAAGCGCGACGTCGTGCACGCCCTGGCCTCCGGCACCGGTCCGCGGATCCTGTTCGTGCGGACCAAGCACGTGGCCAAGAAGCTCGCCAAGGCGCTGGTCGCCGACGGGATCGCGGCCGTCGACCTGCAGGGCAACCTGTCCCAGGCCGCACGTGACCGCAACTTGGCCGCCCTGCGGGACGGCCGGGCCCGGGTGCTGGTCGCCACCGATGTCGCCGCGCGTGGTGTCCACGTCGACGATGTGGCCCTCGTGGTGCACGTGGACCCGCCGACCGAGCACAAGTCGTACCTGCACCGTTCGGGCCGCACCGCCCGGGCCGGGGCCGCGGGCACCGTGGTCACCCTCGTGCTGCCCGAGCAGCGCCGTGAGGTCCACCAGATGCTGCGCGCCGCCTCGATCAAGGCGACGCCGGTCGAGGCCACGGCCGCCAGCGCCGTGGTCCAGCGACTGGTCGGCGAGCGCGCACCGCGGATCAGCGGTCCGGTCGTCGAGGTCGCCGAGCAGCGGCCCGCGGCGGCCCGCGGCTCCCGTGGCGGGGCGGGGTCGGCACGGCGGTCCGGCGGCGCCGGGTCCGGCCGGTCCGGCGGTGCGGGTTCCGGCCGGTCCGGCGGCCCGACCCGGACGATCGCCGAGGCCGTGCACGCCAACGAGGCGGCCCGGTCCGGTGAGGCCCGTCCGGCTCGTCGGCGCGGTCGCGGTGCGGCCGGTACCGACACCACCCGCACCGACCGTGGCACGGCCGCGGGTGCTGGTCGCCAGGGTGGTCGGGGCGGGGCTCCGTCGACCCGGTCGACCTCGGGTGCGGCCCCGCGCCAGGGTGCGGCGCCGGCCGGTCCGTCGTCCGCCCCGCGGGGTGGTTACCCGCAAGCCGGCGGCGCCTCCGCACGTCCGGCCCGGGCCGGGGGCTCGCGTCGGGCGAACCGTCCGACCGGACCGGTTGCTGGCGGCCCGGGGGCGAACGCCGCCCGTTAAGGTTGAACGATGGGCGACGACGCGCAGGCGGTGCCGGACGCGTCCGTCCTCGAGGTCGCTCTGCTCGGTGGCGAACGCACGCTGACGGACCGCGATCTGGCCCGGCGGGCGGGCATCTCGCCCGAGCTGGTCGCCGATCTGTGGCGCATCCTGTCGTTGCCCCGCGTCGAGCAAGGTGAACCGGTGTTCACCGAGCTCGACGCGGCGGCGATCGGACAGCTCGCCGAGCTCATGCGGGCCCACGACCTGTCGATGTCCACGGTCGTCTCGCTCGTGCGCGCGGTCGGCCACAACGGCGACCGGGTCGCGATGTGGCAGGTGGAGGCCCTGGTCGAGGACCTCGCGGGGCACGACGGCCGGGACGACCGGGCCGCCCGCCTCGAGCTGCTCGAACGGCTGCCCGGTCTGGTGGCACCGCTCGAACAGCTCGTGCTGTACGCCTACCGGCGTCAGCTGGCGGCCGTGGCCGGGCGCTACACCGCCGAGTTCGCCTCCTCCGGTTCGCGACCGTACGACGCGAGCACGTTGCCGCTCGCGCGGGCCGTGGGTTTCGCCGACATGGTCTCCTTCACCCGGACCACCGCCGGCCTGGGCCCGGCCGAGCTCTCGGCGTTCGTGCAGGGTTTCGAGGCGCGGGTGCGGGACGTGGTCGGAGCGCACGGCGGTCGGATCATCAAGACGATCGGGGACGGCGCCATCTTCGTCGCCGACGACCCGGTGGCGGGAGCCATGGTCGCCACCCACCTCGCCGAGGCGTTCACCGCCCATGTGCGGCCGAAACGGGCCCGGCCGGCACCGCCGCACGACGTGTCGCTGCGGGTCTCGCTCGTCTGGGGCAACCTGCTGTCCCGGTTCGGCGACGTGTTCGGCGCACCGGTCACACTGGCCTCCCGGCTGTGCGACGTGGCCCGGCCGGGCACGGTCCTGGTGGACCCGGCGACGGCGGACGTGCTGTCTGGCGACGCCCGGTTCGCGCTCGTGGAACAGCCGCGCTGCGAGCTCACCGGACTCGGTACGGTGACGCCGTGGGACCTCAGCCTCGTCCGGGCCGGTCAGGGCTGAGCGAGGCCCGACCGGCTGCCGTGCTGTTCGATCTGGACGGGACCCTGGTCGACTCCGAACCGGTGTGGGCGCAGGCCACCGGTGAGCTCGCCGCCCGCTACGGGCGGCCGTGGAGTGCGGCTGATGACGAGGCGATCATCGGCCTGGCGATCCCCGACGTCGCGAGCCTGCTGATCGGCCGTGGCGTCCCGCTGGACAGCCCGACGATCGAGCACTGGCTCAACGACCGGGTCGCCGAGCTGGAGGTGGACGGGCCGCCGTGGCGCGACGGCGCGCGCGACCTGCTGGCCGCCCTGGTGGCGGCCCAGGTCCCGACGGCGCTGGTCACCATGACCTACCGCAGCCTCGCCCGCTCCGTCGCGGCCGCCGCACCTACCGGCTCCCTGACGGTCGTCGTCGGTGGGGACGATGTGGTGCGTGGCAAACCCGATCCCGAGGCGTACCTGCAGGCTGCGGCGCGGCTCGGGGTGGATCCGGCCGAGTGCGTGGCCGCCGAGGACTCGGTGCCCGGGCTCACGGCCGCACTGGCCAGCGGTGCGCTCACGTACGCGATCCAGCCGGCGACGGTGCTCAGCGCGCAGCAGGCCGCCCACCCGCGGCTGCGGCGGGTGGGCGGCCTGGCCGAGCTCGGTGACGCGCTGGGCGTGGGCCCGGGTCGGGACCCTGCGCTCAGCCGGTGACCGCCGGTTCGTCGGCGGTCTCGTCGATCACCTCCGGTGCGGACAGGCCACCGGCGAGGGCGTACTCCTCCTCCGGGGAGAGCACGAGCCGGGTGCGTCCCCACAGTGCGAAGGCCGCCAGGGCCAGCGCGAACACCACGGCGATGGCCACGATCGCGGCCCGGTAGGCCGGGTTCAGCATGACGCCGATGAAGATCGCCAGGGCGAGCAGACCCGCGACGACGGCGCCCGGCACACCCGTGGGACTCAGGTAGGGGCGCGTGGCCTGCGGGTGCTTGACCTTGAGGATCACGTACGACGTCATCTGGAGCAGGTAGGCGATGACCGCGCCCCACACCGCGATGTTGAGCACGATCGACCCGGCCGAGGCCACCAGGTACTGCACCAGCACGAGCGAGACGAAGCCGATGGCGGCGCCCACCAGGAGCGCGACCCACGGCGTCTTGCGGGCACCCGTGAGGGAGAGTGCCTTCGGGTAGTAGCCGGCCCGTGACAGCGAGTAGATGTTCCGGCCGTAGGCGAACATGATCCCCTGGGTCGAGGCGAGCAGCCCGACCAGCGCGAACGCCGACAGGACCGAGGCGATCGCCGAGTTCGGGAAGATCGCCCGGAAACCGTCCAGCAGTGGCTCGCCCGATCCGGCGAGGGCAGCCGATCCGGTGACGGCCGGGTTGAGGAACAGCACGAGCACCCCGGTGACCAGCAGCGTCACCATGCCCCAGAACCCGGCGCGCGGGATGTCGCGGGTGGGGGTGTGCGCCTCCTCGGCGGCCAGCGGCAGCTCCTCGATGCCCAGGAACAGCCACATGGCGAACGGCAGGGCGAAGAAGATGCCGCCGATGCCGTAGGGCAGGAACGTGCTCGCACCCAGTGCCGTCGTGGGCTCGATGTCGAAGAGTGAACCGAGGTCGAGAGCCGAGGAGGTGAGGGCGACGACCGCGAAGACCGCGATAACGACCACGGAGATCACCGAGACCACGACCGCGAACCTGAACGACGCCTCGGCGCCCCAGGCGTTGAGCGCGAAGAACGCGCCGTAGATGATCGCCCACCAGGCCCAGACGGGTAGCGAGAGCCCGAACAGGTCCTGCGTGATCGAGTCCGCGTACCCGGCCGAGAAGTAGACGACCACGGCCGTGGTCATCACGTACTCGACGGTCTCGGCGAGCCCCGTGACGAACCCGCCCCACGGACCCATCGCGGCCCGGCCGAACGAGTAGGCCCCGCCGGTGTGCGGCATGGCGGCGGACATCTCGCCGATGGAGAACAGCATCGTGAAGTACATGACGACCACCAGGCCGGTGGCCACCAGCAGCCCGCCCCAGCCGGCGGCCGCGATCCCGCCGTTCCAGCCGGAGAAGTCGCCGGAGACGACGGCGGCCACCCCGATGCCCCACAGCCCCCAGAAGCCTGCGGAACGTTGCAGACCCCGTTTGTCGAAGTAGTCGGCGTCGGGGCGTGCGTACGAGACGCCGGCGACGGAGGTCGAGGTGGTCGTCATGACAGTCCTCCCAAGGGTGCGATGGGCCGAGGTGCGGTGGGCAGCGGAACGGCGGTGCGGTGTGCGGTGCGCGGCGGTCCGGGTGGGTGCTCGGGCCGGTGGTCGGGTTTGACGTAGCCGTACTTGCGCAGGTGGAAGCGCATCCGGTCGGCCACGAACCACTCCTGGCCGAGCTCGATCGGCCGACCGTTCGACCCGGTCGCCACCCGCCGCACGTAGAGCAGACCGCTCCCTGACGGGACGGCGAGGTGGTGCGCCTGCTCCGCATCGGCGGTGACGACCTCGAGCGTCTCGTCGGAGAACACCGGGCCGATGCCGTAGTGCTCGCGCAGCGTCCGATAGAGGGAGGACAGGTCCTCGCGGTCCAGACCGGGGAACAGGTCGGCAGGCAGGCACGAGGCCTCGAGCGACAGCGGCCGGCCGTCCGCCAGCCGCAGGCGCAGGATGCGGTGCACGCCTGCTCCTTCGGGCAGCTGCAGCCGGCGGCTCTCGGCGGGCGACGCCAGCGCGAGCCGGGCGTGCAGCAGCCGGGTGTCGACCTGGACACCCTGGTAGCGGGCGATCTCGGGCAGCGACTCGGTGGTGTTGAGGTGACGCTCGATCCGCCCGTCGGAGGCGATGACACCGCCCGCGCGTCCGATCGTGCGGCGGACGAGCCCCAGGGCGGTGAGCCGGTCGAGCCCGGCACGCAGGACGCCGCGCGGCACGCCGAGCTCGGCGGCCAGCGCGCGTTCGTCGCACACCCGCTCACCGGGGGCGAAACCGCCCGCGATCAGCAGGGCTCGCACCCGGGTGGCCACCTCGTCGGGGGTCATCGCGGCAGGCTCCGCAGGCTGTCGTCGAACGCATCGAGCAGCCGGTCGGCGTCCGAGTCGTCGAACACCAGCGGCGGGCGCAGCTTGAGCACGTTGCCGGGGCCGCACACCGAGGTGAGCACCCGGCGGTCGCGCAGCGCCTCGACCAGATCGAGCGCCGTGGCTACATCGGGTGTCTTCGACACCGGGTCGGTGACCACATCGACCCCCAGGTACAGCCCGGCACCGCGGACGTCGCCGATCCGTGGATCGACCGCCGCCAGGGCGGTGAGCTCGCGCCGCACCCGGGCGCCCACGCGGGCCGCATGGGCCTGCAGACCCTCGTCCTGGAGCACACCGAGCACGGCGTGCGCGGCGGCGATCGAGACGGGGTTGCCGCCGAAGGTGTTGAAGTACGGCAGCTCGAAGTCGCGCAGCACGTCCGAGCGGGCGGCCAGAGCGGAGACCGGGATGCCGTTGCCCATCGGCTTGCCCATGGTGACCAGGTCGGGCAGCACATCGTGCCGGGCGAACCCCCAGAACGCATCGCCGGTGCGGCCGAAACCGGGTTGCACCTCATCGGCGATGAACACCCCGCCCGCCGCGTGGACCACGTCGATGGCCGGTGCCAGGAACCCGAGCGGTCCGGCCGGGTCGGGGTAGACGCCGTCGGAGGAGAAGATCGAGTCGGCGAGGAAGGCGGCGAACCGGATGCCGTGCCGCTCCAGGTCGGTGATGGCCGCGCGCACCTGGTCGGCGAACCACAGGCCGAGATCGGGTGTCGCCACCCGGTAGCCGTCGGGTGCGGGGACCGTGCGCACCTCGGTGCCGAGCGGCTGACCCGTCCCCAGCGCCGGGGACATGCCCGAGACCAGGGCCGTGTTGCCGTGGTACGCCTCGGCGCTCACCACGATCCCGGTGCCGCCCGTGTGCTGCTGGGCGACCCGGACCGCCAGGTCGTTGGCCTCCGAACCGGTGCAGCAGAACATCACGGCGTCCACCGGGTCGGGCAGCAGGGCGAGCAGGTCCTCGGAGTAGGCGACGACGGCCTCGTGCAGGTAGCGGGTGTGCGTGTTGAGCGCGGCGGCCTGCTCGGCGATCGCGGCGACGACGCGGGGGTGGGCGTGCCCGACGCTCGCGACGTTGTTGTAGACGTCGAGGTAGTCGTTGCCCTCGGCGTCGAACAGGTGGGAGCCGGTCCCGCGGACCAGGTGCACGGGTGTCCGGTAGAAGAGCCGGTACGCCGGACCGAGCACCTGCTCCCGGCGGTGCACCAGACCGGCCGTCGCGGCCGGGAGCGCACCGGCCAGCTCGGGCCGGTAGCTGTTGGTGTCCATGATGGTCGAGCGGGTCGCCATGGTGGGTCCTCGTCGCAGGCGGGTGGGTCGCGGAAGGGCAGGGTCGGACGGGAGTGCTGTGCGAGGTGCGGGCCGCCCGGTCCGCTCCCGGACCACTCGATCGTTTCGGTTCCGGACGCACGCCGGACACCTCCGCGTGTAAGAAGGCTGTTACCGGCGAGGCGCCAGTGTTAAAGGCTCGTGACCTCTTCGGCGCGCCCTTGCCGGATGGGTGCCGGTCGTCGCAGACTCGGCGCCGGGCCGCCCGCCCCCGCTCCTTTCGTGTCCGAGAGGAGCCCGTCATGACCGAGCTGTCCGCGCCGGCCGCGCTCGACGCCTTCGACCATCTGGTGAAGGGCGATCCGGCACCGGTCTGGTTGTACGAGGGCGTGATCGAGGCGTGGGGGTACCCGCTCGGGACCGCGCTCGACCTCATCACCGTCTCGGAGAACGCGACGTTCGTGGTCCGGGTGGACGACGCCCCGGTCGCAGTCCTGCGGGTGGCCCGGCCGGGCTACATGAGCGGGACCGCCGCGTTCGAGTCCGAGGTCGCCTGGGTGCGGTCGCTCGCGGCCGAGGGCGTCGCGAGGGTCCCGGCCGGGGTGCCGACGCTCGACGGGACGTTCGTGGCGATGGTGCCCGATGCGTACGGCACACCCTGGGCGTGCGTCAGCTACGCGTTCGTCCGGGGCCAGGTGCTGGAGGACATCGCCGACCCGGTGCCGTACTACCGGCGGATCGGGGCCACGACCGCCCGGCTGCACGAGCACTCGCTGCGCTGGACGCCGCCGCCGGGTTTCGACCGGCATGCCTGGGACCTGCCACACATGGTCGGGCCGGACTGCCGCTGGGGGCGGTGGGAGAGCGCCGACCTCGGATCGGCCGAGCTCACCTTGTTGGCCCGTGCCCAGCGGGTGGCGCTGGAGGTGCTGGCGCAGGTGCCGCGGGACCCGGGCGTGTGGGGGCTCATCCACGCCGACCTGCGCCCGTCGAACCTCATGGTCGACGATGAGGACCGGCTCACGGTCATCGATTTCGACGACAGCGGCTGGAGCTGGTTCTGGTACGACTTCGCCGCGGCGTTCAGCTTCATCGAGCACCTCCCGGACGCCCCGACGATGGCGGCGCACTGGGTGGAGGGGTACCGCGAGGTGCGTCCCTTCACCGGATCCGATGCCCGGTACGGCGGAGCGCTGTCGATGGTCCGTCGGCTGCAGATGCTCGGCTGGACCACGACCCACCGGGCCGATGCGCTGCCCCCCGAGCTGTGGGCGGCCCAGGTGCCGGGCACCGTGCAGGTCGCGGAGCGATTCCTGGCCTCGGCGACCTGGTTGCTCGACTAGCCGCGGATCTCGGCCAGCCGGGCCAGCACCAGCCGGGTCAGGATGCCGTCCGGCACCGGCCGGTCCGGGGTGAACCGGATGAGCCCCTTGGAGACCGAGAAGTCGGTGAGGTCACCGCGCACGGTGTCGAGCGCCGACGGCGAGTAGGGGACCACCGACAGGTGCCGGGCCGAGCTGGAGACCCCGATGAGTGCCTTGCCGTCCACGATCAGGGCGGGAACCCCATAGCTGACGCCGTCCACGGCATCGGGGACCAGGTGCCGGGCCACGGCGAGCACATGCGCCAGCGCCTCGCGCACGGCGGGTTCGGGTTCGGGCGGCTCGGCTGCGGCCTCGTCGAGGGCGGCCGACGGGTGGTCGACGGTGGACATGTCCGCATGCTCACACGCCCGCGCCCCGCTCGCGCGGTGAGGCGGGCGTTCGCGGGCGGGGCGCCCGGGTGAGACCTCATGCGGGAGCGGGCGGTCGCACCGGGGCGGGTTCGGCCGGTCGGAGCAGCTCGGGCCCCTCGTGGGCGACGTCGTTGACGGCTCGCGTGACAGCGGTCGCGGTCAGCGGTGGGGGGTCGAGTCCCAGCAGCTCGCGGGCACCGTCGGCGTCGACGGCGGGGGAGAGCCAGGCGTCCCACGCCGACCGCGGCAGGATCAGCGGCTGGCGCTGGTGGATGGCCGCGAGCTGTCCGGCGGCCGCGCGGGTGATGATCGCGGCGCTCACGAGCCAGCGACCGGGGTCGTCCTCAGGTTTCGTCGGGTCCTTCCAGAACTCGTACAGACCGGCCAGCGCGGCGCAGGCGCCGTCGGTCGGGTGGATGAAGTACGGCTGCTTCGGTGACCGCGTCGTACCGGGTTCGGGCGGCCGGGTCTGCCACTCGTAGTAGCCGTCGGCGGGCAGCAGAGCGCGGCGGGCGGCGAACGGCCGGGCGAACGCGGGCCGGTCCGCCAGCGACTCGGCCCGGGCGTTGATCATCCGGTGGCCGACCGCCGGGTCCGTGGCCCAGGACGGGACGAGCCCCCAGCGTGCGATGCGGAGCTGCCGGGTCACCTCACCGGTCCCGCGATCAGGCCGTTCGACCACGATGCGCACCCCGTCCGTCGGTGCGACGTTCCACGAGGGTGGCAGCAGCCGGACGTCGTCGGCGATCGTCGCGATCGCGAACTCGTCGGCGAGGTCCTGCTCGGCCCGGAACGAGGCGTAGCGACCGCACATGCGCCCAGCGTGCCATCGGGGACCGACAGCGGCCGGGTCGGCAGTCGGGGATTGGCCGCGCAGGGTGCCGATGCGGGACGATGCCCTGCGATGACCCCCCCACCTGCTGCTGCACGTGTTCCGCGTGCACGCCACGTCCTGCTGCTCGGCCTCATGGTCGCCGTCCAGGCGCTCTCGACGGACATCTACCTCCCGTCGTTGCCGGAGGTCGCCGAGGATCTGCACACCTCCATCGCCTCCGTCCAGCTCACGATGACCGTCATGCTGCTCGGGGCCGCGGTCGGGCAGCTCGTCGTCGGCCCGCTCTCCGACCGGTTCGGCCGCCGCACACCCGCGCTCGTGGGTCTGGGGATGCACGTCGCCACCTCGGTGGCCTGTGCGTTCGCCCCGACGGTGGAGGTGCTCATCGCGCTGCGCGCCGCCCAGGGGTTCTTCAACGCCGCGTCGGTGGTCGTGGCGATGGCCGTGGTACGGGACCTGTTCGTCGGGAACAACGCGGCGCGGCTGCTGTCCCGGCTGATGCTCGTCATCGGCGTCGCCCCGCTGGCGGCACCCAGCATCGGCGGGTTCGTCGCCGCGCATGCCGGGTGGCGGGCGGTGTTCGGGGTGCTCGCGCTGTACGGCGTGATCGTGTGGGTGGCGGTGCTGCTGCGGCTGCCCGAGACCCTTCCCGCACAGGACCGCCGCCAGGGCGGGTTGCGGCCGGCGCTCGGCGGCTACGCCCGGCTCGCCCGGGACCGGAGCTTCGTGGCGCTGGCTCTGGTGCCGGGCCTGGCCACGGCGGTGCTGATGAGCTACATCGT
>JAKLPK010000185.1 GCA_022013895.1 Cellulomonas sp. | reverse complement strand
TGCTGACCTCGTTCGGCACGCTGGGCTACGACTTGGTGGAGATGGTCTGCGCGACCGAGGAGTCCTGGGACCGCTACCAGGCTCCGCAGTGGTTGGCCATGCGTCGCTGGGCGGACACCCACCCGGTCCACGAGCTGCACGACGAGATCCGCCGGCTGCTGGCGACCGAACCGCAGCAGTACGCCGCGTTCATGCGCGTGCACTTCGGGTGGGGTGTGTTCGCGCTGATCGCGCGGTAGATGAACCAGGCGCGGGCGGTGGACGTGGCGGCCAACCGTCCACCGCCCGCGCGGCCGTCGGGCTCGGCCGAGCCCCATCTCGGCGACGGCTGGGCCTGACGGGCCTCGAGCGTCAGTCCTCGATGACGTCGAGCCCTTGCTCGCGCAGCCGCGCGAGGCCGTCCAGCATGCCCTGCAGCACCTCGGGCGAGTGGCCTTCCCAGGAGTCCAGCTCCGCGATGACGCGCAGCGGGTGATGGGTGCGATAGGACTGCGTGGGATTGCCGGGGAACCGCTTGTCGGTGACGTTGGGGTCGTCCTCGAACGGACCGGTGGGCTCGACGACGTAGATGTGCCCGCGCTCCTTGATCCCGGCCAACGCGGTGGCCAGCTCGGCTCCCCAGGCGGCTGTCTCCACGAGCGCCGTGAAGTAGAGGTGGTTCGAGATGCGGCCCTCCTGGAAGTTGGAGCCGAACCCGGGGACGAGTTCGGTGCTGACGTCCAGCGCGGACTTGGTGCCGTGGAAGAACGGGCCCTCGATGTGGGCGCAGTGGTCGAACGTGACCGGTGTGCGGGTGCTCGGGGCGTCGGACATGGCGTCATCTCCTCGGTCGTCGTCGCGCGTCGGCGTCAGATCGTCGTCGAGGCGGCGGATGCGTCATCGGTGCACTCCATAGTGCCTGGCGACGGGGACCGCCTCTGGCCGACTGCGGCGCGGCACGCGGTCGCACCGCGACCGACGGTCCGGCGGAGTCTCCCTCCAGCCAGGCGCAACAGGGCGTGACACCCCCTCTGTGCGCGGGTGCTGGATCCGTCGGCGGTGCGTCGTGCCACCGTCACCCGGCCCGCGCCAACCGGCGCAGCAGCACGCCCGTCCCGCCCTCGAACGTGATCCCGGCGAACGTCGCCGCCCTGGCCACCTCGACGAACCCGTGCCGGGCGTGCAGGTCCAGTGACGCGCCGTTGCGGGCGTTGACCACGCTCCAGGTCGGCTCGTGCAGCCGGTCGACCTTCGCGAGCTCGAACGCGAGCATCCGGTCACCGATCCGGCGCCGGCGCCAGCCGGGAACGACGGTGATCCCCGAGACGTACCAGCCTGCGGGTGTGTCAGCAGGTGACGGCCAGAACTTCACTGCGGATGCCCCCACCACCTGATCGCCGCACTGGGCCACGACGTGGAACGCGTCGGTCCGCGCCAGCTGCGCCGCGACCCAGTCGAGGTGGGACGGCGGTCGGGGCTGACGTGTGGCGTCCACCGCGACGATCGCGACTGCGTCCTGCTGCCGGGCGTGCCGCACCGCCACCGAGGAGTCCTCCACCCCGTGGTTCTGGGGTTCGTACTCCGCGAATGGCGCCACGCACCGTGACGTTACCGACAGCGTCAGAACAGCGTGGCTGCGTGGTCGAAGTTGAGGTGCTTGGTCTCGGTGAACTCGAGCAGCCCCTCGACGCCCTGCTGACGACCGAGGCCGGACTGGCCGAAGCCACCGACCTCCATCTCGGCGTAGAAGTGGTGGTAGGTGTTGATCCAGATGGTGCCGGAGCGGATGGCCCGGCCGACCCGCCAGGCGCGGTCGACGTCACTGGTCCACAGCCCGGCGGCCAGGCCGAAGCTCGTGGAGTTGGCCAGCGCGATCGCCTCGTCCTCATCGGCGAAGGTCTGCACGGCCAGGACCGGGCCGAACACCTCCTCGGACAGCAGCCGGGACCCTGGGTCGAGGTCGGTGACGATGGTCGGCGCGACGAAGTTGCCGTCGGCCAGCCCGTCGGCGGTGAGGCGCTCGCCGCCGACGAGCACCGTGCCGTCGGCCTTGGCGATGTCGACGTACTCGAGCACGGTGCGCAGCTGACCCTCGGAGACCAGGGGACCCATCGCGACCGACGGGTCCAGCCCGTCGCCGATCCGCATGGCGGTGGTGCGCGAGGCCAGCTCGGCGACGAACCTCTCGGCGATCGACTCGGCGACCAGCAGCCGGCTGCCCGCTGTGCAGATCTGCCCGGCGGCGGAGAACACGGCGTTCGCAGCCCCGGCCAGCGCCTTGTCCCACGGCGCGTCGGCGAACACCACGTTGGGCGACTTGCCGCCGAGCTCCAGCGACACCTTCTTGAGGTCGTCGGCTGCGCGCTTCATGATCCGGATGCCGGTCACCGAGTCGCCGGTGAAGGCGATCATGTCGACGTCGGGGTGCGTGACCAGCCGGTCGCCGACCGAGGATCCGGGCCCGGCCACGGCGGTGATGATGCCCTCGGGCAGCTCGGGGTCGGAAGCCAACAGGTGCAGGGCGGCGATCACGATGGCCGGCGTGAGGCTCGCGGGTTTGACGACGACGGCGTTGCCGGCGGCCAGGGCGGGTGCGACGGCGCGGATGGTGAGGTTGAGCGGGTAGTTCCACGGTGTGATCGCGGCCACGACACCGACCGGTTCGCGCAGCACCACGCCGTGCGCGGTGGGGGACAGGGCCAGGGACCGCCCGTACAGCGCGCGGGCCTGCCCGGCGTTGTAGTCGATCATGTTGATCGCGCCGGCGACCTCGCCGTGGGCCTGGCCGATGGTCTTGCCCTGCTCACGGGTGAGCAGCTCGGCGAGCCGGCCGGCGTGGGCCCGCATCGACTCGGTCCAGCGGTGCAGGACGCGGGAGCGCAGCGCACCGTCGTTGCGCCACCGGCTGGTCTCGAAGGCGTGCAGGGCCGCGGCCACCGCGGCGTCGGCGTCGGCGGTGCCGGCCTCGCTCACGATGGCGACCAGCTCACGGGTGGCCGGGTCGAGGGAGGTGAGCGCACCGGCCGAGCCGAACAGCAGCCCGTCCAGGGGTGCGGTGAGCTCGAGCGGGGTCCACGGTCCACGGACGAAGGACGTCGTCGCCATGCTGATCTCCAGGTTCGCTCCGGCCGGTGAGAGGGGGCGGCGTTCTTGACATCACGGACGCCGTCCACCAGGCTGTAAGTTATCAGACCTCTTACCACGTGGACCAGTCAACGGTGCTTGGTGCTCGGGCGGGGACGGTGCGGTGAAGGAGGACCGTTGAGCTCGGAGAAAGCCGTGATGCTCCAGTTCGAGGACGTCGGCATGACGTTCCCGGACGGGACCGTTGCTCTGGAGCACGTCGACATCTCCATCGAACGCGGCGAGTTCGTGGCCCTGCTCGGACCCTCAGGCTGCGGCAAGTCCACGCTGCTGCGCATCGCCTCGGGTCTGGCGCCCGAGACGGCGGGCCGCGTCGAGTCGAAGACCGACCAGATCGGCTACGTCTTCCAGGACGCGACGCTGCTGCCGTGGCGCACCGTCGAACGCAACACCGGTCTGTTCGCCGAGCTCGAGGGGATGGGCAAGGCCCAGACCAAGAACGAGGTCGCCAAGACCCTGGAGATCGTGGGCCTGTCCGGGTTCGCCGGCCACTACCCGCGCCAGCTGTCCGGCGGGATGAAGATGCGCGTCTCGCTGGCCCGCTCGCTCGTGCTGCACCCCGAGCTGTTCATGTTCGACGAGCCGTTCGCCGCGCTCGACGAGATCACCCGCCAGTTCCTCAACGACGAGGTGCTGCGGCTGTACGGCGCCGAGAAGTTCACCGGCGTCTTCGTCACGCACTCCGTCGCCGAGGCGGTGTACCTGTCCAGCCGGGTGGTCGTCATGGCGGCGCGCCCTGGTCGAGTCAAGGAGGTCTTCGACGTGCCCTTCGGCTACCCGCGCGGCCCTGAGCTGCGCTACGACCCCGCATTCGCCGAGCTGACCGGCCGGGTCTCCGAATCGCTGCGGGGAGCCCACTGATGAGTGCCACCACCAAGACGTCCACCAAGGCCAAGCCGAGCTGGTTCACCTCGAAGACCGCCGAGATCGTGCTGCCGATCGCCGTCGGCATCGGCGTCATCGGCCTGTGGTATTTCGTCAGCTACGTCGTGCTGTCGCCGCGTCGCCGATTCGTGCTGCCGCCCCCGCACCAGGTGCTCGCCGAGGGCTTCCTCGACACCCACAACCTCGTGGCCGAGCTGGGCGGGCTGTGGACCACGACGAAGGTCGCGATCGCCGGGCTGATCATCGCGATGATCCTGGGGTTCCTCACCGCGATCCTCATGAGCCAGGCCAAGTGGGTCGAGGCGAGCCTGTACCCGTACGCCGTGGTGCTGCAGACCATCCCGATCCTGGCCCTGGTGCCGCTCATCGCCTTCGCGCTGGGGTACTCCTTCTGGAGCCGGGTGGTGGTCTGCGTGCTCATCGCGATCTTCCCGATCATCACGAACACGTTCTTCGGGCTGCAGTCCGCCGAACCTGCGATGCACGACCTGTTCACGCTGCACCGGGCCGACAGGTACACCCGGCTGGTCAAGCTCCAGATCCCGGCTTCGTTGCCGGCCGTCTTCACGGGTCTGCGCACCTCGGCGGGGTTGTCGGTGATCGGCGCGGTGGTCGGTGACTTCTTCTTCCGGCAGGGCGACCCGGGGATCGGCCTGCTCATCGACACGTACCGCAACTCGTTGCAGGGGGAGCGGCTGTACGCCGCGATCCTGCTGTCCTCGTTGCTCGGCCTGGTGGTGTTCTGGCTGTTCGGAGCCCTCGGCAAGGCCGTGACGGGGTCCTGGTACCGGCCGACGTCGCACTGAGCCGCCCCCGCCGGGCCCGGGGTGTTTCCGGCCGGTAAACCTTCGTCCCGCAGCCTTGACCACAGAGAGGAGCAACAGAAAAGATGTCACATGTCATACCAGTAGAGCGCTCCTCAGGAGGACCTGTGCGCAAGCAACCACTCATCGCCGGAACGGCCGGGGCGGTCTCCATGCTGCTCCTGGCGGCGTGCGGCTCCGGCAGCAGCACGGCTGCCTCGTCCGCATCGGGTTCGTCGGGCCCGCTGGCCGACTGCCCGTCGACGGTCGTGATCCAGACCGACTGGTACCCCGAGCCGGAGCACGGCGGGCTGTACGCGGCGATCGACCAGAGCAAGGCCACGATCGACGCCAAGAAGGGCTACTACTCCGGGCCGCTGCTGGCCGACCCGAACATCACGCTGGAGATCCGCGCCGGCGGCCCGTTCGTCGGCTACCAGGACGACACGTCGCTCATCTACCAGGACAGCGACATCCTGCTCGGCTACGTCAACACCGATGAGCAGGTCAAGCTCTCCGACACCCAGCCGACGATCGCGGTCATGGCACCCCTCGCCAAGTCCCCGCAGATCCTCATGTGGGACCCCGAGAAGTACGACTTCACGTCATTCGCCGACATCGGCCAGTCCGACGCCACCGTCCTGTACTTCCAGGGTGCGTCCTACGTCGACTGGATGGTCGACGAAGGGTGGCTGACCACCGAGCAGCTCGACTCCGGCTACGACGGCTCGCCCACCCGGTTCGTCTCGGGGGAGAACCTCGTCCAGCAGGGCTTCGTCACCTCCGAGCCCTACCAGTACGAGAACGAGCTGGACGCCTGGAACAAGCCGGTCTCCTACCTCATGATCGCGGACGCCGGGTTCGAGGGTTACTCCCAGCCGCTGGTCGGCATCCCCGAGGTCGTCGAGGAGAACTCGGCCTGCCTGTCCGAGCTGATCCCGGCCCTGCAGCAGGCCCAGGCCGACTTCATCAACGACCCGGTCGCCACCAACGCCGCCATCACCGACTACCTGGTGGAGATCGACCAGTTCTGGCAGATCTCCGCCGAGCGCGCCGCCAACGCCGTCGAGCTCATGACGTCGCTGGAGATCGTCGCCGACGGGACCGACGGGGTCCTCGGCTCGTTCGACGAGGACCGGCAGCAGCGCAACCTGGAGCTCTTCACCGAGCTCTACGAGGCCCAGGACATCACCGTCAAGTCCGGTCTGACGACCTCGGACCTCTACACCAACGAGTTCCTGGACACATCCATCCACTACTAGCCCGACCCAGCACCGCCGCCGGCCCCACGGGGCCGGCGGCGGTGTGTCCGCCCCACGGGGGCACGACGAAGGAGGAGCAGATGCCGTTCGTGACGGTGCACATGTGGGAGGGCCGTTCGGTCGCGCAGAAGCGCGCGCTGGTGGCCGCGATCACACAGGCGATGGTCGACCACGCCGGTGCGCGCCCCGACGCTCTGCACGTGGCGATCAGCGAGTACCCCCTGGAGAACTGGGGCCGCGCCGGGGTGCTCGGCATAGATATGAGCCATGCGTCCGCCGCCACGAACGACGAGGAGGACCGGGCGTGAGCGCCATCGACGCGATCAGTGCGGGCAAGGCGGCGCTGCTGGTCATCGACCTGCAGAACGCTTTCGCCCACGACGACGGCACCCTGGGAGTCTCGGGCGTCGACGTCAAGCCCGCCCAGGCCACCATCCCCGTGGTGCGCACCCTCGTCGAGGGCTTCAAGGCCGCCGGCCTGCCGGTGATCTGGACCCAGCAGGTGCACCTGGCCAAGGACGCCGCCCGCGACGCCAAGCAGCTGCCCTCGCACACCGCCAAGCGCAAGCAGGTCTCGGCCGTCTCCGGTTCCTGGGACGCGGCCTTCGTCGACGAGCTCGCCGATCTGGTCGACGACCCGACGTTCGTCGTCACCAAGCACCGGTTCGGCGCGTTCTACCAGACCCGGTTGCAGGCGCTGTGCGACATGCTCGGCGTCAACGCGCTGTTCGTCGTCGGGCTCACCGCCAACGCCTGCGTCGAGACCACCCTGCGCGAGGCCTACCTGCGCGACTTCGACGTGGTCGCCGTGACCGACGCCATCGCCGCGGTGCGCCCGGCCTGGATCGACACCGCCCAGGCCGTCTGGAACCAGTACCTCGCCGTGCTCGCCACCAGCGCGGACGTGCTCGGCTGGCTCGAGGCCGCCACCGCGCCGAAGGCCCTGGGCCTGCACCACTTGCTGCTGGAGACCGGCGACCTGGACACCTCGCTGGCCTTCTACACGCAGGTGCTCGGCTTCACCGTGCGCGTCGACGAGCAGTTCCGCGACGGGCGCCGGTTCGTGTCCACCCACCAGGGCCTCGGTCTGGTCGAGGCCGGCACCCCGGGCCCCGGCACCCTGCAGCACCTGTGCTTCCGCGCCCAGGACGTCGACGGGCTCGCCCAGCGCGCGGCCGACGCCGGGCACGAGGTGGTGCGCGGCCCGGCCCCCGGCCCCTACGGCTGGACCGTCTATGTCCGTGACCCTGACGGGCACGAGGTCGAGCTGTTCGAGGAGGCACGCCCGTGAAGATCGCCGACGCCGTCGTCCACCTGGTCCACCTGCCGTCGCGGCGGGACCACAACTGGGCGTCGAAGATGAACAGCCCCATCGGGTACCACGCCATCGTCGAGCTCGTCACCGATGACGGTGTCACCGGCTGGGGTGAGGCGCCGGCCGGTGCCACCTGGGGCGGGGCGGCGATGCGCTACTACGGCGAGACGCCGCAGACCGTCGCGCACGTGCTCACCGACTACCTGCTGCCGGCCGTGCGCGGCCTGGACCCGCTGGACATCGCACTGGTCCACCGGGCGATGGACCGGGCCATCAAGGGGCACCCGTACGCCAAGGCGGCGCTCGACATGGCCTGCTACGACGCAGCCGGCAAAGGGCTGGGGGTCTCCGTCGCCGACCTGCTCGGCGGGCGCTTCCGGGACGGCATCGAGGTGGCCCACTCGCTGGGCATCATGGAGCTGGGCGCCGCGCTGGCCGAGGCCGAGAAGGCCGTGGCCGAAGGCGCCCGGACCATCAAGTGCAAGACCGGCATCGACCCCGTCTACGACGTCGCGCTGGTGCGTGAGCTGCGTGCCCTGGTCGGCGACGACGTGAAGATCCGGGTCGACGCCAACGAGGGCTACACCACGGTCGACCAGGCCGTGCGCATCACGTTGCAGCAGGAGGAGTACGACCTGCTGCTGTGCGAGCAGCCCGTCGCGGGCACGGCCGCTCTGGCCCGGGTCGCGGCCCGCATCAGTGCCCCCGTGATGGCCGACGAGTCGGCGTGGACCGTGCCCGACATCCTCGAGCTGGACGCCGCCGACGCCGCCGCCTGCTTCTCCTGCTACGTGACCAAACCAGGCGGGCTGTACCGGGCGCGGCGGCAGGCCGAGATCGGCGAGTCGCTCGGGATGACGTACGACATCGGCGGGTCCATCGAGACCGGAATCGGCAACGCGGCCAACCTGGCGCTGGGCGTGTCCATGCCGAACGCCGTGCTGCCGAGCGTGTGCCCGGTGTCCCAGCCGGCCGGGTCCGGCGGGCCCACGGTGGCCGGGGTCTACTACCTCGACGACCTCATCACCGAGCCGTTCGTGTTCGTCGACGGCGTCGTGCAGGCACCCACCGGCCCCGGCCTGGGCATCGAGGTCGACCGGGCGAAGCTGGCACGGTACGCGGCGTGAGCGTCGTCGCCGTCCTCGGCGCGGGGGCCGGCGGGCTCTCGGCGCTCGTCGAGCTGCAGGCCGCCGGCCACCGGGTCCAGCTGTGGAACCGCAGCGCCGCCACCCTGGCCAGGAACGTGCCCGACGGTGAGGTCCGGTACGCCGGGGTCCTCGGGACCGGCACCGTCCGGCCGGACCTGGTGACCACCGAACTGCCGACGGCGCTCGCGGGCGCCGACCTCGTGCTCGTCGCGCTGCCCGCCACCGTGCACGAGCAGGTGTTCGTCGACCTCGCGGCCGCCAGGTGTGCACGGCCGGTGGTGCTCAACCCAGGGCACCCGGGCGGGGCCCTGCACGCCCGGATGGTGTTCGTGCGTGCCGGGGTCCCGGTGCCCCCGATCGCCGAGCTGTCCACGCTCACCTACGTCGGCCGGGTGGACCCGGACGGTCTGGTCCGCACCACGGGACGCGCCAGCGGTGTGCGCGGCGCCGCACTGCCAGGGGGAGCGTCTGCGCTCGAGGGGGCCCGTGAGCTGTTTCCCCAGGTGGACCCGGTCGCGGACGTGCTGTTCACCTCCCTGAGCGACGTCAACCTCGTGCTGCACCCGCCGGGTGCCGTGCTCGGTGCCGCCTGGGTCGAGGCCACCGGGGGGCGCTTCACCTTCTACCGCGAGGCCATGACGGACGGTGTCGTCCGCGTCCTGCAGGCGCTCGACGCCGAACGACTCGCGGTCGGTGCCGCGTTCGGCCACACGCTGCTCCCGCTCGGGGCGGAGATGGCCCTCATCGGGACGGTCGACACGACGGCCGCAGCCGGGGACATCGGGGCGGCCATCCGCCAGGGCGAGGCCAACGCGACGATCGTCGCCCCGGACTCGTTCGGGCATCGCTACTACCGCGAGGACGTGCCGTTCGGCCTGGTCCCGTTCCTCGCGCTGGCCCGCGTCGCCGGGGTCGCCGTGCCCGTGGCGCGTTCGCTCATGACGTTGGCGCAGACCGCCGTCGGCGACCTGCCCACCGGTCGCTCGGCGGCGCGGATGGGCATCGTCGACCTCGGCGTACCTGAGGTGCTCGACCTGGTCGGCGGGGTGCGCGCATGAGTGACCTCACCGGGCTCGTCGTCGCCGTGGTCGCCGGGGACGAACGTGAGCAGGAGATCGCCCGGCTCGCCGCGCTCGCCGGGGCCACCGTGCGGGCGTACGGGTTCTCACCACCCGGCGTGCCGATCCCGGGTGTCCAGTGGTGCCCCGACGCGGCTGCGGCGATGACCGGTGCGCACTACGCGCTGTTCCCCATCCCGGGCATCGCGGCCGACGGCTCGCTGTTCGCCCCCGACGCCCCGGCACCGATCGTGCCCGACGAGGCCCTGCTGGCCGTGCTCGCCCCCGGAGCACAGCTGGTGCTCGGCCGCGCGGACGCCGGTCTGCGCGCCGCCGCTGCGGCCACGGGCGTCGGGCTGGTGGAGTACGAGGACGATGTCGAGCTCATGCTCGACCGCGGCCCGGCCGTCGTCGAAGGGGTGATCGCCCAGGTCATCGCCCACACCGACATCACGATCCACGGTGCAGACGTGGTGCTGGTCGGCCACGGCACCATCGGCCGGCTGCTGGCCCGCACGCTCGTGCTGCTCGGCGCGCACGTCACGGTCGCCGCCCGCAGCGGGGTGCAGCGCGCCGATGCGCGCAGCGCCGGAGCCGCCACCGTCCCGCTCACCGGGCTGCCGCAGGTGCTGCCCGGCGCGGCCATCGTGCTGTCCACCGTGCCGGCCGCGGTGCTCAGCGCCGAGCTGTTGGCGCTGCTGCCGGCCGGTGCCCTCGTCGTCGACGTGGCCGCCCCACCCGGCGGGATCGACCTGGACGCCGCGCGGGCCCGGGGGCTGCGTGCCCTCTGGGCGCGGGGGATGGGCCGGCGTGCGCCGGTCACGGTCGGCGCCAGCCAGTGGGCCGGCATCGTCCGGCGGATCGAGCAGATCGAGGAGCAACGACGTGCAGGCTGATCTGACCATCACCGGAGCCCGGGTGGTGACCCACGACGGGGAGTTCCTGGGCGGCGTCGCTGTCAAGGACGGCCGCATCGTCGCGGTGGGGGCCGACGACGCGCTGCCACCCGGCGACCGGCACATCGACGCCGGCGGCAAGGTGCTCATGCCCGGCGTCATCGACCCGCACTGCCACCTCGGCGTCAACTACTCCTACGACGAGGACATGCGCACCGAGACCGCCGCCGCGGCCCGCGGCGGGGTGACGACCATCCTGCTGTTCACACGCAACAAGGACGGCGGCTACGTCGACTTCTACGCCGAGCGCCGGGCCCGGGGGGAGGCCCAGGCGCTCATCGACTTCGGCTTCCACTTCGGCATCCAGCGCGAGGACCACGTCGCCGGCATCCCCGAGACGGTCGCGGCCACCGGGGTCCGCTCGTTCAAGTGCCACATGGGCTACGAACCAGGCAACCCGATCGGGATCACGTCCTCGACGGACGCCTGGATCTACGGCGCGATGCGCGAGGCCGCCAAGATCGAGGGCGGCATCGTCTGCGTGCACTGCGAGAACACCGAGCTCATCATTCTCGGCAAGGCCGAGATGATGGCCACCGGGCGCGACGACCTGCCTGCCTACACCGAGTCCCGCCCGGTGTTCATGGAGGAGGACGCCATCGCGCGGATGATCCGGTTCGCCGAGATCACCGGCTGCCCGCTCTACATCGTGCACAACACGGCGGCCAACGGTCCGCGGATGGCGGCCGAGGCGCGGGCCCGCGGCGTCGACGTGACCGTCGAGACCTGCGCGCACTACCTCCTGCGCTCGGCCTGGGACCCGGATCTGGGCAAGGACGCCAAGATCTCGCCGCCGCTGCGCGACCGGGCCGAGATCGAGGGCTTGTGGGAGTCGGTGCTCGACGGCAAGCTCGGCACCCTGGGCACCGACCACGTGCCGTTCGCCAAGATCGGCGGCGACATCTGGCACGAGAAGCCGGGGGTGGTGACCTTCGACTGGGAGCTGCCGCTCATGCTCAACTTCGGTGTGCACGAGCGCGGTATGTCGCTCTCGCGCCTGGTCGAGCTCAACTCCTA
>JAKLPK010000184.1 GCA_022013895.1 Cellulomonas sp. | reverse complement strand
CGGCGGTGGCGGGTCGTCTGTGGTGCCGGTGGTCCGTAGCCGCTTCCAGTGCGTGGCGCACAGTCCCTTGGCGGCGTGCGGCCGCTCGCAGCCCTCGACGGAGCAGGCCGTGGGGTGGCTAACGGGCTGCCAGGTGCCGGCCGCGATCTGGCGTGCACGGTCCTCGATGTAGTGGGGGTGGCAGAGGCCTCGGCTGGTGGCAACGGCGTTGCACCCGCCGTTGGCGCAGGTCGGTGACGACCCGTCGGCGCGGCCCCATCGCTGGTAGTGCTGGGCGTAGTGGCGGACGCATCGGCCTTGGGTCTCCGCCTTTCGCAGGCACATGGGCTCGATGCACAGATCGTCGCCGGTACGGGTGACGTAGGTGAGCCGACGGTCGGAGCCCTCCTTGATCACTGCTTGGCGCACGGCCCGTTCAAGGCGTTCGATCCGCAGTAGTAGGGCGAGCGGGTCGTCTGGTGTGATGCGGTGGGAGGTCAGGGACGCCGACGCCTCAGCGCCCTGGCCGTCGCCACCGTCTTCCCGGTCGTCGAACGACACCGCATAGGCTCCGTTTCGGCGCGGGCTGCCGGGCTTGCCGAAGCGCTGGTCGCGGTTGCTCTGCACCGCGAACCTGGTCAAGCCGTAGTAGAGCCATCGGTCGAAGGTCGCGGTGTCTCCGGAGTACTTGGTGGCGATCTCGACAGCCGCGTCCCAGGCGAATGATTCGTAGTCGCCAACACTGCCCCGGGCGGCGCGGCGATCGGCAGCCTCGACGGCCCGCACCGCCCGGAGCACGACGTCCTCGATGCCGTCCTGCCACAGCAGCTCCCGCCAGTTCTCGGCGCTCATGCTCAGGCTTCGCACGACGGGTGCACGGTTCCCGCCGCCGGGTCGATGGGTAGGCCGCACTGCGTGCACGTCGGGCCGACGCCGGGCAGATAGGTCAGCGACCCGCCCGAGGGGGTGTCACGAGTGTCACGAGTGTCACGTCCGGGAGATCCAGAACGTGACAACGTGACACTCGTGACACTCACGTAGAGGCCACGGCCCGACTTCTTGACCCGCCCGGCGTCCTCGGCTCGCTTGAGGTACTGCCTGGCGGTCGCATCCGGGACGCCGAGCGCGTGCGCGACGTCGGCGGCCCGCACTCCGTTGACGCTGGCGTTGACGAGCTCCACCACCTGGGCGCTGGTGTCGCCCAGACCGGTGGTGGTGCGCTGCTCACGGGCGCTGGCCGACGCATCCGCGAGGCTGTCTCCCTCGATGGTCCAGACGCCGTCCACGATGCTGGCCGCGTACTCGTCCTCGCGCACGTCGCGCCCGGTGACCTTGATCAGCGCGGCGTCCTCGTTGCGGCTGCGGGTCAGCGCGATCGTCCAGTCCGCCGAGCCGTTCAGCCCGTTGGTGCCGCTGGTCGAGTCCATCCAGTCCTCGCCGCCGGCCTTGCGCACGTGGTGCACCACGGCCAGCGTCGAACCGGGATGGGTGTCCGTCAGCGCCTTCAGGTGCGCGCCGACCCGGTAGTCCCGCTGGTAGGACGACTCGCCCGGCAGTGCGGGTGGCCAGACCTTGCCCAGGGTGTCCAGCAGCACGAACCCGTCCGGGTGCTGGTCGAGCCAGCCCGCGATCAGGGGCAGCACCTCGCCCGGGGTGGCACGGGTGACGTACTCGAAGGCCTCGGGCAGGCCCTGGTCGACCATGAGCTTGCGGGCTCGGTCCTGCAGACGACGCGGCCCGTCCTCGAGCGCGAGGTACAGCACGGGCCGCTGCTGGCAGGCGACGTGCCCGAGGGCCTGCCCGCCGAGTGCGACGGACAGGCCCAGGGACAACGCCAACCAGCTCTTGCCGAGCTTGGGCGGCCCAACCAGCAACCCGAAGCCCTCGGGCACCAGACCGGGTACCGCCCACTGCAACGCGGGGAACACCTGCTGATCGAGCCACGCCAGGTTGCGCACCCTCGCCAGGAGGTCACCCGGGCTCTCGACCGTTTCGGCCACGCTCATGCTGCGGATCGCTGCTCGCAGGCACGCAGGTACCGCACCCACGCAAACACCGCGGTGGCATCTCCCTCGACGACTACCGGGTGACGGGCCACCAGCTCGCACCAGGACTCGTCGAGGAAGGCCGGGGCCCCGTCACCGAAGTCGACCGACGGCGCCCACTTCTGCCCGACCAGCACCTTCACCGGCACCCCGGCCGGCGCACCCGCGAGCACCACGGAGACAGCCCGGCGCCCGTCGTCCGGCACCCACCGCTCCGCCGAGACCGTCAGGTCGATGACCACCGTCCCGCCGATCACCAGCCACCCCCGGCCTGCTGGTCGAGGAGCGCGAGCAGGTCATCCATGCGCCCCTCGGGCGATCCGGCGCACCTGGCGCAGTGCCACCCACGAGCACCGTGGCGACGAGGGCCGCCGTTGACCCAGCACCCCTCGCGGTGGCCCGACGAGCGCCCCCGGGCAGGGCCCTGCGAAACTGCCGCCGCGGACTGCACGAGCGTGGCGTAGGCCTCCCGGTCCTTCTCGGTGAACCGGGCGACTGCCCGAGCACGAGCCTCGTCGCTGCCCTGCAGGACCCCGTACTTCAACCAGAGCACGGTGAGCGGCAACGAACTGCCCGTAGGGCGCCACCTGGTCCGGGTCGGGGCTCCGATCGCTTCGTCTGCGGTCGGGTCACGGTGCGTGGCGCGGCTCACGGGTAGACCACCGACTTGGCCACGACGGACACGGCGGCCCGCATCGCGTGGGCGAGGTCGAGCGCCTCAACGAGCGAGAAGGTCAGCCGATCACCCACCATCACGATCTCGGATCCGTACTCGTCGAGCACGCCGAGAACGGGGACCTTGATGAAGGTGTCGGCAGGTTCGTCGCACCCATCGACCTCGGAGCCGTAGAACATGGCCCGGGGGTTCACGCGGCATCACCGCCGAAGACCGCGACGGGAGTCAGCAGGGCCTCGACGTCGGTGCGGCGTAGGCGGATGGCCTTGCTGCCGACCCTGTAGGCCGGCAGGTCACCTTGGGCGATGAGCTTGCGGACGAACCGGTCGGTGCACCGCAGCGCGTCGGCAGCCTCGGCGATCGTGACGTACTCGGGGGGCGAGACGGGCGCCCCTTGG
>JAKLPK010000183.1 GCA_022013895.1 Cellulomonas sp. | reverse complement strand
TCGGACTACATTACGGGACGCCGCCCGAGGGACCAAATCGCCCCCCCGCGGCGGGCCCGTCCGCAGCCCCTCGGCGGGCTCGGGGCAGCCCGCCGCCGGCCCGCCCCGAGCACACGCCACGCCGCCCCCTCACCCCTCCCGGAACGCCACCCCGCACCCCCCGCGCGGGTAGTGCCAGCTGAGCACGCCGGGCGGCGCCACAGCCAGGCACGTCCCGCACTCCAGGCACGCCGCGTACTCGACGCCCACGGAGCCGTCGTCCTCCAGCCGGTAGACGTGCGCGGAGCAGATCGCGACCAGCAGCGGGCCGCAGCCGGTGCGGCGCACGGCGTCCTGGTCGACCTGGATGTGCGACTCGCCCTCGTCGAGCTCGTAGCGGTTGCGTGCCAGGCGTTCGGGGACCGATCCCAGGGTGACCATCACAGTCCTCTCATCCCGCCGACCGCGAGGCCGGCCAACGTCCGCAGGCTCAACGGGGAGTCCTTGAGCGCACCGCGCGCGGTGGGCACCAGGTGCTTGCGCGGTGTGGTGTCCAGGTCGAAGACGCCGTGCATGACGTCGGCGACCAGCTCCCCCACCTGCCCGTACATCTGCGGGCGTTCCAGGAACGCCGGCGCCTTGGCGTAGGTGGCCATGTCGGCGCCGACGAACGAGGCCGCCAGCTCGGTGCGGTACCGGCCCAGCCCCTCGGCCGAGACGTCCTGCGCCGTGAGCGCGGCGTCGACGGCCCGGGCGGCGGCGATCGCCGACCCCGCCGCCAGGTCCATCCCGCGGATCGTCATCCCGGTGTTGAGCGTGAACGCGCCCGCATCACCCACCGGCACCAGCCCGGGGCGCACCAGCTCCTGACGCACCATCGCCGGGCCGTCCTCGATGGTCAGGTGCGCGCCGTACTCCAGCAGCTGGCCGCCGTCGATCAGCCGTGCCATCGCCGGGTGCGCCAGGAACTGGTCGTGCACGTCGGAGGAGGACACCCCGCGCGCCACCAGGTCGTCCAGGCGCATGACGACGCCGATCGAGACCGACTCGGTGTTCGTGTAGCAGAACCCGCCGCCGGCCACGCCCTGGGTCGCCGCGCCGACGACGGCGTACGCCACACCCTCGTCGCCGGTGACGTGGAACCTGTCCTCGATCACCTGGCGTGGCAGCCCGATGACGGACTTCACACCGAGCGCCAGGTGCTTGGTCGGTTCGGCGGCCCGCATCCCGATCGAGCGGGCGATGAACGAGTTGACGCCGTCGGCGGCGATCACCACCCGCGCCCGCAGCTCGTCGTCCCCGGCCTTCACACCGACCACCTGGTCGCCGTCCAGCAGCAGGGAGTCCACCCGCACCCCGGGCATGACGAACACCCCGGCCTCCTCGCACTGCGCGGCCAACCAGGCGTCGAGCCTGGCGCGCAGCACCGAGACCGCGTTGACCGGCTCGGCCAGCCGGGTGTCCCAGTAGTCGACGTTCACCGCTGACGTCTCGTTGAGGAACGACACCACGTTGCGGGTGATTCGCCGCTCCACCGGGGCCCGGTCCACGAACCCCGGGAACACCTGCTCCATCACCCGGCAGTAGAACACCCCGCCCGACAGGTTCTTCGACCCGGGCTCGACCCCCCGGTCCACCAGCACCACCGAGCGGCCGGCGGCCGCCAGCTGGTAGGCCGCCACGCACCCGGCGACACCCGCGCCCACCACCACCACGTCGAAGACGTCGTCCTCGTCCACTGACCCTCCTTCGGGACATCGGTGACGGCCGGACCGGTCTGCACCGGCCCGGCCGTCACCTCGTTCGGTACGAGCCGACGGCTCAGGCCGGCTGCTTCGCCTTGATGAGCTCGGCCGCGTGGTCGGCGGCCAACCAGCCGGAGGTCAGCGCGAACCCGGCCGAGGCGCCGTTCACCGTCATGCAGTACGACTCGCCGTACAGCCCACCGGCGTCGCAGCCGATCGCGTACAGGCCCTCGATGGGCGTGCCGTCGACGTCGATCACCCGCATGTACTCGTCGATGTCGATGCCACCGGTGGTCACCAGGATCCCGGCCTCCATCTTCAGGGCGTAGAACGGGCCCTCGGTGATCGGGCGCAGGTGGGCCGGCTTGAGGAACTTGGTGTCCTTGCCCGTCGCGCACGCCTGGTTGTACTCGTCGATGTCGGCGACGAACCCGGCCGGGTCCACGTCGATCTTCGCGGCCAGCTCGACCAACGTCTCACCCGTGAACGCGGTGAGACCGGCGGCCAGATCGGCCTCCAGCTCGGCCGGCAGCGTGTCGAGCTTCGAACCGGCCAGGATGTAGATCCCCATGCCGATCTCGCACTGCTCCTCCACCAGGTGCCGCACCGTGGCCTGGTCGATGATCGACCAGATGTAGCCGGCGGGCTGCTGGGCGATGGTCTGACCGGCGTGCCCGAAGTTGAGCGCCACGATCTCGTTGCAGAACCGGCGGCCCCGCGCATCCGCCCAGTAGTACGGCTGCAGCCCCGCGCAGTTCGTGTGCGAGGTGATCGTCTTGCCGCGCATGAGGGGGCCGAGCAGGGCGGTGCCGATCTCCCGGAACGGGTGCCCGCCCACCGACTCGGCCATCAGCAGACCGTCGCCGGTGGCGCAGTCACTGCCGAACGGGAAGATCTTCTCCGGCTGGGCGTACGAGCTGTACTTGGCGAGCAGCTCCGGGTTCGACCCGAAACCGCCACCGGCCAGGGCCACCGCACCGGCCCCGATCCGCACCTGCTCACCGTCCTTGTCGGTGGCCACCACGCCGATGACCGCCCCGGAGTCCGAGGTGAGGAGCGAGGTCGCCCGGGTCTCCAGGAACACCTCGACGCCCAGCCGCTGGATGGACGACTTGAGGACGTTGAGCAGCCCCGTCATCTCACCCTCGGGGATGTGCCAGGTCGGCAGGCCCTCATCGGACTCCATCACCAGCACGTCGTGGTAGACGACGCCCTCGTCGAGCATCTTGAGCACCGTCTCGTCGGCGTGCTCCACGTACCGGGCCACCAGCGCCGGCTTGGCGTTCCAGTGCGAGTAGTCCAGCAGCGCCCGGTAGGCCTGGTCCTTGGTGACCGTGATGCCGCGCTTGGCCTGCTCCACCGACTCGAACGACGCGTGACCCTCGGCGAAGGCGGTGTTGCCGCCCAGCTCGGGCTTCTTCTCCAGCACCGCGACGGTCAGACCGTCCTTCGCGGCCTGGATCGCGCACGACAGACCTGAACCGCCGCCGCCGACGACCACCATGTCGTAGGAGACGTCGAACTGTTCAGCCATGAGTACATTCCTCTCGATGTGATGCGTGGGTGATGCGTGCTGCCGGGCCCACGAACAGGCCCGGTGTGCGGCCGCAGGTGCGCGGACGGCCGGTTCAGTGCCCCAGGGCGTCGAGCAGCGCGGGGACCACCTCGTACAGGTCACCGACCACGCCGTAGTCCGCCCTGCGGAAGATGGGCGCGCCGGGGTCGCTGTTCACCGCGACGACGACCTTCGCCCCGCGGATCCCCTCCAGGTGCTGCGGGGCACCCGAGATGCCCAGCGCCAGGTACAGCCGGGGGCTGATCTGCTGCCCCGACCGCCCCACGTAGTGGTCCTTGGGCACCCAACCCAGATCGTCGGCGACCGGCATCGAGCAGCCGAGCTGCGCACCCAGCGCCGCCGCCAGCTGCTCGACCATCGCCAGGTCGTCCCGGGAACGCAGCCCGCGCCCCACCGAGACGACGGTGGCCGCATCCCCCAGACCGCCGGCCGTGGCCGCAGCCTGCGTCCGCAGCACCCGGACCTGCGTCGCCGCCGCTGGCTGCACCGCCTGCACCTCGACGGCGCCGGCGGTCACCGGGTCGTCGTCGTCCACCGCGAGCAGTGCGACGACGGGGCCGGCGGTGCGCACCTCCTCGACCACGGCGCCGCCCAGACCGGAACTCTCCAGGACGAACGACGACCCGTCGGCGCGGACCGCGCCCACCTCGCTCACCACCGCCGCGCCCAGCCGACCGGCCACTGCACCGAGCAGCGCCCGGACCTGCGGGTCGACCCCGCCGACCACCAGCTGCGGGCTGTCCGCGGCCACCACCTCGGCGACCTGCGGGGCGCAGGACTCGATCGCGAGCCCCGGTTGCGGCTCCACCCACAGCACCGCACCCGCACCCGTCGACGCCACCGCATCGGCCAGCGCACGCGGACCGACGGCCAGCACGCTCACCGCACCGCCCGCAGCCGCCGCACGCACCGCCGCCACCGCACCCTCAGGACGCGTCAGCACCACCCACGCGTTCATCGCACCGCTCCTTCGCTGCGCAGCACGCCGACCAGGGCCCGCGTCGCCTCCTGCGGTGAGCCGTCGAACAACCGGGCCCCCTGGGTGGCCGGCAGCCGGGTGCTGTCCAGGCTCGCCGCCGCGGTCGACGGCACCTCCAGATCGGCCACCGAGACCCGCTGCACCGGACGTTTGCGCGCCGCCAGCTGCTCCTTCATCCCGGGCGCCCGGGACTCCGCCTGGTCGGCCCGGACCGCGACCACCACCGGTGCAGGCACCGCCAGCGTCTGCACCCCCTCGGCCACCCGACGGTCCGCCTCCAGGGCCTCCTCGCCCCACCGGGCCGTCGAGACCCCCAGGACCACCGACCAGCCGAGCAGACCGGCCACCGTCCCGGCCACCCCCGGGTGCGCCTCGCTGTCACCGATCACCACGACGTCCACGCCGTCGACCGTGCGCACCGCGGCCGCCACCAGCGCGGCCACCGCCGCCTCGTCGTCATCGACCGACGCGTCCGTCACCACCACCGACCGGGCCGCACCCCGGGCCAGCGCCCAGCTCGGGTCGGCGTCCCCGAAGGTGACCGCCACCAGCTCGTCATCGCGGGCGGAGGCGATGCCGAGGGCGGCGGACACCGCGGCCGGGTCGTCCTCCCCCGGTACCAGCTTGGTCGAACGCCACTCGACCGTTCCGTCCGGGCGGACCAGGGCATTGCCCGGGTCCCTCGCCCACGTGTGCACGACGACGGTCGTCATCGAAGTCCTCTCGTCCGGCACCGCAGCGGTGCGACCACGGCGGACTTCCTGCCACCGCCAAGGACGAGTCAAGTTCAAGCCGAACGGCGCCCAACAGCGCCTTTCGGATCGACCGGGGTAGACGAAGGTCTACTCGACGATCCCTTGCCGCAGCCCGTACACCGCGACCTGGACCCGGTTCTTCATGTGCAGCTTGGTCATGATCGACCCCAGGTACTTCTTCACCGTCGCCTCGGACAGGTAGAGGATCCGACCGATCTCGTCGTTCGACAGCCCGTCGACCAGCAGCCGCAGCACCTGCCGTTCACGCTGGGTCAACCGCTCCGACGAGGCGGCCGCCGACCGGCCCGGCGGAGTGAGCTCGTCCAGCACCTTCGCCGCGATCGTCGACGAGAGCGCCGTCTCACCACGCATCAGCCCGGCCAGCGCCACATGCAGACCCTCCGCCGGCTCGTCCTTGCTCAGGTACCCGTGCGCACCCGACCGCAGCGCCTGGAACACGTCATCGCCCAACCGCGACGCCGTGAGCATGGCGACCCGCACCTGCGGGTCGGCCGCCGTGATCCGACGGGTCGCCTCCACCCCGCCGATCCCCTCCATCCGGACGTCCATGAGCACCAGGTCCGGGTGCAGCGTCCGCGCCATCGCCACCCCCTGCTCACCGTCCACGGCGCACCCGACCACCGTGAACTCGGGCCAGCGCCCGATCAGTGCGACCAGACCGTCCCGGACCAGCCCGTGGTCGTCGACGACGAGCACCCCCGCCGGCTGCTCAGCCACGTCCCAGCACCGCCTCGACCTCGACCCCACCGGTGTCCCTGGCCCGCAACGGGGCCTCGGCCACCACCCGGGTCCCCCCGCCGGCCACCGCCTCGAACCTCAGCACCCCGTCCACCTGGGCGAGCCGCTCCGCCATGATCCGCAACCCGATCCGCGACGCCGGGACGGCGCTCTCGTCGAACCCGACACCGTCGTCCTCGATCTCCAGGCGGATGCCCGCCGTGCTCGGATGCAGCCGCACCACGACCCTGGACGCCCGCGCGTGCAGCCGCACGTTCGCCAACCCCTCCTGCAGCACCCGCACCAGCTGGGCCGCGACGAACGGCGGCACACCACCCGCCTCACCGCACGCACCGCAGTCCACCGTCGCCGCCAGACCCGTCTGCTGCCGGAACGCCTCGACCTGCTCCTGCAGCCGGACGGCCAGGGAACCCGTCGCGAGCTCGGCATCGGCCCGCAGACCCAGCATCTGGACCCGCAGGCTCTGCTTGACGCCATCGACCATCGCGTCCAGCCGCCCGACATCGGCCACCAGCCGGGCCCGTCCCGCCGCCCCTGCCGCGTCCGGCCCTGCCCCGTCCGGCCCCGCCCGCGCCGGCTCGGCGCCGTCCGGTTCGGCCAGATCCATCTCGGCCAGATCCATCTCGACCAGGCCGAGCTGCAACCCCAGGGCCGTGATCTGCTGCGACAGGTCGACGTGCAGCTCCTCGGACAGCCGGCGACGCTCCTCGAGCGCGCCGAGCTCACGTTCGCGCCGCGCCATCTCCCAGCGGTACACCGCGTTGCCGAACACCCGACCGACCACCGCTAGGAACGCCCGCAGGTCGTCATCCGGTTCGACGTCAGGGGCGAACGCCATGAGCATCGCCCCGAAGTGCCGACCGTCGGCGTGGATCGGCACGCACACCTCGGACTGGCCGAACACCTCCCGGAAATCCGCCGGCAGCAACCGCCAGGCGTCCAGGTGGTCGCGTCCCCAGACGGGCATCTCCTCGGAGTTGAGCCAGGGCGCGCGCACGTACGGCGCCACCGGCAACGCGGTGAAGCGCTCGCCGAGCAGCGCCCGCTGCTCGTCATCGGCCACCAGCAGATGGTCACGGCCGGTCTCGCTCATGAGGAACACCGGCGCGAGCCGCGCACCGGTGACCTGCCGCACCATGGTCGCGGCCTGCGCCACCTGGTGCAGCCGGTCGTCCCCGCTCAGCAGCGCATCGCTGATCTGCACCAACGCGGCCAGGTAGCCACCACGGTCCATCCTCCGATGGTAGGTGCCCCCACACCCGTCGGCGTGGGGCCATCGGTCACCCGACCGCGCTCAGCCCAGGCGGTTCTGGGCGTCCGTCGCGCGCTGGATCGCACCGTCGAGCCGCGTCTGCGCCTCGCCGTAGGCCGCGAAGTCGTTCTTGGCCAGCGCCGCCTGACCGTCCTGGATGGCCTTGTTGGCGTCGGCCAGCGCCGCCGCAAGATCGGCCTTCGCCTGCGCCACCGAGTCGGTCGACGTCGCGCTCGGCGTCGGGGTCGCGGAGGCGGTCCCCGTGGGGCCCGGCGTCGGGCTCGGCGTCGGGGTCGCCTCGGGTGACGGCGTCACGGTCGGCACGTTGCTCGTGTCACCCGTCTGTGCACCCGAGTCGCCCTGGAACACCTGGTCGAGCGCCTCGCTCAACGTGGCCGCGAACCCGGTCTGGTCGCCGAACGAGACCAGGACCCGCTGCAGCGACGGGAACGTGGTCCCGGAGGACGCCTGGACGTAGACCGGCTGCACGTAGAGCAGTCCGCCGCCGACGGGCAGCGTGAGCAGGTTGCCTCGTCGGACCGTGGACGAGGCCTGCTCCAACAGGTTGAGCTGCTGGGAGATGGTCGAGTCGTTGATGAAGTTGGCCGACGCCTGCCCCGGTCCGGGCACGGTCGAGTCGCGTGGCAGCTCGAGCAGTCGGAGCTTGCCGTAGTCCTTCGACTTCACGCCCGCCGTGCTCCCGGCATCGGCGTCCACGGCCACGTAGCCCGTGAGCACCTCACGGGCGGTCTCACCGCTCGGGATGAAGGTGCTCATGAGCGAGAACGTCGCCGAGTCCTGCGTCGGCATCCGCAGCGTCAGGTAGTACGGCGGCTGCGCAACCTTGGTCGTGGTGACCGTCGGGTCGTTCGGGAGCTGCCAGAAGTCGTTGCCCGAGAAGAACTGCGACGCATCCTGCACGTGGTACTTGGCCAGGAGCGTGCGCTGGACCTTGAACAGATCCTCCGGGTACCGCAGGTGGCTCATCAGATCGCTCGAGATCTCCGACATCGGCTTGACCGACCCGGGGAACGTCGCCGACCACGCCTTGAGGATCGGGTCCTCGGTGTCCCAGGTGTAGAGCTCGACCGAACCGTCGTAGGCGTCGACGGTGGCCTTCACGGAGTTCCG
>JAKLPK010000182.1 GCA_022013895.1 Cellulomonas sp. | reverse complement strand
GGTGCCGGGCCGCCGTCGCGCCGCTGGTTGACCACCCGGCGGAAGAACGGCGCCTCGACCGAGCGCACGATGAACCCGTACTGCGAGGCGTCCCACAGCAGATGGCAGACGTCCTCGTGCTCCTCGGGGGTGACCGGGTTGGCCACCGTGCCCCGGCCGACCTGCACCAGGAAGAAGACCTCCCAGACGTCGGCTCCCGCGTCGTGCACGATCTTCGCCACATCGGCCAGCTCGTGCAGGTTCTCCTGCATGACGGTGGTGTTGACCTGGACGCTGACGCCGGCGGCGGTGAACGCCCGAATAGCGGCGACGGTGTCGTCGAAGTGGTCCGGGATGTTGCGGACGCCCTCATGCGTGGCGGGGGTCGCCCCGTCGAGGGAGATCGACACGGCCCGCACCCCGGAGTCGGCGATCCGGGCGATCATCGCGGCGTCCAGCAGCGGGGTGACCGCCGGGGACAGGGCCGTGGGGATGCCCAGGTCCACCGCGTGCTGGACCAGCTCGAACAGATCGGGCCGCATGAGGCAGTCCCCGCCGGTGAGCACCAGGATCGGGAATGGCCGCCCGAACCCCGCGACCTGGTCGATGAGGTCGAACCCTTCGGCCGTGCTCAGCTCACCGGGCAGGGCCTGCAGCAGCGCCGAGGCCCGGCAGTGCCGGCACACCACCGGGCAGGCCCGGGTGGTCTCCCAGAACACGAGCATCGGCCGCTGGCCGTAGTCGATCCTGGCCTGGCTCCCACCGTGCTGATGGGGGCGCTTCTGGGGATGCTGCTGGGGGTGTTCGGGCACCGGGTCCTCCTCGTCGAGACGCGGCAACGCTAGGTCGGGAGGCCCAAGGGCCCCGGGACCTTCGTCCCATACCTCGCGGCGACACGCCGCCGGCGGTCGACCCCCGCCGCGCTCACCACTGGGAACAGCCCGAAAGGGCCGTTTACCTGGCACGACGCCAGATCAATCTCACGTGGCCGCCACGCGCGGGAGGGCCCTGACGGTGGTCGTCAGGGCCCTCCCACGGGACGAACCACGCGGCTCCGGCGCCCCCGGCGCCGGCCCGCGGTCAGCGGCTCGCGGTCACAGCCCCTGCGCGATCCGGTAGTAGACCGCGTTCCAGCGCACGGCCTCGGCGAAGCCACGACGCGTCGTGTTCTCGTCGATGACCAGCAGCTCGGTGCGCGCGATCTGGGCGAACATCTCCCAGATCTCGATCCCCACGGCCGTCGTCATCACGGTGTGGTGCGCCGCGCCGGCGGTCAGCCACGACTCGGCCGAGGTGGCCAGGTCCGGACGCGGCTTCCACACCGCGCGGGCCACCGGGAGGGCCGGCAGCTCGGGGTGCTCGACCACGTCGACCACGTTGGCGGTCAACCGGAACCGGTCCCGCAGGTCCGACATCGCCACGACGACGGCCGGGCCCGGGTCGGTGTTGAACACCATCCGGACCGGGTCCTCCTTGCCGCCGATGCCGAGGGCGTGGATCTCCACCCGCGGCTTGGTGGTCGTCAGGGTCGGGCAGATCTCGAGCATGTGCGCCCCGAGGATGCGCTCGTTGCCGTCGACCAGGTCGTAGGTGTAGTCCTCCATGAGCGAGGCGCCACCGGGCAGCCCGGCCCCCATCACCTTGGCGGCCCGGATCAGGACGGCGGTCTTCCAGTCGCCCTCGGCACCGAACCCGTAGCCCTTGGCCATCAGCCGCTGCACAGCGAGCCCGGGCAGCTGGCGCAGCGCACCCAGGTCCTCGAACGTCGTGGTGAACGCCTTGGCACCCACGGACGTCAGGAACGACTCCAGCGCGACCTCCTGGGCCGCGGCGTACCGCAGGGACTCGTGCCGCGCGCCGCCGACCCGCAGCTCGGGCACGACGTCGTAGAGCTCCTCGTACTGCGCGACCAGCGTGTCGACCTCGGCCGGGTCCACCGCGTCCACCGCCGCCGCCAGCTCGTTGACGCCCCAGGTGTTCACCGAGACGCCGAACCGGATCTCGGCCTCGGTCTTGTCGCCCTCGGTGACCGCGACGTTGCGCATGTTGTCGCCGAAACGCACCAGGCGCAGCTCGTGGGTCGCGTTCCAGCCGGCGGCCGCCCGCACCCACTGACCCACCCGGTGCCGCACGGCCGGGCTGGACGCGTGCCCGACGACGGTGGTCCGGGCCACCGACAGCCGGGTCAGGATGAAGCCGTACTCCCGGTCGCCGTGCGCGGCCTGGTTGAGGTTCATGAAGTCCATGTCGATGGTGTCCCACGGCAGCTCGACGTTGGACTGCGTGTGCAGGTGCAGCAGCGGCTTGGTGAGCGCCTCCAGACCGGCGATCCACATCTTGGCCGGGCTGAAGGTGTGCATCCAGGTGATGACGCCGAGCACCGAGTCGTCGGCCGACGCCTCGATCATGGCCCGCCGGATCGAGGCGGAGTCCGTGAGGACGGGCTTCCAGACGATCGGCGCGGGAATGTCGCCGGCCTCGTCGAGCAGCCGCGCGACCTCGCGCGACTGGTCGGCCACCTGACGCACCGTCTCCTCGCCGTAGAGGCCCTGGCTGCCGGTGAGGAACCAGATCTGCTTGTCGGCGTACGGCTTGGTCATGACAGGTCCTTCGTGGTGTCGGTGGGCGTGGTGTCGGTCGGGTTCTGGACGGTGGTCAGCGGCGTCCGGTCGGCGCCGCCCTGGCCGTAGACGTACTGGTAGCGCTCGTACAGCGCGTCGATCTGCGCCTGGTCGATCGGCACGGCGTCGCCGAGCTGACGCGAGATGTGCACCGTGCGGGCGACCTCCTCGACCATGACCGCGGCCTTGACCGCGTCCTTGGCATCCCGGCCGATGGTGAACGGGCCGTGGTTGGCCATGAGCACCGCCCGGCTGCGTCCGCCGCCCAGCGTGGCGACGATTCCCTGGCCGATCGAGTCGTCACCGATGAGCGCGAACGGGCCGATCGGGATGGGTCCGCCGAACTCGTCGGCCATCATCGTGAGCACGCAGGGCACGGGTTCGCGGCGGATGGCCCAGGCCGTGGCGTAGGTCGAGTGCGTGTGCACCACACCGCCGACAGCCGGCATGTGCGCGTACACGTACGCGTGCGCGGCGGTGTCCGACGAGGGGGCGCGGTCGCCGTGGACGAGGGTCCCGGCCAGGTCGGTGACCACCATCGCCTCGGCGGTGAGCTCGTCGTACGTCACGCCCGACGGCTTGATGACGAGCAGATCGTCCGGACCGGGCCCGCGGTCGGGGTCGACGACCACGCGCTGCGACACGTTGCCCGCCGTCCACACCACCAGCTCCCAGCGCGGCAGCTCGGCGTGCAGCCGTGCCACCACCTCGCGGGTGCGCGCCACCTCGTCATGCACCCGGTTCGGCAGATCGTCCCAGCTCGTCGTCATCCGTCCCTCTCCTCGTCCGGCAGCTCGTCGTGCCGTCTCGTCGAACCCGGCCCGGTCCGGCGACAGTGCGGCGCGCACCGATCCGTCGCGACCCGGGCGGGTCTACAGCGCTTGTGTCGCCGCCCGCTCGACGGCCAGCCCGGCCTCGTAGCGCTCGATCCAGGCGTCGAACCCGGCCTGGTCGACCGGATCGGGAGCGGCCACGACGGTCTGCGCATCGCGGAACACCACGGTGCTCAACCAGGTGCCCAGATCCATCTCGTCGGCGACCCGCAGGTAGGCCGCCAGCACGGCCATGCCCCACGGGCCACCCTCCCCCGCGCTGCTGCCCACCGCCACCGGCGTGCGCAGGGCGGCGGCCAGCAGCCGCTGCGCCACACCCGCGGTGCGGAACAGGCCGCCGTGCGCGAGCATCGCCTCGAGCTGCACACCCTCCTGCGCCAGGGTGCGCATGCCCAGGCTGAGCGTCCCGAAGGCGCCGTACACCTGGGTGCGGACGAAGTTCGCCAGCGTGAGCCGGCTGTCGGGGGTGCGGACGAACAGCGGCCGGCCCTCCTCGAGCCCGGTCACCGGTTCGCCGGACAGATAGTTGTAGGCCAGCAGCCCGCCGCCGTCGGCCTCGCCCGTGAGCGCAGCGCCGAGCAGCGCGGCGAACACGGCGTCCGGATCGGCCGGGGCACCGAGCGCGGTGGCGAACTGGCCGAACACCTCGGCCCAGGCGCCGAGCTCGCTGGCACCGTTGTTGCAGTGCACCATCGCCACCAGATCGCCGACGGGCGTGGTGACCAGGTCGATCTCCGGGTAGGCGCGGGACAGCTCCTGCTCCAGCACCACCATGGCGAAGATCGACGTGCCGACGCTCACGTTGCCGGTCCGCGGGGCCACGGCGTTCGTGGCGACCATGCCCGTGCCGGCGTCGCCCTCCGGCGGGCACAGCGGCGCGCCGGACGCCAGGGTGCCCGTCGGGTCGAGCAGCGCCGCGCCCTCCTGCGTGAGCCGACCGGCCTCCTGGCCCGCGACGAGCACCTGCGGCAGCAGCGCGGACAACGTCAAGCCTGCGCGGTGGGAGGTCAGTAGACCGTCCGCCTTCGCCAGCCGGGCCGCGTCGTAGTCGCGGGTCACCGGGTCGACGGGGAACATGCCGGAGGCGTCCCCGACCCCGAGCACCTTGCGGCCGGTGAGGCGCCAGTGCACGTACCCGGCCAGGGTGGTGACGAAGGCGATGTGCTCGACGTGCGGTTCGTCGTCCAGCACCGCCTGGTAGAGGTGGGCCGCCGACCAGCGCAGCGGGATCGTGTAGTCGAGGAGCTCGGACAGCTCGGCGGCGGCGGCCCCGGTGCTGGTGTTGCGCCAGGTGCGGAACGGGACGAGCAGCTCATCGTCCGCGTCGAAGGCCAGGTAGCCGTGCATCATCGCGGAGACGCCCAGGGCGCCGAGCGCGCTCGGCCGCACACCGTGCTTCGCCTCGGCGTCGGCCAGCATGGCCGCGACGCAGGCGCGCAGCCCCTCCCACACCGCGTCCAGGGAGTAGGTCCACCGGCGGTCGACGAACTGGTTCTCCCAGTCGTGGCTCCCGCTGGCCAGGCTCACCCCGGACGGGTCCACCAGGCTGGCCTTGATGCGGGTCGAGCCCAGCTCGATCCCCAGCACGGCCCGCCCCTCGGCGATCACCGCGGCAGCGTCGTCGGACCTGCGGTCAGTCGTCATGGTCGGCTCCAGATGCGCGTCGTTGCGTCGCCCTCAGGCGTCGGCGAAGACCCATGTTATCGCTCACACGGCGGGAGCGAAACCTGCCACCGTCCACAGTCCCGACCCCTCGATGAGCCCCGCGACATCCCGGCCGAGCGCCCGTCCCACCCGCACGGGAGCGCCCTGGAACCGGTGGTGGTCGCCGGTCAGGCCCGGGTGGAGCTCGCCCGCACGACGAGCTCGGCCGTCAGCTCGCGGCGTGGCGTAGGGCTGCCGTCGAGCGCCTCGGCGAGGTATTGCATGGCCGCCGCCCCCAGACCGGCGAAGTCCTGGCGCACCGTCGTCAGCGGCGGGGCGTAGTGCGCGGCGCCCGGCTCATCGTCGAACCCGACGAGCGCGACGTCGTCGGGCACCCGCACCCCGTGCTCACGCAGGGCGTGCAGCAGCCCGAGGGCGAGCTGGTCGTTGGCGGCGAACACCGCGGGCGGCAGCCCCTCACGCACCAGCTGCACGCCCAGCGCGTAGCCCTCCCGCGCCGACCACCCGGTCTCCACCGGCGCCGGGGTCGGGGCCCCCGCACTCACGCAGGCCGCCCGCCACCCGCGGACCCGCTCCTGTGCGTCGAACCAGTCCTGCGGGCCGGCGACATGCAGCACCTCGCTCGCCCCACCGGCCAGCAGATGCGCCGTCGCGGCGGCGGCGCCCTCCCGCTGGGCGACGCTGACGCCGCCGACGAGCGGACGGTCGGGCAGCCGGGTCGCCGACGACAGCATGACGACCGGCACCGATGCGTCGATCTCCGAGACCACCCGCAGCACCTGCTCGGTGGGCGCGATCACCGCGATCCCCTCGACCCCCAGATCGAGGAACCGGTTCAGCGCCCGCGCGGTGGAGTCCTCGTGCGGCAGCCGCAGGGTGCCGACGGCCAGCACGTAGCCCGCCTCCCGGGCGGCGTCCTCCAGCGCGAGGAAAGTGCTCGTCGGGCCGTACGCCGTCCCCGCCGGGGTGAGCACACCCAGCACACCCGAGCGGCGGGTGACCAAGGCGCGTGCGGCGCTGTTGCGCCGGTAGCCGAGGTCGGCGATCGCGGCCCGCACCCGCGCCCGGGTCTCCGGGAGCACCGAGGGGTGGTTGTTCACCACCCGCGAGACCGTCTGGTGGGAGACCCCGGCCCGGTCGGCGACATCGGCCATCGACGGCGCACGCGCGCGCAGGGGTGCCGAGGCCGGATCGGGCGGGACCGTCATCGCACCGGGTCCGCGGGGACGCAACCGCTACCCGCCCGCAGGTCCGCACCCGGGTTCAGGGGGCGGGGGTTCAGGGGGCGGGCCGACACGGCCGGGAGCCTACCCGCGCAGCTCGGACCGGGCCGACGCCGAACAAGATCCACCCACTGCGATACGCCACGGATCTCGCGCTAGGTTCACCGAAAAGAGTGAGACATCCGTCTTTTTCAGCTCGGCCGCCACACCCCCGAACACCCCGTCCCGCCCCGGCTCAGCGCCAACTCGGCCATCGTATTCGCAGGTCAGAGCCCTGTCGGCCCGAAGTCAGCAGTGCACCCGTCCGAGCGGAGCCGATGCGGCGTGTCGACGGACCTAGACCTTGGTCCCGGGTCAGGATGCTGGCCTGCTCGATAGATGGGTCACAGGTCCCACCAAGGAGAAGTCACCCATGAACCCATCACCAGCCCGCCGCTCCCCCATGTCCTGGTTCACCGACCTCGGTGTCAGGGTCCAGGTGCTCGCCGCGGTCCTCGTCGCCACAGCGGTCTCGGCCCTCGTCGGCGGGCTCGGCATCGCCGCCCTCGGCCGCACCAGCGCCAACACCGAGGCCATGTACGCCCAGAACTTCCTGGGTCTGCAAGACGCGGCGGTGCTGCGCCGCGCCGTCATCGAGATGCGCCTCGCGCTCACGATGGAGGCGATCTCCACCGACGAGACCACCACGGCCTCGTACGAGCAGGCGGTGACAGCGGCCGACCAGGAGCTCACCGACACCATCGCCGACTACAAGTCGAAGGACCTCTCGATCGAGAAGCGCGCGGCCCTCACCGACTTCGAGGACGGCCTCACGCAGTACCGGGCGCTCGTCGAGCAGCAGGTGCTGCCGGCCGCCCAGGCGCACGACATGGTCGCCTACCGCACCGCCCGCGACGACGCATCCGCCACCGTCGAGACGATGATGACGACCGTCGGGATCCTCGTGACCTCCGAGGAGGCTGAGGCGGAGACCGCCGCGGCCGCCGCGACCCACGAGTACCAGAACAACCGCACGACGGTGCTCGTGGTGATGACCCTCGGGCTCCTCATCGCGATAGGCCTGGGCCTGGCCGTGTCCGGGCTGATCGTGAGCGGGATGGCACGGGTCCGCACGGTCGCCGAGGCCCTGGCCCGAGGCGATCTGCGAGAGACCGCCGAGCTGACCAACCGCAACGAGGTCGGCGCCACCGGCCGGGCCCTCGACCAGGCCGTGGTCGCCCTGCGGGACAAGGTCGGCACCATCGACACGTCAGCCGCCGCCCTGGCGGCCGCAGCCGAGGAGATGTCCGCCTCCTCCCAGCAGATCTCCTCGGCCGCCGAGGAGACCGCCACCCAGGCGGGCATGGTCTCGGCCGCCGCCGAACAGGTCTCCCGGTCCATCCAGGGCGTGGCCGCCGGTTCGGAGCAGATGGGCGCCTCGATCTCCGAGATCTCCCGCAACGCCAACGACGCTGCCAAGGTGGCGGCCCAGGCCGTGACCTCGGCGAGCACGGCGGGCACCACTGTCGCCCGGCTCGGCGAGTCCTCACGCGAGATCGGCAACGTCGTCAAGCTCATCACCCAGATCGCCGAGCAGACCAACCTGCTCGCCCTCAACGCGACCATCGAAGCCGCCCGCGCCGGTGAGGCCGGCAAGGGCTTCGCCGTCGTCGCCGGTGAGGTCAAGGAGCTCGCGCAGGAGACCGCCAAGGCCACCGGCGACATCTCCACCCGGGTGCAGGCCATCCAGACCGACACCGAGTCGGCAGTGGTCGCCATCGAGGAGATCGCGACCGTCATCAGCTCGATCAACGACTACCAGCTCACCATCGCCTCGGCCGTCGAGGAGCAGACCGCGACCACCGCCGAGGTCAACCGGGCAGTCAACGAGGCCGTCGCGGGCTCCGGCGAGATCGCCTCGAACATCGTCGGGGTCGCCGGTGCGGCCGACCAGACGACCCGCGGTGCCGCCGAGTCCCAGCATGCGGCGTCCGAGCTCGCCCGTATGTCGGCCGAGCTGACCTCACTGGTCGGGACCTTCACCCGCTGAGCCCGGGGCCCGGACCTGGCCCGCCGACCCCGGCCGGATGACCAGGCCTCGACGCGACGTGCCGGTGCCGTCCCCACCTCGGCATCGGCACGTCACCCACGGTTCACCCGCAGTTGGTCCGGGGATGGGAGCGTTCAACCCGCTCGCCCGCGACCGATGAAGGTGGAACCCCCCATGGCTGTGCCGCGCCTGCGCCGTCCTGCTGCCCTGATCGCCTGTACCGCGACCGTCCTGGCCGTCGTCGGGACCGCGCTGCCCGCGACGGCCGCCGATCTGCCGACGCTCGTGATCAACGAGGTCGAGTCCGACGGCGGTACGCCCGGCGACTGGGTCGAGCTGATGAACACCGGCACGGCCGCGGTCGACGCCTCGGGGATGGTGGTCAAGGACAACGACGACACCCACTCCTTCACCATCCCGGCCGGCACCACGATCGAGCCCGGCGCGTCCTGGGTGGCCGACGTCGACCCGTCGTTCGGGCTCGGCAAGGCCGATACCGCGCGGTTGCTCACCGCCGACGGGTCCCTGGTCGACACGTACACCTGGGCCGCCCACGCGGCCACCTCCTACGGTCGCTGCCCCGACGGCTCGGGCGCGTTCCGGGTCACCACCTCGGTCACCCGGGGCGCCGCCAACGACTGCTCCAGCCCCGTCCGGCTCAGCGAGATCGAGTCCAGCGGCGGGACGCCGGGTGACTGGGTCGAGCTCGTCAACCCCTCGACCGGCGCGGTCGACCTGTCCGGCTACGTCGTCAAGGACTCCGACGACACCCACACCTTCACGGTTCCGGCCGGCACCACGATCGAGGCGGGCGGCTACTGGGTGGCCGAGGTCGACGCCTCCTTCGGCCTGGGCGGCGCCGACAGCGCACGGTTGTTCGACGCGACCGGCACCCTCGTCGACGCCTACTCCTGGACCGCCCACGCGGGCACCACCTATGGCCGCTGCCCCACGCCGAGCGGCGACTTCACCACGACCGCCGCCGCCACCAAGGGCAGCGCCAACGACTGCGGGATCACCGTCCCGGCCGGTCTGGTGATCAACGAGGTCGAGTCGTCCGGCGGCACCCCCGGCGACTGGGTCGAGCTGAAGAACACCGGCTCCACGGACGTCGATGCCTCCGGTCTGCTGGTCAAGGACGGTGACGACACCCACGCGTTCTCGGTGATCCCGGCCGGGACGACGATCGCGGCCGGCGGCTACTACGTGGTCGAGGAGACCGCACTCGGGTTCGGTCTGGGCAGCGCCGACTCCGCGCGACTGTTCGCCTCCGACGGGGTCACGGTGATCGACTCGTCCACCTGGGCCGCGCACGCCACCACCACCTACGGCCGCTGCCCCGACGGGACGGGCACGTTCGGCACGACGACCTCCTCGACCAAGGGCGCCGCCAACGACTGCAGCTCACCGATCCGGATCAACGAGGTGGAGTCGTCCGGCGGCACCCCCGGCGACTGGGTCGAGCTGAAGAACAACGGCCTGACCTCGGTCGACCTGTCCGGCTGGACGGTCAAGGACAACGACGACACCCACGCGTTCACGCTCCCGGCCGGCACCACGATCGCCGCCGGTGGCTACGTGGTGGCCGATGTGGACGCCTCGTTCGGTCTGGGCGGCGCCGACTCCGCGCGTCTGTTCGACGCGACCGGAACGCTCGTCGACACGTACACCTGGGCGGCCCACGCCTCGACGACCTACGGCCGGTGCCCCGACGGCACCGGTGAGTTCACCACCACCACGGCGTCGACCAGGGCGGCGGTCAACGCCTGCCCCGGCGACCTGGTCACCTCCATCTGGCCCGGTGCCGCCACGGTGACGACGGTCGACGTGTCCGGCTTCCTCGGCGGGAACATGTCCGGTCTGGCCTACGAACCCTCAGGCACCTCGGCCAAGGGCACGCTGTGGGCGGTCAAGAACGGCCCGGGCACGCTGTACCAGCTGACCTGGGACGGATCGGCCTGGGTCGCGGCGGATGACGCCGACTGGGCGGCCGGCAAGGCGCTGCACTTCCCCGACGGCACCGGCAACCCGGACACCGAGGGCGTCACGCTGGCTCCCGACGGTTCGGTGTACGCCTCGATCGAACGCGACAACGACGCCTCGGGCACCAGCCGGCTCGGGGTGCTGCGCTTCGACCCGTCGACCGCCGGCACCTCGCTGTCCGCGACCACCGAGTGGAACCTGGTCGCCGACCTGCCGGCCGTCGCGGCGAACTCCGGCCTCGAGGCGATCACCTGGGTGCCGGACAGCTACCTCACCGCGAACGGTTTCGTGGACCAGCTCACCGGGGCGGCCTACGACCCTGCGGCCTACCCCGGCCACGGCAGCGGGCTGTACCTGGTCGGTCTGGAGGCCAACGGCCACGTCTACGCCTACGCGCTCAACGCCGACGGGACCTACGCCCGCCTGGCCGATGTGGCCACCGGGTTCACCGGGGTGATGGACCTGCAGTTCGACGCCGAGCGTCAGCAGGTCTGGGCCGTGTGCGACGACACCTGCGACGGGCGCAGCGCGGTCCTCTCGGTCGCATCCGAGGGAGCCGCCTCGGGACAGCTCGTCGTCGACACCTACTTCGAGCGGCCGGCGAGCTCGCCCAACATCAACAACGAGGGCTTCGCGGTCGCACCGCAGGCCGAGTGCGTCGACGGCACGAAGCCCGTCTACTGGTCGGACGACTCGGCCACCGACGGCTACGCGCTCCGGATGGGTTCGGTCGAGTGCACGGTGCCGGTCGTGGCCCCGGAGATCACCGCCCAGGTGGTGGGCACGGCCAACGCGTCCGGCTGGTACCGCAACGCCACGGTCCGGTTCACCTGCACCGAGCACAGCGCCCCGCTGACCGAGCCCTGCCCGGCCGACGTGGTGCTCACCGACGGTGCCGACCAGGACGTGACGGCGACGGTCACCGCGACCGACGGCGGCACCGCGACCGCGACCCTGACCGGGCTCGACGTCGACGGCGCTGCACCGACCGTCACGCTCGGCGGGGTCGCCAGCGGTTCGGTGTACTTCGGCCGGGCGCCCGCGGCGACCTGCACGGGCGCCGACGCGCTCTCCGGGCTCGCGACGTGCGCACTGTCCATGGCCACCGCCTCCGGTCGCACCACGGTGACCGCGACCGCGACCGACACCGCCGGGAACACGGCGACCGCCACCGCGACCTATCAGGTGCTCACCACCTACGTGCGGGGTGCGACCTACCGCAACGGCGTGTTCGAGGTGAAGGCCGGTCAGCGCTACACGATCGTGACCGTCTCCTCGACCCCGGCGCTGCTGCTCGGCCCGATCGGGCTTCCGACGTCCGGCGGGTGGCTCCAGGTGATGCGGGTGCAGACCCTCGACGGCCTCAAGGTGGCGGCGGCACCCGTCACGGTGGCCCGCGCGGCCCGTCCCGGCTCGACCGGGATCGCCTGGGTGACCACGGGGCGGTCCACGTCCTCGGTGGTGCTGCGCACGGTCCGCTGAACCGTCGGCGTCCACTGAACCGTGGCCGGTTGCTGACGGCGAGAACGCCGTCAGCAACCGGCCCGGTCCGTCAGACCGGGTGCACCACCGCGCCGTAGCCGCCGACCGTCACCGGTCCTCCGACCAGCGGGAGCTCCACGGCCTCGGGTGTGTGGTTGAGCAGGAACAGCAGGTCGCCGCGGCGCACCGCCTCCACACCGGTGACGGCACGGGTGAGCAGGGCCGCCACCCCGGCCTCGTCGAGCCAGCGGTCGACCAGCTCGTCGAGCACCACCGGCGCCGGCGCGGTCGCGACGTACCACGCCACCCCACGGCCGTGCGGGTGCCGGGTCACGGCCGCTCCCCCGGCCGCCACACCGTCGGCGAACGTCGAGACGACCTGCGCCCCGGCGAGCTCGACCACGTCCTGCCAGACCTGCGCCGCACCGGCCACCTCACCCTCCAGCCGCAGCGGTGCACCGGTCGGGGCGAGCTCGGTGACCCGCAGCCCGAGCACCTCGCGCAGCGGGCCGAGGTACCCGTCGAGCCACACGTGCAGGTCCCGGTCGAGGATGCCGGTGAGGTAGGTGGCCACGAGGTGACCGCCGTCGCGCACATAGGCGCCCAGCCGGTCGAGGTCGTCACCGGAGAGCACGTGCAGCACGGGCGCGACCACCAGGTCGTACCCGGACAGGTCCGCCGACGGCGGGCGCAGGTCCACCGTGACCCCGCGGCGCAGGAACGGCGCGAACCAGTCCAGCACCGTCTGCACGTAGTCGACGACGGTCGGTGTGGCTTCCTGCTCGACCGCCCACCAGGACTCCCAGTCGAACAGCACCGCGACCCTCGCCGGTACCCGCGTGCCCACCACCTGCGGGGACAGGTCCGCCAGCTCGGCGCCGAGTGCGCACGCCTCGGCGTACACCCGGGTGTCGGGGCCGGCGTGCGGGAGCAGCGCCGAGTGGAACTTC
>JAKLPK010000181.1 GCA_022013895.1 Cellulomonas sp. | reverse complement strand
TCGATGTCGACCATCGCCGCCACCACCGAGAGCCCGTCCTGGTGCGCCTGGTCGATGAGCTGCTGCCCACGCTCGACGAAGAACCGGCGGTTGCGCAGCCCGGTGAGTGCATCGGAGACGGCCTGCTCGGCGAGCTCGTCGCGCGCGGCCTCGGACTCGGTGACGTCCCGCAGCACGACGACGTCACCGGTCTGGCGGCCATCGGTGCTCAGATGCGTGACCCGCAGGTCGATCACGCGGTCGCCCGAGCGCACCAACCCCCCGAGCCGGGCATCCGGGAGGTCGAGATCCCCCAAGACGTCCCACCAGTGGGCCCCGAGGAGCGGCCTGGTCACACCGTGCCGCCGGGCGAGCTCGACCGCGGCGGAGTTGGCGACGATCACCACGCCACGCACATCGAGCACGATGACCCCATCGCCGATCGCCTCGACGACCTGGTGCACGGTGATGGCCCGCCGCGAGGCTTGCCCCGTGGCACCGCGTTCGGCCCACACCCAGACCAGGGTGGTCAGGACCAGGACGACCGGGGTCGGGTCCGGGAACAGCCGCAGGTGCCGTGCCGCGCCCACCGCGGCCGCGACGTTGAGCGCCATCGGCAGCACGAGCGCTCCGGCCGCCACCATCATCGGCCAGCGCTGCCCGACCGCGTGGCCCGAGGCCGCGATGAGGAGCCCGACACAGATCGCGAGCGCGACCTGGCTGTAGACGATGTGCGCCCAGTACGCGGGTTCGTCGCGGTGCCCACCTGGCCCGACGAGCCACGTCTGCCATCCGCTCGTGACCGTCAGAGCGAGCACGACGACCGGTTCGACAGCGAGCCACAGGGCCTTGCGCCGGGTCCAGTGCCCACCGACGAAGAGCACCGTGTACCAGACGATCCCGTAGACCAGCGTCACGGTGGCGGGCACGTGGACGATCTCGAGCACCCTGCGCACCGCGGGGTCCTCGGCCGGCCACTGCAGCATGACGACGGCGCACCACCACGCCACCGAGACCAGGATGAGCCCGGCCGGCCAGGAGGTGGCGGTCCGCCGACGGGGGTGCAGCACCCAGACGGCGGCCACCAGCGCGACCACCGCGCCGGCCGCCGGAATCAGTGGCAGCCACGTGGGCACGGCTACCTCCGTCTCCATCCGCCGGTCTTCACCGTTCCATCGGCGTACGCAGACGTGGGATGAGCCTGGTCAAGACGGTGAGCAGCCCAGAACCGCCCCATCAGGGTGCTAGCACCTAGGCGGGACGAGGGACCGCGCGTTCGGCGATCTCGACGACGTTCGCCAGCAGCATCGCCCGGGTCATCGGACCGACGCCGCCGGGGTTCGGCGAGACCCACGCCGCGACCTCGCGCACGTCCGGGTGCACATCGCCGGCGACCCGCGAGCGCCCCGTCGCCTCGTCCACGACCCGAGAGACCCCGACGTCGACCACCACCGCACCGGGCGCCACCACGTCGGCCGTGACGAGACCGGGCACCCCGGCCGCGGCGACGATGACATCGGCGGACCGGGTGATCGCCGCGAGGTCCCGCGTCCCCGTGTGGGTGAGCGTGACGGTCGCGTTGACCTCGCGCCGGGTGAGCAGCAGCCCGATCGACCGTCCCACCGTCACCCCACGGCCGATGACCACGACGTGCTGGCCGCGCAGCGACACCTCGTGCCGCGCGAGCAGCTCGAGGATCCCTCGCGGTGTGCACGGCAACGGCGACGCGACCGGCTCGTTCACCCGCAGCACGAGCCGCCCGAGATTCGTCGGGTGCAGCCCGTCCGCATCCTTGTCCGGGTCGACGAGCTCCAGCATCGCCTGGGTGTCGACGCCGGCCGGCAGCGGCAGCTGCACGATGAACCCGGTGCAGGCCGGGTCGTCGTTGAGCCGCCGGATCGCCGCCTCGACCTGCGCCGGGGTGGCGTCCCCCGGCAGGTCCTCACGCAGCGAGGCCAGGCCCACCTGCGCGCAGTCCCGGTGCTTGCCCGCGACGTAGGCCTGGGAGCCGGGATCGTCGCCGACCAGCAGTGTGCCCAGACCCGGGTACACCCCACGGGCCGCGAGCGCCGCGACCCGCACCGCCAGCTCCGACTTGATCGTCGCGGCGGTCGCCTTGCCGTCGAGGAGCCGGGCCGTCATCAGTACTGCACCAGGTCGGCGTACAGCGGGAAACCGGCGGCCAGCGTCGCCGTGCGGGCGCGCAGGGCGGCCACATCGGCGTCGGTGCCGTCGATCAGCGCGGTCGCGATGACATCGGCCACCTCGGTGAACTCGGCGTCACCGAAGCCGCGCGTCGCCAGCGCGGGTGTGCCGATCCGCAGACCCGAGGTGACCATCGGCGGGCGCGGGTCGTTCGGCACCGCGTTGCGGTTGACGGTGATCCCGCACTCGTGGAGCAGGTCCTCGGCCTGCTTGCCGTCGATCGAGGCGTGCCGCAGGTCGACCAGCACGAGGTGGACATCGGTCCCGCCCGACCGGACGGAGATCCCGGCCGCTGCGACGTCCGGCGCGGTGAGCCGGTCGGCGAGGATCGCCGCACCGCGCACCGTGCGCTCCTGACGGTCCCGGAACTGCGGGGTGGCGGCGATCTTGAACGCGACGGCCTTGGCGGCGATGACGTGCATGAGCGGGCCGCCCTGCTGACCCGGGAACACCGCGGAGTTGATCTTCTTGGCCAGGTCGGCGTCGTTGGTCAGGATGAAACCGGAGCGGGGGCCACCGATGGTCTTGTGCACGGTGGACGACACGACGTGCGCGTGCGGCACGGGCGACGGGTGCAGCCCGGCCGCGACCAGACCGGCGAAGTGCGCCATGTCGACCCACAGGTAGGCACCGACCTCATCGGCGATCTCCCGGAACCGCGCGAAGTCGAGCTGCCGCGGGTACGCCGACCAGCCGGCGATAAGCACCTTCGGCCGGTGCTCCAGCGCGAGAGCGCGCACCTCGTCCATGTCGACGAGCGAGGTCGCCTCGTCCACGC
>JAKLPK010000180.1 GCA_022013895.1 Cellulomonas sp. | reverse complement strand
GCTCCCGCCAGCTGGGCCCCGGTGCGCGGCCGGGGGGTGTACTCGAACAGGGCGCTCTTCTCCGGCGGGAAGAGCACATCGGCCGGGGTGTGCATCCCGGCCTCGAACTCCTCACGGAAGTGCTCGATGCCGGAGACCACCGGGCTGACCGCACCGTCGCCGAGGGCGCAGAACGCCTTGCCGAAGATGTTCCCCGACAGCTCCAGCAGCAGCTCGATGTCGCCGGGTTCGCCGCGGCCGACCTCCAGCCGCTTGAGGACCTGGACCAGCCAGTATGTCCCCTCCCGGCACGGGGTGCACTTGCCGCAGGACTCGTGCTTGTAGAACTCCAGCCAACGGGTCACGGCCCGTACGACGGACACCGTCTCGTCGAAGATCTGCAGCGCACGCGTGCCGAGCATCGACTTGGCGGCACCGACCGACTCGTAGTCCAGCGGGACGTCCAGGTGCTCGGCGGTGAACATCGGCGTCGACGACCCACCGGGCGTCCAGAACTTGAGCTGGTGACCCTCGCGGATGCCGCCTGCCATGTCCAGCAGCTCGCGCAGCGTGATCCCGAGCGGCGCCTCGCACTGCCCAGGCCGGGTCACGTGCCCGGACAACGAGAACAGGCCGTGCCCGGCGGAGCGCTCGGTGCCCATGCTGGTGAACCAGCTCGCACCGCCCTGCACGATGGCGGGCACCGAGGCGATCGACTCGACGTTGTTGACCACCGTCGGCCGGGCGTACAGACCCTCGACCGCCGGGAACGGGGGCTTGAGCCGTGGCTGGCCGCGACGCCCCTCGAGGGAGTCGAGCAGCGCCGTCTCCTCACCGCAGATGTAGGCGCCAGCACCGGCGTGGATCGTGAGCTCCAGGTCGAAGCCCGAGCCCAGGATGTCCGAGCCGAGGTACCCGGCCTCGCGGGCCTCACGGGCGGCCTCCAGCAGGCGACGGTAGACGTGCACCACCTCGCCACGCACGTAGATGAACGCGTGGTGGCAGCCGATCGCGTAGGACGTGATGATCACGCCCTCGATGAGGTGCTGCGGGCTCGCGAGCATAGTGGGGATGTCCTTGCAGGTCCCCGGCTCGGACTCATCGGCGTTGACCACGAGGTAGCGCGGTCCGCCGTCGGGGGCGGGCAGGAAGCTCCACTTCAGACCCGTGGGGAACCCAGCGCCACCACGTCCGCGCAGACCGGAGTCCTTGACCGTCGTCAGGACGTCCGCGGGGGGCATGGTCACGGCCTTGCGCAGACCGGCGTAGCCGCCGTTCGCCTCGTAGCTGGCCAGGGTCCAGGACTTCTCGGCGTCCCAGTTCTTCGACAGGACCGGCGTCAAGGTGGTCATCAGGACTCCTTCGGCTCGGCGGCGGCGGGACCACCGGTCAGCGGCGGGGCGCTCCAACCCTGCTCGCGGGCCAGGACCGTGCCGCGCATCGTCGGCTCACCGCCGCTGGTGCCCTCGTTCGCATGGCCGTCGGGGAAACCGGCGAGCACGTGCGAGACCTCCTTGAAGGAGGCGACCTGGTCCGGTCCGCGGCTGGGCTTCACGGCGTTGCCGGCCCGCAGGTCGTCGACCAGGGACACCGCCGACGTGGGGGTCTGGTTGTCGAAGAACTCCCAGTTGACCATGACGACCGGGGCGTAGTCGCAGGCCGCGTTGCACTCGATGCGCTCGAGCGTGATCAAGCCGTCCGGCGTGGTCTCGTCGTGCCCGATGCCCAGGTGGTCGGCGACCTCGTCCCAGATCGCGTCACCGCCCATGATCGCGCAGAGCGTGTTGGTGCAGACGCCGACCGTGTAGGTGCCGTTCGGGTGCCGCTTGAACTGGGTGTAGAAGGTCGCGACCGCCGAGACCTGGGCCGTGCTCAGCCCCAGGGTCTGCGCGGCGAACGCGATCCCGCGCGGCGAGACGTAGCCGTCCTGGGACTGCACCAGGTGCAGGATCGGCAGCAGGGCCGACCGGGCCTGCGGGTACCGCGCGACGATCTGCGCAGCCTCCTCGGCCAGCCGGGTGCGGGTCGCCTCGTCGTAGCCCGTGCGGTGCACGGGCGGCTGCGGTGCGTGCTCGACGGTCATCAGCGGTCCACCCCTCCGAGCACCGGGTCGATGGAGGCCACGGAGACGACCACATCGGCCACCTGCCCGCCCTCGCACATCACCGATGTGGCCTGCAGGTTGTTGAAGGACGGGTCGCGGAAGTGCGCCCGGTACGGCTTGGTCCCGCCGTCGGAGACCAGGTGGACGCCGAGCTCGCCGCGGGCGTGCTCGACCGTCTGGAACACCTGACCGGCCGGGACGCGGAAGCCCTCGGTCACCAGCTTGAAGTGGTGGATGAGCGCCTCCATCGAGGTGCCCATGATCTCCTTGATGTGCTCGGCCGAGTTACCCATGCCGTCACCGGAGACCGCCAGCTGGGCGGGCCACGCGATCTTCTTGTCGGCCACCATCACCGGCTGCCCCACCGACGCCTCGAGCCGGTCGCACACCTGCTCGACGATGCGGATCGACTGGTAGACCTCCTCGTAGCGCAGGATCATCCGCGCCCAGGAGTCGCCCTCGGTGGCCGTCGGCACCTCGAAGTCGTAGGTCTCGTACCCGCAGTACGGGTCCGTCTTGCGCACGTCGTACGGCAGCCCGGTCGCGCGCAGCAGCGGGCCGGTCACGCCGAGGGCCATGCACGCCGCGAGGGAGAGGTACCCGACCCCCTGCATCCGCAGCTTGAGGATCGGGTTCTCCAGCATGAGGTCCTCGAGCTGGTGCAGGTGACCGCGCAGCTTGACGAGCTTCTCGCGGATGAAGGGCACCGTGCCGGGAGGCAGGTCCTGCGCGACGCCGCCGGGGCGGATGTACGCGTGGTTCATCCGCAACCCGCTGATCATCTCGAAGACCTCGAGGATCTCCTCACGCGCCTGGAAGCCCAGGATCATGATGGTCGTCGCACCGAGCTCGTTCCCGCCGGTGGCCAGGAAGACCATGTGCGAGCTGATCCGGTTGAGCTCCATCATGAGCACCCGGATCTGGCTCGCCCGCTCGGGGACCTGGTCGGTCACACCCAGCAGCCTCTCGACCGCCAGGCAGTACGCGGCCTCCTGGAACAGCGGGGCGACGTAGTCCATCCGGGTGCAGTACGTGACGCCCTGGGTCCAGGACCGGTACTCCATGTTCTTCTCGATACCGGTGTGCAGGTAGCCGATACCGGCCCGCGCCTCGGTCACCGTCTCACCGTCGATCTCCAGCATGAGCCGCAGCACCCCGTGCGTGGACGGGTGCTGCGGGCCCATGTTGACGACGATGCGCTCCTCGCCCAGGCGGGCGGCCTCGGCGGCGATCTGGGACCAGTCGCCACCGCTCACCTCGAAGGTCGGGACACCGAGGGTCTCGTCATCGCCCACGGGCCGGGTCGCGTGCGGGTTCGACGTGCTCATCAGCGGTACAGCCTCCGCTCATCGGCCGGGGGGACGGTGGCGCCCTTGTACTCCACGGGGATGCCGCCCAGCGGGTAGTCCTTGCGCTGCGGGTGCCCGACCCAGTCGTCCGGCATCTCGATGCGCGCCAGGCCGGGGTGCCCGTCGAACACGATCCCGAAGAAGTCGAACGTCTCGCGCTCGTGCCAGTCGTTCGTCGGGTAGACCGAGGTGGTCGACGGCAGGTGCGGGTCGTTCTCGTCGACCGCGACCTCCAGCCGCAACCGGTGGGAGTGCGTCACCGAGACCAGGTGGTAGACGGCGTGCAGCTCACGTCCGGCGTCCAGCGGGTAGTGCACGCCCGACACACCGAGCGACAGCTCGAAGCGCAGGTCCGGGTCGTCGCGCAGGTGGGAGGCGACCTCGACCAGGTGCTCGCGGCGCACCGCCAACGTGAGCTCGCCCCGGTCGACCACGACGTACTCGACGGCGTTCGCGTAACCCGTGCCGGATGCCTCGAGGAGCTCGGTGAGCACGTCGACGGCCTCGTCGAACCAGCCACCGTACGGACGCTCGCTCGGCCCGGGCAGCACCACGGGGGCCACCAGCCCGCCGTAGCCCGAGGTGTCACCGGTGCCCTGCACGCCGAACATGCCGCGTTTGACGGCCACGACCTCGAGCAGCGGGTGCTCCTGCGGATCTGGTGCGGCCACGTCCTTGGCCACGTCGCTCATCGCAGCAGACCCGTCATGTGGGAGGTGGGCTCGGCGGCCAGTGCGGCCTGCTCGACGGCCCGCGCGATGTCCTTCTTGTGCTTGAGCAGCGGTTCGTGCTGGATCTGGTCGTGCAGCGCGAGGATCGCGTGCAGCAGCATCTCCGGACGCGGCGGACACCCTGGCAGGTAGATGTCGACCGGCACGATGTGGTCGACACCCTGCACGACGGCGTAGTTGTTGAACATGCCGCCCGAGCTTGCGCAGACGCCCATCGACAGCACCCACTTGGGTTCGGGCATCTGGTCGTAGACCTGGCGGACCACCGGAGCCATCTTCTGGCTCACCCGGCCGGCCACGATCATCAGGTCGGCGTTGCGGGGCGAGGCACGGAAGACCTCCATCCCGAACCGGGAGATGTCGAACCGCGCACCTCCGGTCGCCATCATCTCGATCGCACAGCAGGCCAGCCCGAACGTCACCGGCCACAGCGACGCCTTGCGGGACCAG
>JAKLPK010000179.1 GCA_022013895.1 Cellulomonas sp. | reverse complement strand
GGAGAACTCCTGGGGTGACGACAAGGCCGACAAGGGCTTCTTCACGATGGACGACCCCTGGTTCGACGAGTACGTGTTCGAGGTCGTCGTCCGCAAGGACGCCCTGCCGCCCGAGCTGCTCGGCGCCCTGACGGCCGAGCCGCTGGTCCTCCCCGCCTGGGACCCCATGGGCGCCCTCGCCTGACCCGCCCCCACCCCGGCCCCCGGCCCGCCCCACGCCGGAGACTGGTCAGCTGGGAGACGCCCACCGGCGTGGCGCGGTCCCCAGCTGACCAGTTGCCGCCAAGCCCGGCGGGCCGGGAGGGTTCCCGGGGCCGGGCGGGGCTGTCCTCAGAAGAACCTGATCGGGCGGACGATCACGGGGGCCGAGCTCGTCGTCTCGACCGTCGCGGGGTCGCTCGGGACGAACGTGGCGGTCACCGTGACGGCCGTCCGGTAGCCCGCCGGCAGCCGCACGAGCGCCACGCCGTGCTGCCATGAGGCCAGCGGCGCCGTCGTGACCACCGTGCCGTTGACCGCCACCTGGACCGAACCCGTCGGCCGGGCACCGTTGGTGAGCTGCGAGACGTCGACGATCACCCACGGGTGGGTGCCGGCGAGGAACGGCAGGGCGACGACCCGGACCCGGGCGCTGGCCTTGACCACCGTCACGGTGGTCGCGGCCGAGGTGCTCGCGGCGTGGGTCGCGGTCCCGGCGTAGACGGCCGTGACCTGGTGCGATCCGACGGTCAGGCGCAACCCGGCCAGCGTGGCCTGCCCGTTCCGGAGCGTCGCCGAGCCGAGCACCGTGCTGCCGTCGAGGAACCGGACGGTGCCGGTGGCCCCCGGGACCCTCGCGGTCAACGAGACGGCCGAACCCACCACGACCGACCGCGCCGAGACCGACAAGGTCGTGGTCGTCGGGACGAGGGCCACGACGGTCACGGTGACCGGACCAGCCACGCTCGGCGCCCACGTCGAGTCGCCCTCGTAGGTCGCGACGACCTGGTGCGAGCCGCTCGCCAGCACCACACCGGCGAGGACCGCGCGGCCGTCGACCACCGGGGCCGTCCCCAGCGTCGTCGACCCGTCGGTGAAGGTCACCTGCCCGGTCGCCGAGGCTGTGACGGTCGCGGTGAAGCTCACCGGGCTCCCCTGGGGCACCGAGGTGGCCGAGGCCGCGAGGCTCGTCGTCGAGACGAGTCGCTCGACGGTCACCGCGGGGCTCGGCTCACTCGATGGCCCGGTGCCGACGGCGTTGACCGCCGCCACCGTGAAGGTCCAGACGCCCGGCGTCAGACCGGCGACCGTGAGGGTCGTCGACGCATCGGCCGTCGTCACCGGGGTGCCGGCGACGCCGTCCCGCCACGGTGTGACCACGTAGCTCAGCACCGCCGAGCCGCCGTCGGAGGTCGGCGGCTGCCAGGAGACCTGGGCCTGGGACACCCCCGCGCTCGCCGTCACCGAGGTGGCTGCGGCGGGCACGGTGGGAACCGCGGTGAACGTGTGCACATCGGACACGTCGACCGCGCCGTACGGGTCGGTGGTGCGCACGTACCAGCCGTGCTGCCCGAGGCCGACGCCGGACCAGGTGGCCGAGACGGTCGAACCGCTCGCGACATCGTCCACGCAGTCCAGGGACGTCGTGGTGAGCACCTGGGCGCTGAAGGCGTCCGCCGTGAGCGTCTTGGTGTGCGGGATGATCCCGAGCGAGGCGTAGGAGAGCGAGAACTCCTGGTCGGCCAGCGTGAAGGTGGTGTCGGACGAGTCGAACACGTCCAGCGACGGCGAGTAGGTGCGCACCGTGATGGTGCCGCTCTCGTTGTCGAAGTGCAGCAGCCGCAGGTAGCCCTCACCGCCCTCGGCCAGGCCCTGGTAGTCGAACAGCATCGCGGGGACCGTGCGGTCCTTGGTGCCGTCACCGTCGTCGTCGAAGCTGTCGTAGCGCGTGTAGGCGTCGTGGTAATGGCCGGACATCACCAGCTTCACGTTGGGGTTGGTGGCCACCACCTCGTCGTAGATGCGCTGCGGCAGCACGCCGAGCCCACCCGTGGTCAGCAGGTACTCGTGCAGGTTGAGGATCGCGACCCGGTTCGGGTACTGCGCGAGCACCTCGTTCATCCAGTCGATCTCGGTGTCGTCGGCGCCCCAGCCCATCGAGACGACCACGAAGTCGATACCACCCGCGGAGATCAGGTCGTAGTGGCCGCGGTTGTCCTCGATCTGGCCGCCGTACCAGGGGTTCGAGCTGAACCGGCTCGCACCGAAGTACTGGCTGTACTCGGTGTAGTCGACGTCCTTGTGGTTGACGTCGTGGTTGCCGGCGAGCACGCCGTACGGCAGGTCGGCGTCGTCGAGCAGCTGGTAGGCGGCATCGGCGCGGGTCCACTGATCGGCGACCTTCGAGTTGTCGACGATGTCACCGGTGTGGAACAGGTACTGCAGGTTGAGCTCGTCGCGCTGGTCGAGCAGGAAGCTGTGGATGTCGAGCTGGTGGGCGTAGTAGTCGGCGTTCGCGTTGTAGTACTGGGTGTCCGACTCCCAGGCGAGCGTGAAGTCGTAGTCCGAGCGGTCGGTGGCCCCCGTGGCGTAGGGCGTCACGGTCGAGGTGCGGGTCGAACGATCACCGCCGGCGTAGCCCTGCGTGTGCTGGACGAGCACCCGGACCCCACCGTCCACGGTGTGATCGGCGACCGGGACGTCGGCGGTGAGCTGGAACGACTCGTCACCGCTCGACCCGGTGGTGTGGGACGCGACGGCGTCCCAGGTCGCCGTCGAGGTGTTCCAGGCCGACATCGTGACCTCGGCGTCGGCGTTCGCCGAACCGTCCCAGGTCAGGCGGACCGTCGCGTCGTCCCCCGAACCGGCCGGGACGGCGACATCGAACACCTCGTAGGGCAGCAGGTCGCCGCTGGTCACGGACGCACCGGACCCGTCGACGGCCCCGAGCGCGGCCTGCTGGGCCGCGTCCAGCACGGTGGCACCCGAGCGGTCGTCCGAGGACGCCGAGGTCGTCGACCCCTGCCGCACGGTCACGGCCGCATCGGTCCCGGTGATGGTCTGACCTGCGGCGAAGCAGACCTGCAGGCTGTCGCCGCTCGGGTCGTCCACCGTGGCCGACAGCGCCACATCACCCGTGGCGACCTGCTCCCCCTCCGACGGCGAGACGATGGTGGAGGACGGCGCCTCGACCGGGCTGGTGAAGCCCACGGTGCTCGTCGCGGTGTTGCCGACCTGGTCGACCGCCGTGACGACGAACGCGTGATCGCCCGCGGGCAGGGTGAGGGAGGAGACCGTGAGCGGCAGCTGCACCGCCGCTCCGTCGAGGGTCGCGGTCTGCGAGGTGACGGCGTGCGCATCGGTCGTGGTGGCGGCCAGGACCACCGTGCCACGGAGCTGTGCACCGTCGGCGATGCTCGTCGAGATCACCGGCGCGGTGTTGTCCACGTCGACCGTGGCGGTGAGGGTCGCCCCCGCGTCGGTCCCTGCCGTCACGGTGCCGGTCACCGTATGGGTGCCGTCGGCCACCGCGGTGGTGTCCCAGCTCGCCGCGCTCGCCGTCGCGGCGTCGTCCGGCACGGTGAACACCGCGGCGAAGGAGTCGAGCTTGCCGGTGGAGTCACCCATGAGCAGCGACTTGGTGGGGTCGGTGTAGCCGCTCGGACGCAGCGTGCGCCCGTCCGGCAGCACGAGCCGCAGGTTCTTGATCTGGAAGTCGTCGTTGTTCTCGTTCGCATCGACCCCGGTCAGCGCCTTGGTGCCGGCGAGCACGGTGGCGGTCACCGTCCCGTCGTGCACGGCTGACAGCGGGACCGAGGTGGTGATGGTGGTCCAGGTCGACAGCCCGTCGTCGAAGACCGTGAGCACCTCGCCGTCGACGATGACGCCGTTGAGGAAGAAGGTGTCCACATCGGTGGCCTCGAAGGCGAAGACGGGCTCCGACTCCAGGCTGGGGGTGGTGGCGAGCTCCGTACCGTCCACGGCGAGCGTGGGGGTCTGCGGGTACGTGTCACCGGCCGCGATGAGGTCCTGGGTCCCCGAGACCACCTGGGAGTCGGAGACGTTGAGCCGCACCGGTCCGTGCGAGACGCGCCCGAGGTCCACCGGGGTGGTCTGCGTGGTCACCACGTGGGTCCCGTCGCTGATCTGCAGGTAGTACTCGTACCAGGACTTGCCGGTGAGGTCCGCGGTACCGACCGAGTAGCTGTACGACGACGCGTCACCGGTGGCGGCCAACGAGTCAGCGCCGGCCGAGACCAGGTTGACGACCTGCTCGGTGGAGTCCACGTCGTTGGTCAGGTGCAACGTCACGCGGCGGACCGCGGTGTCGTCGGTGACCTGGGCCTGCACCGTGAGGGGCGTGGTCTCGCCGTCGATGAACCGGTCGGTCGAGTCGACGACGGTCGGTTCCAGCAGGTCGGTCGCGGTGGCGACCGGGGTCGCCGGGACCTGCGCGGCAGTCACGGTTCCGGGGCTGGCTGCGGCCAGACCGGTGGCGGTCTGCACGGCGGTGTCGGCCGGGTCCACGGCGTACTGGATGCCCTGGTCGGCCGTCGTGTCATCGGCGCCCGCCAGGTTGTAGTAGGCGCGGTTCACCCCGAAGCCGGTCTGGCTGACGATCTGGACCCCGCGGGCCGCGGAGTTGCTCATCCCCGCCGCGGAGATCTCCACCAGATCGGTGCCGAGGGTGAGGCTGGTGCCGAACTTGGTGTTGAAGTCGGCGGCCGTGAGGGCGTCGTTGCTGCCGTTCTTGATCCACAGCACGAGGGTCTTGCCCGGTTCGATGACCGGGTCACCCGGGACCGCGGGC
>JAKLPK010000178.1 GCA_022013895.1 Cellulomonas sp. | reverse complement strand
GTCGCACCCTCCTGCAACCCGAAGACCACGAGGAACAGCCCGACGACGGACAGCACGACCCCGACCAGGTCGAGGCTGCGGGCCTGGGTCGACAGCACGGGGAGTCGGCGGAAGGCCAGCCACAGGGCCACCGCACCGACGGGCAGGTTCACGAAGAAGATCCACTGCCAGCCCACGGTCTCGACCAGGACCCCACCGAGCAGCGGTCCCGCGATCGCGGCGACGCCCGCGATCGTGCCCCACAGCCCGAGCGCCGTGCCTCGCTGGCGCTCGGGGAACACCCGGGTGATGAGGGTCATCGTCTGCGGCGCGACGAGGGCGCCACCGATGCCCTGGACCACCCGGGCTGCGATCAGCCAATCGATGGTCGGGGCCATCCCGCAGGCCCAGGACGACACGGTGAAGACCGCCAGCCCGACGATGAAGACCGGCCGTGGGCCGTAGCGGTCGCCGAGCCGCCCGGAGACCAGCAGCAGGATCGCGTAGCTGAGCAGGTAGCCGCTGTTGACCCAGCCGACCGCGACCAGATCGGCGCCGAACGAGCTCACCAGGCTCGGGACCGCGATGTTCACGATCGTGGTGTCGAGCATGATCATGAAGAACCCGGCGAGCAGGGCGGGCAGGATCGACCACGGGCTGCGCCCGCCCAGGTCCACGAGCGCGGTGGGTGCGTCGGGCGATGGTTGGGACGCGCCCGGCGTCACCGCCGCGGCCATCGCGGATCCTGCTTCGTTGCGAGGCGCTCCATCCTGACCCTGTCGGACGTACGTCGCCCGGCAGGCAGGACAACGCGCGCGGATCACCCGAACGCGCTGCTGGCGACGCCGATGGGCCGGTGCTGCTCCCTCGCCGAGATGTCGGCTGAGGGTCCGGCGTTCAGACCTGCCCGGCCGCCGGTTCGGGTGCCGGGACGGGGGACGGGACGTGGCGCCGGTCGGGTCCGCGGTCCATGAGCAGGGTCGCGACCAGTCCCACGAGCAGCACGGCGGCGGCCACCAGGATCGTCTGCCCGGCCGCCGTCGCGAAGCCCGAGTGGACAGCCTGCTGCGCGGCGGCCGTGACCTGGTCGGCGAGCGCCGCGGGTACGCCGTCCGGCAGGGTCATGGACGCGGTGCCGCTCAGGTCCGCGCTGCCGCTGGAGAACGCGGCCACGAACTCCTCGCGTACCGACTCGGGAAGGTCGGCAGCGGCGGTCCGCGCCGCCGCCGGCAGCGTCGTGGCCAACCGCGAAGTGAGCACGGCCACGATGGTCGCCGAGCCGATGACCGACCCGACCTGCCGGTTGGTGTTGAAGGCACCGGCACCGGCGCCCGCGTCGCGGCCGGACAGCCCCTGGGTGACCAGGTTGGCCAGCGGCGACATCACGAAGCTCACGCCGAGGCTGAACAGGGCGAGCGGGAACACCAGGTGCCAGGCCATGAGATCAGGCGCCACCAGGAACGCGGCCCACGCGATGCCCGAGGCCATGACGGCGAATCCCACGGACACGATCCACTTGCCGGGCACCCGGTCCGAGAGTCGTCCGGCGAACGGCGCCACCACGCCGGACAACAGCGAACCGGGCAGGCTCACCAGCGCGGCGTGCACCGGGGAGAGCCCGAGGATCTGCTGCAGGAACAACGTGAGCGGGAAGTAGACGCCGACCATCGTGAAGCTCACTGCGGCGCCAGCCACATTGCCGAGCAGGAAGTTGCGCTCGGCGAACGGGCGCATCGGCAGCAGCGCGTCATCGCCGAGCCGCAGCTGCCACCAGCCGAACACTCCGAGCACCACGACCCCGGCGCCGACGACACCCCAGACGCTGATCGGCCCCGTGATGGTCCCCCAGTCGTAGGTCGCGCCCTCCTGGATCCCGAACACGACCAGGAACACCCCGGCCACCGACAGCAGCATGCCGCGCACGTCGAACGAGCGCTGGTGGGTGGGTAGGGTCGGTAGCCGGGTGAGCGCGAAGTACAGCGCCAGCACCCCGACCGGCAGGTTGACGTAGAAGATCCACTCCCAGCCGGCACCCTCCACGAGGAAACCGCCGAGCAGCGGGCCCGTGATCGTCGCGACCCCCGCGACCGAGCCCCACAGCCCCATCGCAGTTCCGCGCTTGTCCGGCGGGAAGACGCGGGTGATGAGCGCCATGGTCTGCGGGGTCATGAGCGCACCGCCGACGCCCTGGACCGCCCGCGCCACGATCAGCCACCCGATGGTCGGCGACAGCCCGCACGCCAACGACGACAGCGTGAAGACCAGCAGACCGGCGACGTACACCGGTTTGGGGCCGAACCGGTCGCCGAGCCGTCCGGTGACCAGCAGCAGCACGGCGAAGGTGAGCAGGTAGGCGCTGTTCACCCAGCCGACCTGGGTGAGGTCGGCGTCGAAGGTGGACACCAGGGTCGGCACCGCGATGTTCACGATGGTGGTGTCGACCATGATCATGAAGAACCCGGTGAGCAGCGCGGGCAGGATGGACCACGGGGTGCGTCCGTGCAGGTCGGGGGTGGGGCTGGTCATCGCGCGCTCCGGGGTTCGGCAGAGTTGGGCTGGTCGGGGGCGGAGCCGGGCTCCGGCGCGGAGGGTACGGGCCACGGGTCGGGGTTCCAGGGCAGCGACCCGTCGAGCAGCTCGGCGACGAGGCCGGCGATCCACCGGGTCTGCGCCCCGAGCGCCGCGATCTCGTACTCGAGCTCGAGCATGTGCCGCCGGGCAAGTCCCTGGGACACGAGGCGCTCGTGGGCGGCGTGCAGGTGCTCGAGCCACTGGTTGTCCCGTGCGAGGCGTTCGTTCAGCGCGTCGACCACCTGTCCGGCGGGCAGGCACTCGGCCTCGGCGAGGCCGACGGCCAGCAGCGGGTAGGCGGGGTGCTCGTCGGCGAGCAGCGAGCGCACCCGGTGGGACAGGGCGTCCCGGCCTGCGGAGGTGATGGCGTAGGTGGTGCGTTCGGGCCGTCGTCCCTGCCGGTCGGTGCCTTCGCGTCGGGCCAGACCGTCGCGTTCGAGGCGTTCGAAGCCGTGGTAGACCGCCCCGGCGGTGACCCGGACCAGCCGGGTGTCGTGCCGCTCCTCGAGGAGGCCGAACGCCTCGTAGGGGTGCATCGCCCGTTCGGACAGCAACGCGAGGAGCAGGACGGAGACCCCCGAGAGCTCACTGACGTTCAACGTTCCTCCCCATGAAGTATTCCGGTCGGAATATCACCACGGGAGGGATGTGAAGTCAAGCTGGGCCGTCGTCAGCCGGCCATGGGCGGACGCGACGGCGGGGCCCGGGATGCGCCGTCCCGGGCCCCGCCGTCGTGGACCGCTACAGCTCGACGTCCCCCAGCATCTCCGTCACCAGGGCGGCCACGGCCGAGCGCTCCGACCGGGTGAGCGTGATGTGGGCGAACAGCGGGTGGCCCTTGAGCGCCTCGATCACCGCGGCGATCCCGTCGTGGCGGCCTACCCGCAGGTTGTCACGTTGGGCCACGTCGTGCGTGAGGACCACGCGCGAGCTCTGCCCGATCCGGGACAGCACCGTGAGCAGCACGTTGCGCTCCAGGGACTGGGCCTCGTCGACGATCACGAACGCGTCGTGCAGGGACCGGCCGCGGATGTGGGTCAGCGGCAGCACCTCGAGCAGG
>JAKLPK010000177.1 GCA_022013895.1 Cellulomonas sp. | reverse complement strand
GCTCCGCGCGGGGGGCATCGCGGTCACGAGCGTGGGACCGCAGCGGTTCGAGGGTTCGGGGCTGACCCGCGCGGCGCTGCGCGGCGGCGGCTACCGCCCTGCCGAGACGTTGGCGCAGCGCGTCGACGGCGTGCTCGAGTCGTTGCGGGCCCCGGGCCTGGCGTACCTGTACTGGGGTGACGTCGACAAGGCGGGACACCACCACGGCTGGGGTTCGATGCAGTGGGGCGATGAGGTCGCCGCTGTGGACGCCGAGCTGTCCCGGCTGGTCCGGAACGTCCCGAAGGGCACCCTCGTCCTGGTGACCGCGGACCACGGGATGGTCGACGTGGACCGGCGGGCGCGGTGGGACGTGGCCACCGACCCGGGGCTGCGCGAGGGGGTGGCCCTGGTGGCCGGCGAACCCCGCGCGATGCAGCTGCACCTGGAGCCCGGCGCCGAGGCGGCCGATGTCGTGGAGCGGTGGTCGCAGGTGCTGGGGAACCGGGCGCTCGTCGTGACCAGGGAGACTGCGATCGGAGCCGGGTTGTTCGGGGAGCTCGACGAGCGGGTCCGTCCGGTGGTGGGCGACGTGGTCGTCGCGATGGCGGGTCGGGCCACCGTGGTGGACTCGCGTACCCAGACCCCCGGGTCGATGGACCTGGTCGGGGTGCACGGATCGCTCACCGACCAGGAGATGTCCGTCCCGCTGCTGCTGGCCGAGGGCTAGGGGAGGAACGGTGGCCGAGCTCGTCTTCTTCTCCGGGCCGATGGACTGCGGCAAGTCGACGCTGGCCCTGCAGATGCACCACAACCACGCGGTGCGGGGACGTGACGGACTGCTTTTCACCCGGCTCGACCGGGCGGGGGTGGCCACGATCTCCTCGCGGCTGGGGCTGTCGCGCCGGGCGCTCGAGGTCGACGACGCCACCGACTTCTGGGCGCTCGTCGTCGAGCGTCGCACGCACGGGCACCCGGTGGACTACGTGATCGCCGACGAGGCCCAGTTCCTCACGGCCGCGCAGGTGGAGCAGCTCGCCCGGGTCGTGGACGAGCTGGACGTCGACGTGTTCACCTTCGGCATCACCTCGGACTTCCGCGCCCGGCTGTTCCCGGGATCGGCGCGCCTGGTCGAGCTGGCCGACCGGGTCGAGGTGCTGCAGGTGCGTGCGCTGTGCTGGTGCGGCGCGCGGGCGACCCACAATGCGCGCACGGTCGACGGGGTCATGGTGACGCAGGGCGAGCAGGTGGTGGTCGGCGATGTGCAGGGTCGCCAGGGCGAGGTGGCGTACGAGGTGCTCTGCCGACGTCACCACATGCGGCAGATGACCGCGGCGGTCGCGCGGGCGGTCGCACCCGCGCGGGACTGACGCGTCCGTTACTCCGGCCTGGCGCCGAAGACGATCTCGTCCCAGCTGGGCACCTTGGCCCGGCCGCGTCGACGTGCGCGATCGCCGCTCTCGGCCGGCGCACCGAGCAGGTCCGGACCGGACGGCGGAGCACCGGTCGCCGGTCCGCCGCCGGTCGAGGATGTGCCGACCGGCTGGACGCCAGTCGGGTGTACGCCGACGGGCTGCGCCGCGGGGGACGCAGGGTCGGCTGAAGCAGGTCCGTTCGATGCAGGAACGCCCGAGGCAGGACCGGCGGACGATGTCACCACAGAGGTCGGAAGGACCGGGCTCGCGGGCCGTGGGTGCCCTGCGCCAGGGGTCGCGTCCGAGGGGCCCTGGGCCCCGGCGGGCTCGTTGTCGCGCTGGCCGAGGCGGCCGAGGTCGAAGGCACGTTGCGGTCCGAACCCCTCGAACTCCTCACCGTCGTCGTCGAGCTCCACCGGCTGGCGTCGTCCGCGGCGGCTGCCGAGCTCGTCGAGCAGTGCCGCGGTGGGGTCGACGGCGGCCGGAGCCGGGTCCTCGCCCGCGGGTTCGGGCATGTCCGGCTGGGCCCGCAGGTCGAACACGACATCGCGGACGGCCGCGAGGTGCCGTCGACCGATCGGGTCGTCGAGCTCGGTCTCGGACAGCCAGCGCGCTTCGTCCTCCTGTGCGGCGAGGCCGCGGCTGGCGGGGTCGTAGGTCCAGCGCGCCTCGCGCCCGTCGGCGCCCACCATGAAGCGGGCGAGCACGGTCCACGGTCCCGACGGCCGTCGCGCGGCGTCCCAGGCCAGCGTCGCCACATCGATGCCGCGTGCGGCCAGCCGGTCGGCGACCAGGTCGCCGAGAGCCGGTGAACCCGTCTCGTGGCCGACCCGTGCGGCCTTCGCCTGCTCGGCGATGAACTCGCGTTCGGCGAGTACAGGACCTTCGTAGCGGCGCACGGAGTCGACGTCCAGACCTGCCTGCCGCGCCACCTCGGCTGCGGTCGCGCCGGCGCGGATCGCCGCCTGGATCTCGCGGGGGCTCAGCGTGCCCGCGCGTTCGGCGCGCAGCTGTTCGAGCTGCGGACGGTCACGACGGACGGCTGCCCGCAACGACTCGTCGATACGGAGCCGGAACCGCTGACCGTCGGGTCCGAGCAGGACGAGGTGCTCCCCGTCCTCGTGCAGACCCACCAGCTCGAGCTCTCCCATGGCACCTCCCACCACAGGGTGCCATCGTCAGGGCCGGTTCGCGCGGACCTGTGCCGGTGAGCCGTCGGCGGGACCCCGGTCGGTCGTCGGGCAGGATGGGTGGGTGCCGACGCCGAACGCCATGTCCCGGGACCAGATCGACGAGCTGCGCGCCATCGCCGAACGGGTGGCGCGCCGCGCCGGGGACCTGGTGCGCGACGGGCGTCCCGACCGGGTCGAGGTCGCCGCGACCAAGACGAGCCCGCAGGACGTGGTCACCGCCATGGACCTGGCGTCCGAGGCGTTGGTGCGCGACCTGCTGCGCGCCGCCCGCCCGGGCGACGGTGTGCTCGGTGAGGAGGGCGGCTTCGCGCCGGGCAGCACCGGGGTGACCTGGGTCGTGGACCCGATCGACGGGACCGTCAACTACCTGTACGGCCTGGCCAACTACGCCGTCATGGTGGCGGCGGTGGTGACCCCCGACGACGGGGCGCCCGACCCGGCGAGCTGGACGGTCCTCGCGAGCTGTGTGCACGCACCGGGCGACGGGCGGACGTTCACGGCCGGTCTGGGCGCGGGCGCCTTCCTGGGCGAGGAGCGACTCGAGCTGCGCGAGCCGGGTCCGCTCGAGCTGTGCCTGGTCGGGACGGGGTTCGGCTACCGCCGCGAGGCCCGCGCGCTGCAGGGCAGGGTCCTGGGTGAGCTGCTCCCGCAGGTGCGCGATCTGCGTCGGCTGGGTTCGGCGGGCCTCGACCTGTGCACCCTGGCGACCGGTGGGCTCGATCTGTACTTCGAGCGTGGTCTGCAGCCGTGGGACCTGGCGGCACCGAGCCTGGTCGTCAGCGAGGCGGGCGGGCAGGTGAGCGGCCTGCGCGGGCATCCGGCGGGGCAGGTGATGACGGTGGCGGGCCACCCCGCGCGGATCGGTGAGCTCCGGGCGATCCTGGAGAGCGCGGGGGCCGACGACCCGTTCTAGGGGGCAGTCGTGGCGCCGCCGCAGGGCCGGATGGGCGGTGCGCTGACCTCTCGGTTCGCCGTGGGGCCCCACATGGTGCAGAATCCGTGCCGCCGTGCGGGGACGGGCCGCCCGCGGCCCGGAACAAATCCGGCCCCCCGCGCATTGATGCCGCGTACAGAACGACCCGACCACGGAGAGTGACGCCACAGATGGCTACCGACTACGACGCTCCTCGCAAGACCGAGGAGGAGATG
>JAKLPK010000176.1 GCA_022013895.1 Cellulomonas sp. | reverse complement strand
GATGACCATGAAGCTCACCATCGTCGGGGGCGGTTCGACGTACACCCCCGAGCTCGCCGACGGGTTCGCCCGCCTGCGCGACACCCTGCCGCTCGACGAGCTGTGGCTCGTCGACCCCGACACCGAACGGCTCGCGCTGGTGGCGGGCTTCTGCCGACGGCTGCTCGCCGCCGCGGGCCACCCGGCCCGGGTGGTCGCCACCGACGACCTGGTCGCGGGGGTGTCCGATGCGGACGCCGTGCTGCTCCAGCTGCGCGTCGGCGGGCAGCACGCCCGGCACGGTGACGAGAGCTGGCCGCACCAGATCGGTTGCATCGGCCAGGAGACCACCGGACCGGGCGGTCTGGCCAAGGCGCTGCGCACCGTGCCCGTGGTGCTCGACATCGCCGAGCAGGTGCGCCGGTACGCCAAGCCGGACGCCTGGATCGTCGACTTCACCAACCCGGTCGGCGTCGTCACGCGCGCGCTGCTGCAGGCCGGGCACCGCGCCGTCGGGCTGTGCAACGTGGCCATCGGGTTCCAGCGCCGGTTCGCCGCCCTGCTCGATGTGCCGCCCGAGCAGGTGGCGCTCGGGCACGTCGGGCTCAACCACCTCACGTGGGAGCGCTCGGTCACCGTCGGCGGCGCCGATGTGCTGCCCGGCTGGCTCACCACCCGGCTCGACGAGCTGGCGCAGGAGGTCGAGCTCGCCCCCGCGCTGCTGTCGCTGCTGGGCAACGTCCCGTCGTACTACCTGCGCTACTACTACGCGCACGACGAGGTGCTCCGCGAGCAGATCGGCCGGCCCACCCGCGCCCAGGAGGTGCTCGAGGTCGAGCGCGAGCTGCTGGAGATCTACGCCGACCCGGCCGAGCACACCAAACCCGAGGCGTTGTCCCGCCGCGGCGGCGCGTTCTACTCCGAGGCCGCCGTCGAGCTCCTGGCCTCACTGCACCAGGATTCCGGGGACGTGCGCGTGGTCAACCTGCGCAACGGCGGAATCCTGCCGTTTCTGCCGGAGGACCACGTGATCGAGGTGCCGGCGCGGGTGTACGGGGATCGGGTGGAGGCGTTGGCCGTGGCGCCGCTGCCGGACGGGATCGCGGGGCTGATCGGTGCGGTCGCCGGGTACGAGCGGCTCGCGCTGGACGCGGCCGTGCACGGCGGGCGGGACCGGGTGCGGGCCGCGCTGCTGGCCCATCCGCTCGTCGGGCAGTGGGAGCGCGCCGAGCGGGCGACCGATCTGCTGCTGGCCGCCAACCGCGACCACCTCGCGTGGGCTCGGTGATGGGTCCGGCACGCACGGGATCGTCCGGGGAGCCCGGACACGGCGTATCGGGGCCGGACGGCCGGCAGGGCGTGCTGGTCGCGGTCGACGGCGGGGGCTCGAAGACCGATGCGGTCGCGCTCACGATCGACGGACAGCTGCTCGGCTACGCCCGCGGCCCGCGGTCGAGTCCCCAGCTCATCGGTCTGGCACCGGCCGTCGAGGTGATCGACGACCTGGTCACCCGGGTGGCCGCGGCTGCCCCGGTCGAGGGGGCGCACCTCTACCTGTCCGGGCTCGACCTGCCCGTCGAGATCCAGGCGCTGGAGCACGCGGTGGCCGACCGGCCCTGGGCCCGCACCGCTCTGCACGCCGACAACGACCTGTTCGCCCTGCTGCGGGCCGGGACCGGTGAGCCGGATGCCGCGGCCGTCGTCTGCGGGACCGGGATCAACGCGCTCGCCGTCCGGGCCGATGGCGAGGTGGCCCGGTTCGCCGCCCTCGGCGCCATCTCCGGAGACTGGGGCGGCGGCGGTTCGCTCGGCTCATCGGCCCTGTGGTTCGCGGCCCGCGCCGTCGACGGACGCGGTGAGCCGACGGCCCTGGTCGAGGCGGTGCCCCGTGCGCTCGGCGTGGCCTCGATACCCCAGCTCATCGAGGACCTGCACCTGGGCTTCCTCGAGGAGTACGTGCTCGCGAGCCTGGCCCCGCTCGTGCTGCGTCTGGCCCGCGAGGGTGACGACGTCGCCGCCTCCATCGTCGACCGGTTGGCGCGGGAGGTGGCGACCATGGCCGTGGCCGCGCTGCGCCGGCTCGGGCTCGATCAGCGCGAGGTGCCCGTCGTGCTGGGCGGGGGGGTGTTGACCTCGGGCGATGCCCGGTTGCTGGACCAGGTGCGCGCGCTCATCGCGGTCGAGGCTCCGCACGCCGTCCCCGTGGTGATCGACGCCGCGCCCATCGTCGGCGCGACCCGTCTGGTGCTGGAGGCCGCGGGTGCGACCCCCGAGGCCGTGCGGGCCGGCACCCGGGCGGTGACGGCGGCGCTCATCGAGCGGCGCTGAGGCGAGGCGGGCGGGCGGACTGGGGCTGATCGGACGGCGCTGAGGCGAGGCGGGCGATCGGACGGGCGCTGATCGGACGGCGTTGCTCACCCCGGTCGGGCCCGACCGATCAGCCGTCGAGCCCGGCAGCGGCCCGCGCCGCCTGCTCCACGCGGGAGCGATACGCCGACCAGTCGACCGCCGTCCTCCGGGGCAGGTTGGGGTTGCCCGGGGCGTACCCGATCGCGCCGTCGATCAGCTCGCGGCACAGGTCGGCGTGGCCGGCGTGCCGGGCCGCCTCGGTGCCCATGTGGACGAGCACCCGGTGCAAGGTCACGTCCTGGCCGTACTCGCCCCACCAGGGCACATGCCCCACGGCGTCGAGGTCGAGCGCCTCGATGGTGGCGTCGGAGTGCGCCGCCGAGTGCTCCCAGAGGTCGAGCACCTGCGCCCGGGTCTCGTCGGCGAACGCGTACATGTCACCGTCCGGCTCGGCGTCGTCGAGGTCCCAGGGCAACGGGTCGCGCGGGCTCGGGCGGCCGAACACGGCGCCGAAGTAGCCGAGCTGCACGCTCGCCACATGCTTGACCAGGCCCAGCAGATTGGTCGCGGTCGGAG
>JAKLPK010000175.1 GCA_022013895.1 Cellulomonas sp. | reverse complement strand
GGTGGACGACATCATCGCCGCGCTGCCGGCCGCGGAGCCGGCCGTCGAGCGGGGGCGTAGCGCGAGCTGACCGACGCTCGCGCGGGCCGGCGGGGCGCTCGCCCCGCCGGCCCGCGCTCGTCTCCTGCCCGGGTGGCTCGTCCGTCCCGGCCGGATCGCTCCGCCCGGCCGGGACGACGACGCCTCAGGGCAGCTGGGACCGCAGGGCGTCGTAGGTCTCGAGCAGCCCGCGCATGAGGGCCACCTGCAGCTGGCCGTGCTGCCGCACGACGACCGCCACCTGGTCGAGAGCGCCGATCGCATGGTCGTCGGCCATCGCCTCGTCCCGCAGCACGAATCGCAGCCGCGCCCAGCAGTGGGTGAGCTCCACGACGTTGTCCGGCCCGCCGACCAGCCCCAGCAGACGGGTGGCGAGCTCATCGGCCCTGTTCATGCGGACACCGGCCCTGGGGCGGTGAGCCGGTAGACGTGGAGGGCGAGGTAGAGCAGCTCCTCACCGGTCAGGGTCCAGCCGTAGCGCTCGCCGAGCAGTGCCGCCACCTTCTCGGCGCAGGCGAACTCGCGTGGGCGGGCCGTCCGGACGGTGTCGGGCAGATCATCGGCCATCCCCGAGAGCAGGCCGCCGTGCCGTTCGCGCAGGAACAGGTAGCGCAGATGGGTGACGAACCGCGCCACTGCGACCGACTCGGCGTCGATGTCCACGGCGAACGTGGCCTGGATGAGACCGAGGATCTCGCCGAGCACCTCGGTCATCCGCACGGTGGAGTCCAGATCGGTGCCGAACTGGGCGTTGACGAAGTGCAGGGCGAGGGGCACCGCCTCGACGTCGGGCAGCACGACTCCGGTGCGGCGCGCGATGATCTCGAGCGCCTCCCGGCCGAAGGCCACCTCGGCGGGGTACAGGTGCTTCACCTCCCAGCGCAGCGGGTACTCGATCGCGGGAGCGCCCTCACGGACCCGCCGCAACGCGAAGCTCACATGGTCGGCGAGCGGCACCAGCACATGGTCCGCGACGTGGGCGCCGAGCCGTTCACGTGCGGTGCGCAGGATCTCCTCGGTGACCTCGATGTCCGCGAGCGGGATCTCCGCGACGAATGCCGCGAGCTTCTCGGGGGTGTGCGCCTGGTCGGAGACGACGAACCGCTTCTCGACCAGGGACTCGTCGACCGGGGTGCCCGGGGTCACCTGGAACCCCAGCCCGCGGCCGAGCAGCACGTGCTCGGCGTCGTGGTGGTCGACGGCGAGCACCACGTTGTTGTTGAAGACCTTGCGGACCTTCACGCGCCTCCTCCTTCGTCGCAGGCAGCGCCTGCACCTTCGTCGCGCGGTGCGGGCCCGGTCAAGAGCGGGCCCGCACCGCGGCTGTGCGACTCAGCCGGGCAGGCCGTTGGACGCGATCACCTTCTGGTACCAGGCGAAGCTGTCCTTACGGTGCCGGGACAGGGAGCGCAGGTCGTCGTCGGTGCGGTCCACGTAGATGAACCCGTACCTCTTGGCCACCCCCTGATGAGTGCTGACCAGGTCGATCGCCGACCACGGGCAGTACCCGAGCACCTGCACGCCGTCGCTGATCGCCCACTGGATCTGCTCGATGTGCTCGGCCAGGTACTCGATCCGGTACTGGTCGTGCACGGTCCCGTCGGGCTCCAGCGTGTCGAACGCCCCCAGACCGTTCTCGGTGACCAGCAGCGGCAGGTGGTACCGGTCGTAGATCGCCCGGAAGGTCATCCGGAAGCCCACCGGGTCGATCTCCCAGCCGAACGCGTTCTTCGGCAGGTACGGGTTCGAGACGGCGGCGAACACCCCGGCCTCGCCTACCGCGATCTGCTGGTCCATGTCGGAGGGATCGGACACCGACCCGTCGGGGGCGGGCGCCGCGACGGTGTGCGTGGCGTAGTAGTTGAACGCCAGGAAGTCGGGGTGGGCGGCGGCCATGATCTCGTCGTCTCCGGCCTCGACCACGGGCGTCAGCCCCTTGGCCTCCAGGTAGGCCCAGGCGACCGGGTGGTACCGGCCGTGCACGGCGACGTCGAGGTAGAGCCAGTTGCGGATCGCGTTGAAGTCATCGGCAGCGATCACGTCCTCGGGGCGCGGTGAGGCCGGGTAGACGTAGGCGATGTTCGGCGCCGGCCCGATGAGGGCGCCGGGGACCGTGTCGTGCAGCAGCGTCATCGCCCGCGCCTGCGCGAGCAGCATGTGGTGGTTCTTCTGGTAGACGTTGACGCCCCGGTTCGCCGGCCCGTCCAGGATGTCCAGGGACTGGCCGTACAGCACCATCATGTTCTGCTCGTTGATGGTGAGCCAGTAGCGGACCTTGTCGCCGAACTCGCGGTAGAGCACCTGCGCGTACCGCACGAACGCGTCGATGGTGGCCCGCGACCCCCAGCCGCCCTTCTCGGCGAGCGCCAGCGGCAGGTCGAAGTGGTAGAGGGTGACGACCGGTTCGATGCCCTGGTCCACCAGGGCGTCGATGAGCCGGTGGTAGAAGGCGATCCCGGCGGGGTTCACCACACCGTCCCCGTCGGGGATCACCCGGCTCCACTGGATGGAGAACCGGTAGGCCGTGAGCCCGAGCTCACCGAACAGGGCGACGTCCTCCTCCGCGTGGTGGTAGTGGTCCGAGGCGACCGTGTAGTCGGCCGTCCCGGCAGGGAAGTCGGTCCGGGCATCGACGATCGACGGCCCCTTGCCGTCGGCGTCCCAGGCGCCCTCCACCTGGTAGCCGGAGGTGGACGCGCCCCACAGGAACTCCGGGGGGAACGGGTGCAGCGTGTCGTACTTCATGGTGGGTCCTTCCTGGGGGTGCGGCCGGGGAGGAGCTCCCGCCCCTCCCCGGCCGCACGGCGGATCAGCCGACGAGGTCGAGCGCGGGCTCGCGGGCCTGGCCCGGACCGGCAGCGACCGGCACGACCTGGCTGAAGCGACCCTGCTGCGTGACGATGAGCACGGTGGTGGGGTCGAACCCGGCCGCGCGGATGCCGTCGATGTCGAACTCGTCGATGAGGTCACCGGCGCTCACCCGCTGACCGGCCTCGACCTTCGGGCTGAAGTGGGTCCCGCCGAGCTCGACGGTGTCCAGGCCGATGTGCACGAGGACCTCCAGGCCGTTGTCGGCCCGGATGCCGAAGGCGTGCGGCATGACGGTGACGAGCGTCCCGCTGACGGGGGCGTAGGCCTTGCCCTCGGTCGGCAGGATGGCGAGCCCGTGCCCCATCGCCCCGGACGAGAACACCTTGTCCGGCACCTGGGACAGCGGCACGACCTCACCGGCCACGGGGAGGATGACCTTGACCCCCTCGGGCGTTGTGCCCTCGGCCGGGGTGGTCGCCCCGGTCGTGGGCAGGTCGGTGAAGCCGAGCGTCATGGTCAGGACGAAGGCGATCACGATGGCGACCCCGGTGCCGATGAGCTGCAGCGCGAAGTTGCCGACGTTCATGGTGGCCGTCAACGTGATGGCGCCCGGAAGCACGAAGCCCTCGGCGGCCGAACCACCCGCGGCGGCGATCGCGCCGCCCACCGCGCCGCCGATGCACGCGTAGATGAACGGCTTCTTCAGGCGCAGCGTGACACCGTAGATGGCCGGTTCGGTGACCCCGGCCAGGAACGCCGAGATGGTCGCCGGGCCGGCGACCTCCTTGAGCTGGCGGTTCTTCGTCTTGAGGAACACGGCCGCCGCGGCACCGGACTGGGCGAGCACAGCCGCGAACAGCGGTCCGGTGAGCAGCGAGTACCCCTGGATGGACAGGTCCTGCACGATGAGCGGGACGAATCCCCAGTGCACGCCGAAGATGACGAAGACCTGCCAGAAGGCACCCATGAGCGCGCCGCCGATGACCGGCGACAGACCCCAGAACCAGTTCACGCCAGCCGACAGCCCCTGGCCCAGGTAGTCCGACAGCGGGCCGATGACCAGGAAGGTGAGCGGCACCACGATCATCAAGGTGAGCATCGGGGTGAGGAAGTTGCGCAGGGCCTCGGGCAGCACCTTGGTGAAGAAGCGTTCGATGTAGCCCTGCGCCCAGACGGCCAGGATGATCGGGATGACGCCCGACAGGTAGCTGATCATGACGACGGGCAGGCCGAGGAAGGTCAGCGAGCCGCCGGCGTCGGCGAACCCCTTGAGCGTCAGGCTCGTGCCGTCCGGCCCGGCGATCACCGCGATCGTCGAGGAGTAGATGAGCGCACCGGCCAGGGCGATGGCGACGAACTGGTTCGCCTTGAACCGCTTGGCTGCGGTGATCGCGAGCAGCAGCGGCAGGAACTGGAACACCGCATCGGCCGTGGTGAACCAGATCGCGTAGGTCGAGGTGGTCGCGAAGGACGGCGCGATCTTGACGACCACGGCGAGCAGGGCCTTGAGCAGACCGGTTCCGGCGAGCACCCACAGGAACGGGGTGAAGATGCTGGTGACCAGGTCGATCGCGCGGGCCAGCAGGCTGCCGGACGCCCCGCCCTCGCCTGCGGACGTCACGCCGCCCGACTCGGTGAGCGCTTCGTAGACGTTGGCCACGGTGTTGCCGATGACGACCTGGAACTGCCCCCCGGCCTCGACCACGGTGATGACACCCGGGGTGGCCTCGACGGCGGCCTTGTCGGCCTTGTCGCGGTCGACCAGGACGAAGCGCAGCCTGGTGGCGCAGTGGGTGACCGATGTGATGTTCGACGGACCGCCGACGCCACGTAGGACATCTGAGGCGACCTTCTCGTACTTGCTGGCGGATGCCACGATTCCTCCTCGAACCGAAGTCGTCGCGCTGGTGAGGGGAATGCCCACGGGCAACAAAAAAGACCCAAGTCCGCACGACCTGGTCCACCCCTGGTGGGCCGATCGACGGAGCTCGGGTCTTGCCTGAACCGCAGTAACAATCCCAGACTCACGCAGAGCGCCCTGGGCGCTCTGCGTGCAAGGTAGCGCCTTGCCCCAGATCGTGTAAAGCCCCGCCGGGCGTCTAGCATCGGTCGCCATGTCGTCCACTCGTCCACTCACCTGGTACCTCGTGCGGCACGGCCGGACGAGGTACAACGACGAGGTGCGGCTGCAGGGCTGGTGCGACTCCGACCTCACCGATGACGGGTGGTCGGGGGTCCGGGCGACCGCGCGGGCACTGGCCGATGTGCCGTTCGTCGCAGCGTGGTCCAGCCCGTCGGGACGGACCGTCGCGACCGCCCGGGAGATCCTTCAGGCCCATCCCGATGTCGCTCTGACCTGCGACGACGATCTGATGGAGTTCAGCTTCGGTGAGTACGAGGCTCGTCCCGAACGTGAGCTGTGGGCGATCGTCGACCCGGTGGCGCTGTTCGCCGGGGTGCGCGACGGCAGCTATGGGGCGTTGCCGGGAGGGGAGTCCGGTGCGGTCTACCAGGCGCGGGTGCGGCGGGCTTTCGGACGGATCGAGGCCGCCCACCCGGAGGGTGGCGCGGTCCTCGTGGTCAGCCACGGAGTGACTTTGCTCACCCACCTCACCCAGCGGGGGATCGATCCGGCGACCTCATTGCCGAATGCGAGCGTCACGGTGGTGCGCTCCGGCCCCGACGGTCACGAGGTCGTACGGTTCGGCTGGGACCCGTCGGGTCGGGCCGTGCCCGGCCAGGCTCTCGTGGTCCGGGCGGCTGGTCCGGGCAACGGCACGAATTGACGTCGTCGCCGACGACGGGTTGAATCACATCAAAGGATTGTGACCACTCGGTGGGCAAGACCTGGGGCCTTCGGGCGCCAGGTCTTTTTCTTTGCCGCCGGGGCGACGAGAGGACGGCCATGCCTACACGTGTCGCGACCATCGGCTCCCAGAGCGGGCTCCACGCCCGCCCGGCGGCGCTCTTCACCCAGGCTGCGGCGGCAGCCGGGCACGAGGTGTCGATCGGCCGTGACGGGGGGCCCGCCGTGCCCGCCGCGAGCGTCCTCATGGTGATGTCCCTGGGCCTCAAGCAGGGGGACCGGGTGGTGCTGTCGGCACCGGACGACGCCGCCGACGGCGCCCTCGACGAGCTGGCGGCTCTGCTGGCCCGGGACCTCGACGCGCAGTGACCGTCGTCGACCTTCGGCTGACGGTGCCGGAGCGGGGCTGACGGTGCCGGAGCGGGGCCGGGACGCTGCGGACGCCCAGGTCAGCGGACGGGGCGTGCGAGCCGCCAGGTCAGGGCCTTCGCAGCCTCGGCCAGCAGGAACACGACGACGGCGAGCCCGGCCGTGAGTGCCCAGTCCCGGGGTGTGATGGGTGCCGAGCGGAACCAGGAGTTCATGAACGGCGCGTAGGTGAACACGAGCTGCACCGCGAGCAGGACGCCC
>JAKLPK010000174.1 GCA_022013895.1 Cellulomonas sp. | reverse complement strand
TGCCGAGCCCCGGGTGGTGCCCCGGTCGGTGGTCGCCCGTCAGCTCGCCAACCCGTTCCTGGCCCCGGACTTCGAGGCCGCGGCCGAGCGGATCGCGGCGCGTCCCCGCCGGCTGGCCGGCTGGGAGCTGCTCGAACCGCTGTTCCAGTCCTTCGAGCGCGCAGCCACCGGTGCACCGGCGTGCATGGCGTTGCCCGAACCGCGCTGGGTGTCCGCTCCCCCGGGCCGAGAGCTCATGCCGCACCAGGCCCAGGTGGTCGCCGCGACCGCCGGCGGCCATCGCACCTACCTGCTCGCCGACGAACCGGGGCTCGGCAAGACCGCCCAGGCGCTGCTCGCCGCCCAGGCGGCCAACGCCTACCCGCTGCTGGTGGTGGCGCCCAACGTGGTGAAGACCAACTGGGCGCACGAGGTGAGCCTGTGGACCCCGCAGCGTCGGTCCACCGTCGTGCACGGCGACGGCGACCGGGTCGACGGGTTCGCGGACATCGTGATCGTCAACTACGAGCTGCTGGACCGGCACGTCGGCTGGCTCGGCGACCTGGGCTTTCGCGGCATGGTGGTCGACGAGGCGCACTTCATCAAGAACAAGGGCTCCCAGCGCTCGCAGCACGTCCTGACGTTGTCCGAGCGGATCCGCACCCGCACCGGCCGGCCGTTGCTCATGGCGCTCACCGGGACCCCGCTGATCAACGACATCGAGGACTTCCGGGCCATCTGGCAGTTCCTCGGCTGGATCGACGACACCATGCCGGTGGGCGCACTGATGGCCGCCCTCGAGGAGACCGGGCTCACCCCCGCCGATCCGGGATTCTCCGCCGCCGCGCGGGCGAGCGTCATCGACATGGGCATCGTGCGCCGTCGCAAGGTCGACGTGGTCGCCGACATCCCGGCCCGTCGGGTGGCGGACCTGCCGGTCGAGCTCGACGATGCGGCCGGCCGCTCGATCCGGGCCGCCGAGACGGCGCTCGCGCACCGGCTGGTCGGGCGGTACCGGGCCGCCGTGCAGGCGCGTCACGGCGAGGTGGCCGTGGACGGGATCGACCACGAGATCGTCCGCCGCGTGGCGGCCTCGGAGCTCAAGGAGTCGAGCTCGCAGACCGGCGGCGAGAACGTGTTCACCATGGTCCGCCGCATCGGCCAGGCCAAGGCCGGGCTGGCCGCCGACTACACCGAGCAGCTCGCCCGCAACGTCGGCAAGGTGGTGTTCTTCGCCAAGCACGTCGACGTCATGGACGCCGCCGAGCAGACCTTCGCCCAGCGCGGCATCCGGTACGCCTCGATCCGCGGCGACCAGACGCCCAAGGTGCGCGAGAAGAACATCGCCGCGTTCACCGGCGACCCCGAGGTGTCGATCGCGGTCTGTTCCCTCATGGCCGCGGGTGTGGGGCTCAACCTCCAAGTCGCCTCCAACCTGGTGCTCGCCGAGCTGTCCTGGACCAGCGCCGAGCAGACCCAGGCCATCGACCGCATCCACCGCATCGGCCAGGCCGAACCCGTCACCGCGTGGCGGATCATCGCCGCGCACACCATCGACTCCAAGATCGCCGAGCTCATCGATGCCAAGTCCGGGCTGGCCGCCCGGGCGCTGGACGGGGCGCCGGAGGTGGACACCGCCTCCGCCGTCGACGTGCGGCTCGAGGCACTCGTCGGACTGCTCACCGACGCCCTGGCAGCTGAGGGCCTGGGCTGAGGCGGCCGGCGGCACCGCGACGGCCGGCCGTCGCGGCCACCTCGTCGCCCACCCAGTTGTGGACGCACTCGTCCATCAGAAGGCTCTCGAAAGTCATGCCTTCCTGCGCGTACCAGTCGTTCAGGCGGCGCAGCCCGTCGGCAAGCGCCACCTCGGGGGTGTAGCCGAGGAGGTCGCGGGCCTTCGTCCCGTTCGCGCACATCCGCGCGATGTCCGCAGGGCGGGGCGCCTCGTGGACGACCTCGACCTCAGGATTCCCGACGACGTCGATGACCATCCTGGCGAGATCGTTGATGCTGGTCTCGAAGCCGGATCCCACGTTGATGACGTGCCCCACGGCGGCGGGACGCAACCCGGCCTCCAGGATCGCCCGGGCGGTGTCTGCCACGAAGCTGAAGTCACGGGTCTGGGTCCCGTCGCCGAAGACGACCAACGGCCGCCCGGCCAGGGCGCGCAGCAGGAACTTCGGGATGACCTCCCCGCAGTCGCCTTCATGGTGCTCACGCGGGCCGAAGGCGTTGAAGAGCCGGAGCACCACCGTGGGCAGCCCGTAGCAGGTGTGGAACGACCTCACGTAGCTCTCGGCTCCGAGCTTGGCCGCCCCGTAGGGGTTCGTCGGCGCCAGCTCGTTCTCCTCGACCACCGGTCCCCGGCACGCCGAACCGTAGACCTCTGCGCTCGAGGTGTAGACGAGCTGCTTCACCTCGAGCTCTCTCGCCACCTCGAGCAGTCCGATCGTCCCGGTGGCGTTGACGTCGTGGTTGTCCATCGGCGAGTGGATGGAGTGGCGTACACCGAGGCAGGCGAGGTGATAGACGACGTCGCACCCGGCCATGAGCTCACGCATCGCGTCGCGGTCCCGCACATCGGCCACCGACAGCCGGCAACGGTCCGCAGGCAGGTCCGCGAGGTACTCGGGGTTGCCGTTGACGAGGTTGTCGACCACCTCGACCGTCAAGCCACGCGCGACTGCCTGGTGTGAGAGCTCGGAGCCGATGAACCCGGCCCCGCCTGTGATCATGACCTTCCGGGGCCCGTCGTCCACAGCATGTCCTCCCAGCGTCGGCTCCCAGCTGCGCGTCCCCGTCGACGCGCCGCCTGCATGTCCTTGGTGTCGCCTCACGGTCCGAGCAGACAGCTCGCCCTCAGGGCCTCTGCGACGCGGTCCTGCTCGCCGTCGGTCATCTGCGGGAACAGCGGCAGCACGATGGTGCGGTCCTGGGCCCGCTCGCTCTCGACGAGGCGCGCGCAGGTCCCGACGGCGCACCCGCACGCCCCGGGTCCGCTCCCGCAGGACCACGGCTCCGTGCGGTACACCGGCTCGCGGTGCGCGGCCATGATCCCGCGCCGGGTGGCGATGCCCTGGTCCAGCAGCTCCTGCATCACCTGGCGCTGGTCGCAGCCGTCGGGCAGGCGCACGCAGTAGCTCTGCCAGTTGCTGCGGGCCCACGCCGGTTCCTCCGGGAGGACGAGACCGGGGACGTCTGCCAGCAGGCGCCGGTAGCGGTCGGCGAGGGCGCGGCGCCGTTCGACGATCCCCGGCAGTCGTTTGAGCTGTTCACGACCGATCGCCGCCTGGATGTCGGTCATCCGGTAGTTGTAGCCGAACACGTCGTAGGACTCGAAGGTCACGGTTGGCGAGCCGTGACGCTGCGCGGTCGACTGACTCATGCCATGCAGCCGGAGCAGGCGGAAGCGCTCGTCCCAGTCGCTGCGGTTGGTCGTGATCATCCCGCCGTCGCCGGTGGTGATCACCTTGCGGGGGTGGAACGAGAAGCACGCGACGTCGCCCTGCGGCCGGCCGATCCGCTGCCACTGCCCGTCCCAGCGGATCTCGCTGCCGATGGCGCAGGCGCAGTCCTCGACGACCGCCAGCCCTCTGCTGCGGGCGATGCGGACGATCTCCGCCAGGTCACAGGGCATCCCCATCTGGTGCACGACGAGGAGGGCGCGCGTCCTGGGCGTGATGGCCCGTTCGACGAGAGCGGGGTCGATGTTGAACGTGCCTGGTTCGATGTCGACGAAGACCGGAGTAGCGCCGCAGTAGCGCACGCTGTTCGCGGTGGCCACGAACGAGTGACTCACCGTGACGACCTCGTCCCCCGGGACGACGCCGACGGCGATGAGCCCCAGGTGGAGCGCCGTCGTGCAGCTGGACACCGCACAGGCGTGGTCCGCCCCGACGAACGCGGCGAACTCCGTCTCGAAGGCCGCGACCTGGGGCCCCTGCATGACCCAGCCGCTCATGATGGTGCGGCTGGCGGCCTGCGCCTCCTCTTCCCCGAGGAGCGGGCGCGCGAGCGGGATGAAGGCTTCCTGGGCGGACACGCTGGTCATCTCGCCTCCGCACACTGCTCGCGGCGGTCTGGGACGCCCGCAGGCGCGATCCGGCTCGCAGGGCACCACCAGCTGCACATCGTCGACCCCCGGGGAGTTGTCCCTCGACGGACGGCGTCGGGCCGCCCGCCACGTGAACAGTTCGGTTTACCACCGACTCCCTGCCGATGGGGGTGTTTCCGGCGGTCGTCACCCGGGCCATCGCCTGTGACCTGGTGGCTGCGGGCCCGGTCGGTGCTGCCGGACGGGCGGGTGCCGACCGCCCCGTCGGCCGCCGCCGAGCCCGACGCGGACCACAGTCAGGCTCCGGGCAGAGCGTCCGACGCCTCCGCGAGGAACGCCCGGAGCGCCTCGTTGCGTTCGACCGCGATGGCTGCCTGGTAGGCCTCGCGGGCTGCGGCGTCCTCACCAGCGAGTCGCAGCAGGTGGGCCCGGACGGCGCTGACGTCACCCCGCAGCACACCGCCCTGCTCCAGCTCGTCGACGGCGGCGAGCCCGGCGACGGGTCCGACCTGGTACGCGATCGCGACGGCCCTGGCCAGCCGCGCGGACGGTGCGGGCCACTGTGCGACCAGCCCGTCGTACAGCACCCGCACGGCGGCCCAGTCGGTGAGCTCCCACGAGGGTGCCTGGGCGTGCAGCCCTTCGATCCCCGCCTGCAGCGCGAAGCGTCCACCACCGGCCAGCGCGAACGTCGCGTGCCGCAGACCCTCCGTGACGAGCGCCGAGTCCCACGTCGAGCGGTCGGCGTCGGCGAGCGCGACCGGAGCCGCGCCGGGGCCCGCGCGCCCGGGGGCGCGTGCCTCGCTGAGCAGCACCAGAGCGAGCAGCCCGGCGGCCTCGCGGTGCTCGGGCACGAACCGGCGCAGCGCCCGGGCCAGCGCGATGGCCAGCCCGGTGAGCTCGCCCCGACGCACCTGCGGCCCGTCGGGTGCGGTGTGGCCGAGCGTGTAGAGGGCATGCACGACAGCGAGTGCGTCGTCCACCCGGGCGCCCAGCTCCCCCGGCGACCGCTCAGCGTGCGGGAGCTGTTCGACCTGCCGTCTCGCACGGGTCAGGCGTGCGCTCATCGCGCCGTGCTCGACGAGCAGCACGTCCGCGACCTCCTGCGTGGGGACCCGCAGCACGAACCGCAGGGCGAGCGCGAGGCGGGTCGCCGGGCTGAGGTCGGGGTGGCAGGCGAGCAGCACCAGCTCCAGCCGGTCGTCACCGCCGGGGGGATCCGGGGCGGGTTCGACCGTGGCCTCGTCCCGCTGGGCGAGCAGCGGCAACCGGGCCCGCAGCGCCGCGTCCCGGCGGACCTGGTCGATCGCGATCCGCTTCGCCGTCGTCGTCAGCCAGGCGGCCGGGTTGAGCAGGAGCCTGCGCTCGCGCACGTCGAGCGCACGGGCGCAGGCCTCCTGCAGGCAGTCCTCGGCCAGCTCGGGGCTGCCGGTGAACCGGATGAGCGCCGCGAGCAGGCGCGGCCACTGCGACCGCACCGCCTCGGCGAACGGGTCCCCCGGTGTCCCGTCGGACGGGACCACGGCCTGCGTCACGACGTCGGCATCACCGGGGTGACCTCGACGTAGCCACCGGTCGGGCACTGCGCGGCGAGCGCGAGGGCCTGGTCGCGGTCGGCGACCTCGAGCTTGTAGTAGCCCGAGACCACCTCCTTGACCTCGGGGAACGGCCCGTCGGTGAGGACGGGTTCGCCGCCGGAGCTGGCGGGGGTGATGCGGGTGCTGGTGCGCGGCGGCATGAGCGCGTCGCCGTCCAGGATCCGCGCCCCGGCCGCGGCCACGGCCTTGGCGAAGGCCTCGTGGGCCGCCATCGCGGCGGCCCAGTCCTCCTGGGTGGCGGTGGCAGGGTCCCACTCGGGTTCGACGATGAGGATGATGAACTGCTCGGCCATGGCGCTCTCCTTGGTCTGCGGTGGCATCCCACCAGCGGTCACTGACACCCGGTCGACGAACGGGGACGTCACATTTCGACATCCGCCCGCCATCTGACCCGGCGAGGCCGGAGGACGTCAAGGGTGCAGGAGCCGCCTGCGTCACCCCGCCCGACTGATAGCGCGCGGCCCGGGCGATGAGGCGTCTCAGCTCACCCACCGGCACCACCTGGTCGCCGGCTGCTCCTTCGGCGGCGGCCTGCTCGATCCACCGAGGCAGCAGGGCCGTGACCTTCACGCCATGCTGGCGGGCGAGGACACGCGCCGCGCCCAGGGTCGAGACGGGCCCGCGCAACGAAGCCTGCAGGTCCCGACCTCCGGATGTCCGGCGAGATGGGCGTCGACGGGATCAGCACCGGGATGACGGATCCGGGCATCGAGGTGCGGGGCATCCAGACCCCGGCGCCGGGCTGGGCGCCCTTCGCACCTGTGGAAGGTCGGGGCGCCCGGTCGGTGCGTGCGGAGGCGCGCGGGCCCGGCTCCCAGCGGTTCGGTGCCCCGACCATGGGGAAGGCGACTCTCCACACCTCGGTGATATCATCGGCGATATCACCACGAGGGGTGCGCCATGGCTCAGATCCTGATTCGAAACCTGCCCGACGACGTCAAGGAAGGTCTGCGTCAACGCGCCGAGCGTCACAGCCGATCGGTCGAAGCCGAAGCACGCGAGATCCTGTCGGCGGCAGTCACCGTCGACCCGGTCCTGGCGTGGCTGGACGACAGCGAGCAGCTGCGCCGGCAGCTCGGCGGTGTCACGCTGCCCGTGCCCGAGCGGACGGCGCCGCGACCGGTCATGCCGCTGTGATCGTCGTCGACACGAACGTCTGGTCCGAGCCCCTGCGCCCTGCTCCCGATCCGCAGGTCCTGGCCTGGATGCGCGCGCATGCCGGTGAGCTGCACATGCCGGCCCTGGTGGTCCACGAGCTGCTGTTCGGCCTGGGTCTGCTGCCCGCAGGAGCCAGGCGTGAGCGCATCGCAGCCCAGATCGAGGCGACCATCCGCGGACTGGACTCGCGCGTGCTGGTCTACGGCGCCGAGGTCGCGGCCACTCACGCCCAGCTACGAGCCAAGGCCCGGGCAGCAGGGCACGAGCCCTCCGCGCAGGACGGGCAGATCGCAGCCCACGCCGCCCACCTCGGAGCACCACTGGCAACCCGCAACACCGCCGACTTCACCGACCTGGGCATCGCGCTGATCAACCCGTGGCGGGGCTGAACCGCATCCGGAGAAGGGCGCCGGGCCTTGCGTGGCCGCGGCGCCTCAACCCGACTGGTACGTGGCTGTGGAGAACTCGGCGCGTCGTCGGCGAGGCTGTGCCAGGGTCGGTGCCCTGGTCGCCCGGGCGGTGGGCGGCGTGGGCGGGCGGGGGCGCGCGTGGGTCGGGCACGGTGGGTGACGGCAGGACGGCTGCTGGGGTCGGGGCGACGGCCGGGGATGCGGTCGGGATCACAGTCTGGGCCGCAGTCGTGGATGCGGGGGCCGGTCGGGCTGGTGGGTCTGGCCGGGATGGTCGCTCTGGTGGGGGTGGCGGGGTGCTCACCGGGTGGGGCGGCGCCGACGGCGGCCTCGGTGTCGGTCTCGTCGAGTCCGGCCTTGCCCGAGCCGGTGGCGTCGCCCGGGCTGCCTGAGCACTGGGCGGACACCGGTGAGCGTGGCGCCTCGGTCGCCGCGGTGTGGTTCGTGCGGGACCTGTACCGGTACGTGGTGGAGACCAACGACTGGGCCCAGTGGCAGGCGCTGAGCGAGCCGGGGTGCGAGTTCTGCACGAACACGACGCAGGCGGCCCAGCAGGGGCTCGCCGACGGGACCGTCGAGCGCCTGACCTCGGTGCAGGTCGCAGTGACGCGGGTCGAGGAGCTCAACCCGTTGTCGTACGCAGTGCTCATGGACTACGCGGACGGGGTCACCGTGGTCCACCGCCTCGACGGGACGGCGGTGGAGTCGTTCGAGCCGTCACGGGGGCAGCTGTTGGTGGTGATGCACCTGGTCGGAACGGACTGGCAGCTGCGTGAAGGTCAGTGGTTCGACGAGGGCGTCGCGGTTCCGACCGCCGGGGCCACGTCGTGAGGTGGTGCCCCCTGGCGGTCGTCGCGCTCGCGTTGCCACTGCTGCTGACTGGCGGCGCGAGCGCCGGGCAGGTCGCGTCGCTACCCGCGGACGAGACGAGTGCCGGCTCCGCCAAGGCGAAGGCGCGGGCGTCGGGGAACGCCGTTGACGTCGAGATCACCGACCGCCGCGATGGTCAGCCCGATTCCTTCGATCCGACGGGCGCGGTCACTCGTCGAGTGGCGCCGGCGCTGGTGCGGCATCTGCGTGCGGAGATCTGCGGTGTGTTCTCGGCGGGCCACGACCAGGTCTGGCCGTGCCCGGGGAACCCGACCTTCGACCACTCCGACGTGTGCGGGGACGCCCCGGCGTTGCGCCCGTGGTGGGCGTCGACCCGGGCAGGGGTGGACGCGGACTGGTCGCCGTGGGAGCTCGTCGAGGGCGTCACCTGTGCGGGTGGTCCGGATCCGACGGCGGAGCAGGTGCTGTCGGAGTTTCGTCGTCTGCCGATCGCTCCGTCGGTGTTGACGGTGCAGCCGGACCGGGGGTGGGTGCTGGTGAACGTGGAGACGATCGCGTACACCGACCCGGTGCCGCAGACGTTGACGGCCACGGTCC
>JAKLPK010000173.1 GCA_022013895.1 Cellulomonas sp. | reverse complement strand
GTGGAACGTCGTCGTGCTCACGGCTGGACTTCCTTCGCAAGGGGTGCAGGACCAACAAAAAGACCCCCCGGGGTGCGGGAGGTCTGCGCGTCGGGCGAGTGCGGCCGACGCGCTACACGATGATGATCGCCGAGGTGGTGGTGGTCACGTCGTGAATGGTGGCACACCATCACGCCGTTGCCCAGCCCATCGCGCCCTGCCGACACGCGTCGCACGCGGCCCCGTCGCCCGCTGGCCCCGCCGCACGCGGCCCGTCGCCCGACCGCCCGCACCGCGCCACTCCGAGGCTGGGCAGGCTGAGAACCTGCCCAGCCTCGGAGAACGGGGTGAAGGGGGATGGGGTGTCAGGCGAGGCGGTGGAGCCAGCCGTGGCGGTCGGGGCGGCGGCCGTACTGGATGTCGGTGAGCTCGGCGCGGATCGACATGGTGACCGGACCGGCCTGACCACCGTTGACCGTCGTGTCGAACCCGTCGCCGACGAGCCGCCCGATCGGCGTCATCACCGCCGCGGTGCCGCAGGCGAACACCTCGGCGACCGAACCGGAGGCGATGCCCGCGAGCAGGTCCGCCAGGGCGATCTGCTCCTCGCGGACCTCGTGGCCGGCGTCGGTGAGCAGCTGCAGGACGGACGATCGGGTGACCCCTTCGAGGATGTCACCGGTGAGCGGCGGGGTGCGGACCGACCCGTCGGCGTCCACCACCATGATGTTCATCCCGCCGAGCTCTTCCAGGTAGGTGTTGTGCACCGCATCGAGGAAGCACACCTGCTCGCAGCCCTTGGCGTAGGCCTGCGTCTGCGGGAGCAGGCTCGCGGCGTAGTTGCCGCCGCACTTGGCCGCCCCGGTGCCACCCGGACCGGCGCGGTGGTAGTCCTGGGAGACCCAGATGGACACCGGCTGCACCCCCTTGGCGAAGTAGGGGCCGACCGGTGAGGCGATCACCAGGTACTCGACCTCCTGCGAGGCACGCACGCCGAGGAACGACTCCGACGCGAACATGAAGGGGCGCAGGTACAGGCTCATCTCCTCGCCGACCGGCACCCAGTCACGGTCGAGCGACAGCAGTGCGGTGAGCGATCCGACGAAGTCCTGCTCGGGGAGCTGGGGGAGCGCCATCCGCGCGGCCGAACGGGCGAAGCGCGCGGCGTTGGCCGCCGGTCGGAACGTCCAGATCGTGCCGTCGGCGTGCGGGTACGCCTTCATCCCCTCGAAGATCTCCTGCCCGTAGTGCAGCACGGCGCAGGCCGGGTCGAGCTGGAGCGGGCCGTACGCCTCCACACGTCGGTGGTGCCACCCATCGGCCGAGGTCCAGGTGATGCGGGCCATGTGGTCGGTGAAGACGGTGCCGAAGCGGGGCGAGGCCAGCAGGGCGGCGCGTTCCGCAGCGGGCACCGGGTGGTCGGTGCGGTGGATCTCGAAGGCCGTGGGTGCGGTCAAGGTCGTGCTCATAGTCGTGGGGCCTTTCACCTGGAGTCAGCGATGACGGTACCGGTGAGACGGCCGGGGTGACAGACGCTCGTCGCACGGAGCGACGGGCGGGAGGATCAGCCTGCGACGCGCGCGGCCAGGTCCTGTCCCACCTCGGCCGTCGACCGTACTCGGCTCCCCCGCTCGGCCAGGTCGGCCGCGACGGCGGCCTCGACCTTGGCGGCCTCGTCGACCAGTCCCAGGTGCTCGAGCAGCAGCGCCACCGACAGCACGGTGGCCGTCGGGTCGGCCTTGCCCTGGCCCGCGATGTCGGGGGCCGAGCCGTGGACCGGTTCGAACATCGACGGCGCGGTCCGGTCGGGGTTGACGTTGCCCGAGGCGGCCAGGCCGATGCCCCCGGTGATCGCAGCGGCGAGGTCGGTGATGATGTCGCCGAACAGGTTGTCGGTGACGATCACGTCGAACCGGGTCGGGTCCTTGACCAGGAAGATCGTCGCCGCGTCGACGTGCAGGTAGTCGGTCGTGACGTCGGGGAACTCGGCGTTGATGGCCTCGACCGTGCGGCGCCACAGGTGGCCGGCGTGGACCAGCACGTTGTGCTTGTGCACGAGGGTGAGCTTCTTGCGCGGACGTGCCGCAGCCCGCGCGTACGCGTCGCGCACGACGCGCTCGACACCGAAGGCGGTGTTGACGCTCACCTCGTTGGCGACCTCGTGCGGGGTGCCGACGCGGATCGCCCCGCCGTTGCCGACGTACGGCCCTTCGGTGCCCTCGCGGACGACGACGAAGTCGATCTCGCCGGGCTCCGCCAACGGGGACGCCACCCCGGCGTAGAGCTTCGAGGGACGCAGGTTGACGTACTGGTCCAGCGTGAAGCGCAGCTTGAGCAGCAGACCGCGTTCGAGGACTCCCGACGGGACACCCGGGTCCCCGACGGCGCCCAGCAGGATCGCGTCGTGCGTGCGGATCGCCGCGAGGTCGGCGTCGGTCAGGGTCTCGCCCGTCGCGTGCCAGCGGCGGGCTCCGAGGTCGAACTCGGTGGTGCTCAGTGACCTGCTCCCGAGTGCCGCCTCCAGGACCAGCAGGCCCTGTTCGACGACCTCGATCCCGATGCCGTCACCGGCGATCACTGCCAGGTCGATCTGCTGCGCACCCATGTCCGGAAGCGTACCGCCCGTCCCACGCCTCGGGACGAGGATCTCGCCCATCGGACACAGCCGACTTCCTCTCCCGGCGGTGGAGACCGACCGGTGGCCGACCGGAAGATGAACACCAGGTGACGGATGGCTGAACACAGGACCTCACCTCAGGCCGCGCACAGAGAACTCACGGATTCGGCTGGTGCTCTGAGGACCTCGACCCCCTCAGGAGGACACCGTGGACTACCCGCTGCTGCTACTCGACCTCGCTGCCGTGGCGATCCTCACGTTCGCGCTCTATCTGCCACGCCACCGGCGCCGGGACCTCGTGGTGGCCTACGTCGGAGTCAACGTCGGGGTGTTCGCGGTCGCCACCGCGCTGGCCTCCAGCACCGTCGGAGCCGGGCTCGGCCTCGGGCTGTTCGGGGTGCTGTCGATCATCCGGCTACGGAGCGCCGAGCTCGACCAGCACGAGGTCGCGTACTACTTCGCAGCGCTCGCCATCGGGCTGCTCTGCGGGCTCGGTGCCACCACCTTGCTCACCACCGTCATCCTGCTCATCGTGGTCGTCGCCGCCCTCGCGCTGGCCGACTCCCGCTGGGTGCTCAGCCGGCACCGGCGCCAGGACATGGTGATCGACCGGGCCATCACCGACGAGAGCGCCCTCGTCGCCCACCTCGAGGGACTGCTCGGCGCCCGGGTGCACAGCGCCACCGTGCGCCGCCTGGACCTGGTGAACGACACGACCGCCGTCGACGTCCGCTACTCCCTGCCCCGCGCAGGTCAGCGCGAGATGAGCGTCCCGGCACCCGGCCAGAGCTGGGCGGCCCCCGCCAGCACCACCCTGCGCGGTGACCGGTGACCGCCGTCATGGAGGCCCACCCTCTCGACGGGATCAGTCTCGCCGAGCTCACCGAACGCGCCGACCTGCAGACCCGGGTGGACCGCAAGTACCTGATCCCCGTCGAGCACATCGACGACCTGCTCGCCGAGCTCGAACCCGGCACCCGCATGCTCGAGATCGGGGGCAGACGGGAGTTCGGCTACCGGTCGGTCTACTTCGACACACCCGACCTGGCCGCCTACCACGCCGCGGCCCGACGCCAGCGGCGCCGGTTCAAGGTCCGCACCCGCAGCTACCTCGACTCCGACCTGTGCTGGGTGGAGGTCAAGACCCGGGGAGCCCGCAGCTCGACGGTGAAGAACCGGCTGGCGCACCCGTCGGACCGGCCGTCCGACCTGGACATGGTCGGCGAGCAGTTCGTCGCCGAGGTGCTCCAGGACGCCACCATCGCGTTGGCCGACCCGACCGGCCTGCGACCCACCCTGACCACGCAGTTCGTGCGGACGACGCTGCACCTGCCGCAGACCGAGTCCCGGGTCACCATCGACCGCGACCTCGTCTGGTCGGCCGTCGACCGACCTGGTGAGCGGCTCGCGCTCATCGGGCTCGCCGTCGTCGAGACCAAGACCGGCGCCACCCCGTCCTCGGCCGACCGGGTGCTCTGGCGCCACGGCCTGAGACCGACGCGGGTCTCGAAGTACGGCACCGGGATGGCCGCCCTGCACCCCGACCTTCCTGCGACCCCGTGGCGGCGGACCCTCGACCGCCAGGTCCTCGACCACAGCCGGGCCCTCCGGGCCTGCACCTGACCTCAAGGAGATCACCATGCGCACCGCCATCGTCAAGCGCCTCGCCCCGTTCGTCCTGGTCGCCGGTGTCCTTGCCGGCTGCTCGACCACCACCGCCGAGGCCGAGACCGACCAGACCGTCACCTCGACCGTCACCAGCACCGACGGGAACGTGACCGTCGAGGCAGCCGTGGCGGCCAACGCGCAGTACACCGCCGGCGACACCACCTGGGACTCCTCCGACGCGACCAGCATCACGCTCGACGGCTCGACCGCCACGTCCGACTCCGACGCCGTGAGCATCGACGGTTCCACCGTGACGATCACCGCGGCCGGCACCTACGTGCTCACCGGCACCCTCGACGACGGCTCGATCATCGTGGACACCGCCGACGACGGGGCCGTCACGATCGTGCTCGACGACGCCTCGATCTCCTCCTCGACCACCCCCGCGCTCCAGGTGACCGACGCCGACGAGGTCGTGGTCGTGCTCGCCGACGGTTCGACGAACTCACTCAGCGACACCTCGGCCGCGGTCGACACGGCGACCTCGGACCTGCCCAACGCGACCCTGTACTCGACGGCCGACCTCACCATCGGCGGCTCCGGCGCCCTGACCGTCACCTCGGCCAACAACGACGGCATCACCAGCAAGGACGGTCTGGTCATCACCGGCGGGACCATCAGCGTGCAGGCCGCCGACGACGGCATCCGGGGCAAGGACTTCCTGGTCGTCGAAGGCGGCACCCTCACGGTGGACGCCGGCGGCGACGGCCTCAAGTCCGACCAGGACTCCGACGAGACCATGGGCTACGTCCTCATCACCGGCGGCACGGTCGACGTGACCGCCGGCGACGACGGCATCACGGCCACCACCGACGTCATCATCGCCGACGGCACCGTGACGGTCGTGGCTGGCGGCGGCCACGGGACGAGCGTCGCCGACGACGAGTCGCCCAAGGGCGTGAACGCCGACGTGTCGGTGGTCATCGGCGGCGGGACGCTCGATGTGGATGCGGCCGACGACGCGATCGGCACCACCGGAGCGGTCGCCGTCGCGGGCGGCGCGCTCACCCTGGCCGCCGGTGACGACGGCATCCACGCCGACGGCGCCCTCGGCATCTCCGGCGGCACGGTCACCATCACCGACTCCTACGAAGGTCTGGAGTCGATGACCGTGACGATCTCCGGCGGTGACACCTCGGTGGTCGCCTCCGACGACGGCCTCAACGCGACCGATACGAGCGCGTCCGGACAAGGCTCGATGTCCGCCCAGTCCGGGGTGTCCGCCACCATCTCCGGCGGGACGCTCGTGATCGACGCCGGCGGCGACGGCCTGGACTCGAACGGCGACCTGACCGTCACCGGCGGCACGGTCGTGGTGAACGGTCCGGAGAACAGCGGCAACGGTTCGCTCGACGCCAACGGCACGTTCACCGTGACGGGCGGTGTGCTGCTGGCCGCCGGATCGTCCGGGATGGCCCAGACGCCGTCGTCCAGCTCCTCGCAGTCGTCCGTGTCACTCACGCTGAGCCAGGCCGTGCAGGCGGGCACCGTGCTCCAGGTGCTCGACTCCGACGGCACGGTCCTGGCGACGTTCACCACGAGCAAGACGGTGCAGAACGTCGTCTACTCGTCCTCGTCGATCACCTCCGGCGAGACCTACCAGCTGGTGAGCGGAGGCACGGCCTCCGGGTCCTCGACCGGCGGGCTCGCCGAGTCGGGCGATGCCTCCGGAGCCACCGTCGAGGCGACCGGGACTGCCGGGGCCGAGACATCCGGGATGGGCGGCGGTCAGCAGCAGGGCGGCGGGGGCGGCAACCGGCCGTGACCGGTGACCTGGGGCCGGGTCGCGCGCGAGCTGCGGCGGCCCGGCACCGGGGTCAGGATCGTGGGCCGGGGTAGATCAGCGTGAACCGCTCGAGCAGCAGCTGGACCGCCGGGTCGCTCACCCCGGCGTCGTTGTGCTCGTGCCACTCGACCAGGGCCTGCGCCGAACGCTCGACGCCCAGCTCCGCCGCGGCGTGGGCCTCGTCCACCTCGGCCATCCGGACCGTCCGGACCTCCTCGGCCTGGACCAGGGCGCGAGGGTTGCGGTCGGAGTCCAGCACGATCGCCACGTCGCCCCGGGCCGGGACACCCTCCGAGCCGACGTCGGCCAGATCTGCGAGCACAGCGCTCGTCGCCCTCTTGCGGCCCGCCAGGATCGACTCGACCGCCGCGTCGGCGTCGGCGAACGTCCACGTCGTCGGGACCAGGGAGTCCGAGGCGTCGGTACCCATCACGGGCGCCAGGTCGCCCATCCCCAGACGCTGACGGCCGGCCTGCCAGAAGGTCACGATCCGCGCGGCGAGCTCGTCGTCGGCGGGCGTCCCGGGTTCCTGCGCCTCGTTGCTCATGGCGCCATCGTGCCAGTTCAGCGCGGGTGCCGCCCGGGTGCGCGGATGCCCGGGACGGGGATCCGTCCCGGGCATCCGAGGTTCGGCCCAGCGATGGACGCTGCGGCCGGGGGCGCCGCCCAGCGGGCGACCCCGTCCGGGTCAGCGGCCGGCGCTGCCTTCCGAGTAGTCCGAGTCCGCCGGCTTGACCCAGGCGAACAGCTTGCGCAGCTCGCGGCCGACCGGCTCGATCGGGTGGTTCTGCCCCTTCTCGCGCAGCGCCGTGAACTCCGGGGCGCCAGCGTCCTGGTCTGCGATGAAGCGCTCCGCGAAGGCGCCGTTCTGGATGTCCGTGAGGACGTCCTTCATGTTCGCCTTCACCTCGGGCGTGATGACCCGCGGACCGGACACGTAGTCGCCGTACTCGGCCGTGTCGGACACCGACCAGCGCTGCTTGGTGATGCCGCCCTCGTTGATGAGATCGACGATCAGCTTGAGCTCGTGCAGCACCTCGAAGTAGGCGACCTCGGGCTGGTAGCCGGCCTCGGTGAGGGTCTCGAACCCGTACTGGATGAGCTGGGAGACGCCGCCGCAGAGCACCGACTGCTCACCGAACAGGTCGGTCTCGGTCTCCTCGGTGAAGGTCGTCTTGATCCCCGCGGCCCGCAGACCACCGATCGCCTTGGCGTAGGACAGCACGAGCGGCCAGGCGGCGCCCGATGCGTCCTGCTCGACGGCCACGATCACCGGCACACCACGGCCTGCGACGTACTCGCGGCGCACCAGGTGCCCCGGGCCCTTGGGCGCCACCATGATGACGTCGTGGTCGGCGGCCGGCTTGATGTAGCCGAACCGGATGTTGAAGCCGTGCCCGAAGACCAGGGCGGCGCCCGGCTGCAGGTTCGGCTCGATCTCGTCGCGGTACAGGTGCCGCTGCGCCTGGTCGGGCGCCAGGATCACGACGACATCGGCCTCACGCACCGCCTCGGGCACGTCGAGCACGCGCAGACCCTGGTTCTCGGCCTTCTCGCGTGAGGCGGAGCCGGGGCGCAGGCCGACGCGGACGTCGACGCCCGAGTCACGCAGGTTGAGCGCGTGCGCGTGCCCCTGGCTGCCGTAGCCGATGACGGCGACCTTCTTGGACGCGATGACGGCAAGATCGGCGTCGTCGTCGTAGAACAGCTCAGCCACTGTGGATCTCCTCCGGGTTGGTTAGGCGCTGCGGCCCACGCGCTCGAGAGCGCGGTCGGTGATGGAACGGGCGCCGCGGCCGATGGCCACGGTGCCGGACTGGACGATCTCGCGGATGCCGAACGGTTCCAACGAGGTGAGCAGGGCCTCGAGCTTGCCCGGGCCGCCGGTGGCCTCGATGACCACGGCGTCCGGGACGACGTCCACGACGTGGGCCCGGAACAGCTGGACCACCTCGAGCACGTGGGTGCGCTGGGCGTTGTCGGCACGGACCTTGACGAGCAGCAGCTCACGCTGGACCGAGGACTCGTCCTCGAGCTCGACGATCTTGATCACGTTGATCAGCTTGTTGAGCTGTTTGGTGACCTGCTCCAGCGGCAGCTCGTCGACATCGACGACGACCGTGATGCGGGAGATCTCGGCGTGCTCCGTCGGACCGACGGCCAAGGAGTGGATGTTGAACGAGCGGCGGGCGAACAGCCCCGCGACGCGCGCGAGGACACCCGGCTTGTTCTCGACCAGCACGGACAGGGTGTGGCGGCTCATGGGTCAGTCCTCCCGGTCCCACGCCGGGCTGATGCCCTGGGCGTACTTGATGTCGTCGTTGCTCACACCGGCGGCCACCATGGGCCACACCATCGAGTCGCGGGAGACCGTGAAGTCCACCACCACGGGCTGGTCGTCGATCTCCAGGGCCCGTTTGATGGTGGCGTCCACATCGGCCTTGGACTCGCAGCGCAGGCCGACCGCACCGTAGGCGTCGGCCAGCTTGACGAAGTCGGGCACCCGGATGGTGCCGTGACCGGTGTGCAGGTCGGTGTTGGAGTACCTCGACTCGTAGAACAAGGTCTGCCACTGGCGGACCATGCCCAGGGAGCTGTTGTTGATGATCGCGACCTTGATCGGGATCTCGTTGATCGTGCAGGTGGCCAGCTCCTGGTTGGTCATCTGGAAGCAGCCGTCGCCGTCGATCGCCCAGACCGTGCGGTCCGGTGCGCCGACCTTGGCGCCCATGGCGGCCGGGATCGCGTAGCCCATGGTGCCCAGACCGGACGAGTTCAGCCACGACTGGGGTCGCTCGTAGTTGATGAACTGCGCCGCCCACATCTGGTGCTGTCCGACGCCCGCGACGTAGACCGCCTCGGGTCCGGACAGCTCACCGATGCGCTGGGTGACGTACTGCGGGGCGAGCAGCCCGTCCGACGGCTCGTCGTAGCCCAGCGGGAAGGTCTCGCGCCAGGCGTCGAGCTGACGCCACCACGCCCCCAGATCCGGTTTGCCGTGCTGGGCGTGCTCACGCTCCAGCTCGGGCAGCAGATCCGCGAGCACCTCACGCAGGTCTCCGACGATCGGGACGTCGACGGCCCGGTTCTTGCCGATCTCGGCCGGGTCGATGTCGGCGTGCACGATGGCGGCGTTCGGCGCGAAGCTCGACAGCTGACCGGTGACCCGGTCGTCGAACCGGCTGCCCAGCGCCACGATGAGGTCGGCCTTCTGGAGGGCGGCCACCGCGGCGACGGTGCCGTGCATCCCGGGCATGCCCAGGTGCTGCGGGTGGCTGTCCGGCAGCGCGCCGCGGGCCATCAGCGTGGTGGTGACGGCGGCGCCCGAGGCGTCGACGAGGGCCCGCAGCTGGGCCGAGGCCCCGGCGCGGATCACACCACCGCCGACCAGGAGCACGGGCCGACGCGCGGTGGCCAGCAGCCGGGCGGCTTCCCGCACCTGCTTGGCGTGCGGTTTGGTGACCGGGTGGTAGCCGGGCAGCACCAGCTCCTGCGGCCAGCTGAACATGGTGGTCGCGACCTGGGCGCTCTTGGCGATGTCGACCACGACGGGCCCGGGCCGGCCGGTCGCGGCGATGTGGAAGGCCGCGGCGATGGCCGACGGGATCTCGTCGGGGTTCTTCACCAGGATCGAGTGCTTGGTGATCGGCATCGTGACGCCGACGATGTCGGCCTCCTGGAACGCATCGGTCCCGATGAGCGAGGCGCCCACCTGCCCGGTGATCGCAACCATCGGGATGGAGTCCATGTTGGCGTTGGCCAACGGCGTCACCAGGTTCGTCGCGCCGGGGCCGGAGGTCACGATCGCGACCCCCACCTTGCCGGTGACGTGCGCGTAGCCCTCGGCGGCGTGGCCGGCGCCCTGCTCGTGCCGCACCAGGATGTGGCGGACCTTGGTGGAGTCCATCAGCGGGTCGTAGGTCGGCAGGATCATGCCGCCCGGCAGCCCGAAGATGTTCTCGACGCCGAGCTCCTCCAGGGAACGGACGATCGCCTGGGCGCCCGTCATCTTCTCGGGTGCGACCCGGTGCGCGGACGGGTAGGGCACGCTCGCGCCGGCCGCGCGCGGTGCGCTGCGGGGCGGTGCCGGATGGGGACCGGTGGCCATCGTGGACTCCTGGGGGACTGGCGGAAGCAGCGGATCGGATGCGGCGTCATCGCCGCGTGATCGGGCCCGGACACGAAAAAGCCCCTCGGCCCGGGACCCGGGCTGGACGAGGGGCGGGCGTGCTGGCGGACCTGGAGGTCAGCCGGCACGCCGGGTAAGTACGAGGAACTTCTCTGCCATGTGCCGAGGGTAGCGCGTGGACCCGCAGGTGTCACATGACACGGACCCCGTCTCGCATCATGGATCACGGGTCCGCGATCCGGACGCATCCGCCGGGGCGGGCGGGCCGGGTGTCAGAGCTGCGGGCGCAGAACGACGGCCTCCCAGCCGCGGAGCCGGAGGGGGCCCGCACCCGGCACACTCGTGTCCGGGTGCGTCGAATGGACGACCTGGGCGCCGTCGACCGACACCCCCAGCTCGACCTCGACCGGTCCGGCGCCGACGTTGACCGCGACCACCAGCACATCGGTCCCCAGCGAGCGCGTGAACGCGTAGACCTGCTCATCGCGCGGCAGCAGCATCGTGAAGTCGCCCAGGGCCACCGTCGGCTCCTCGTGGCGGAGCGCGATGAGGCGCCGGTAGTGCGCCAGCACCGACGTCTCGTCGTCGCGCTGGGCGGCGGCATTGATCGTCGTGTGGTTCGGGTTGACCGGCAGCCACGGCTCCCCCGCCGTGAACCCCGCACTGACCGAACCGTCCCACTGGACCGGGGTGCGGGCGTTGTCCCGACTGATCGCAGCCAGCCCGCTCAGCAGGCTCGCATCGTCGGCGAGCCCGAGCGCCCTGGTGCGGGCGACGTGGTTGACGACCTCGATGTCCTGGTACTGCTCGAAGGCTGTGAAGTGGGCGTTCGTCATCCCCAGCTCCTCCCCCTGGTACACGTACGGCGTACCGCGGTGCAGGTGCAGCAGGGTGGCCAGCGCCTTGGCACAGGCCGGCGACTCGTCACCCCAGCGCGAGACCACGCGAGGCTGGTCATGGTTGGACCAGTACAGCGAGTTCCAGCCGACGTCGCCGAGCCCTGTCTGCCAGCGGCCCATCACCTCCTTGAGCTGGGTGAGCCGCACCGGTCGCAGGTCGAACTTGCCGCCGGGGCCGTGGTCGAGGTTCACGTGCTCGAACGCGAACACCATGTCGACCTCGGCGCGGGCCGGATCGGTGAAGAGCAGAGCGTCCTCCAGGGACACACCGGGCGTCTCGCCGACCGTGAGCAGGTCGCCGGATCGTCCGGCGAACACCTCTTCGTGCATCTCGTGCAACAGCTCGTGGATGCGCGGGCCGCACGTGTAGAACGGGCTTCCGTCACCGAGCCCGTCGGCCCCCACCACACCGTCCGGCAGGGACGTCACCTTCGAGATGAGGTTGATGACGTCCATCCGGAACCCGTCCACCCCACGGTCCAGCCAGCGGCGCATCATCGCGTAGACCGCCTCGCGGACCTGCGGGTTCTCCCAGTTGAGGTCCGGCTGCTTGCGGCTGAACAGGTGCAGGTAGTACTCGCCGGTCGCCTCGTCGTACTGCCATGCGGGGCCGGAGAAGAACGAGGCCCAGTTGTTCGGCTCGGCACCTGCGGTCCCCGGGGTGGTGCCCGGGCGGGCCGGCCGCCACCAGTACCAGTCGCGTCTGGGATCCGCCTTCGCGGACCGGGAGG
>JAKLPK010000172.1 GCA_022013895.1 Cellulomonas sp. | reverse complement strand
GTGCGGCCGTGCTCCAGCCAGCGCAGCACGGCGAGCACCCGGCGGTGGTCGTCGGCGTCCGGCGGCAGACCGAGCTTGAGCAGGATCGAAGTCACGTGCTTCTCCACCGCGGGGAGCCCGACGACGAGCCGCTCGGCGATCGCGGCGTTCGACCGGCCCTCGGCCATGAGCGCGAGCACCTCACGTTCACGTGCCGTGAGCGCCGCCAGGTCGCCGGACCGGGCCAGCAGCTGGGCGACCACCTCGGGGTCCACCACGCTGCCCCCGCCGGCGACACGGGCGACGGCGTCCAGGAAGTCGTCCACATCGGCGATGCGGTCCTTGAGCACGTAGCCCAGCCCGCGCACATCACCCGCGAACAGCTCCCGGGCGTAGCGCTGCTCGACGTACTGGGACAGCACGAGGATGGCCAGCCGCGGGTGCACCGCGCGCAGGTGGACGGCGGCCCGCAGGCCCTCGTCGGTGTGGGTCGGGGGCATCCGGACATCGGTCACGAGCAGGTCCGGCAGCGCGGCGTCGGCACCCAGCGCGGCCACCACGGCATCCGCCGTCGGGTAGCCGACGACCTCGTGCCCCTCGGCCTCCAGCAACCGACGCAGCCCGTCGAGCAGCAGCACCGAATCCTCGGCGATCACGATGCGCACGGCACCTCCACGGTGAGCACGGTCGGACCCCCGACGGGGCTGACCAGGTCGAACGAACCGTCCAACGCCGCCACCCGGGCCCGCAGCCCGTCCAGGCCGCCGCCGGGCACCAGCCGCGCACCGCCGCGTCCGTCGTCGTGCACCGCGACCCGGAGGCGGCCGTCGGCGCACCCGACCACCACCCGGGCACGCGCGGCCCCGGCGTGCTTGGCGAGGTTGGTGAGCGCCTCGGCCACCACGAAGTAGGCCGCAGCCTGCGCCGAGGAGCCGCACACCGTCAGCGCATCGGCATCGTCCACCTGGACGTTCACCGGCACCGGGCTGCGGGCTGCGAGCGCCGACAGCGCGGCGTCCAGCCCACGGTCGGTGAGCACGGCCGGGTGGATGCCGCGCACCAGGTCGCGCAGCTCGGCGAGGGTCTCCTTGACCTCCAGGTGCGCATGGTCGAGTGCGGCGAGCGCCACCTGCGGGTCGACGACGGCCTGCCGACGCGCGGTGCCGAGCTCGACGCCGAGGGCGACGAGACGTTGCTGGGCGCCGTCGTGCAGATCCCGTTCGATGCGGCGGCGGTCGTCCTCGGCCGCACCGACCGCCTGGGTGCGGGTCTGGGCGAGGTGGGCGGCCCGCTGCTCGGCCTCGGCCTGTGCCGCCTCGGCCCGTGCCTGGTCGCGGCGGGCGGCCCGCAGGCCCCGCGGCCCGTCGGCGAGCAGCGCCCGGCCGAGCCGCACCTGAAGCAGCGAGAACCCCTGGGCCGCCACGGCGCCGAGCCAGAGCGCCAGCACCCCACCGACCACCAGCCCGAGGTCGATGACCGCCGAGCGGGTCGCCAGCAGATCGGGGAACACCCCGAGCGCGACGGTCACCATCCCGGCCAGACCGCCGCTGAACAGCACGATGACGACGGCGAAGGCGATCATCGACGTGAACATCCCGAGCACCGCGTAGAGGCTCGCGGCCCACGCGCCCCGGTCGCCGAGCAGTGCGACGACGGCCGGCCACCCCCCCGGCCCGCTCGGCCGTCGGCGCCCGGCCGCCTCGATGCGCAGACCGGTCTGGGCCGAGAGCCGACCGGCCTCGACCACGGCGAACCCGTGGGCGACCAGCTGCCAGCCGGCGAGCAGCACGAGCCCCACCCCGAACACCAGCACGAGCGACGCCGCCGTGGGCACCAGCGCGAGGGTCACGATCCCCGCGAGGGTCAACCAGATCCAGCCGAGGACGGTCTGCGAGACCGCCCGCCAGGTCGCGGCGGTCAGCGGTGCGCGCCACAGCTGCGGCCCGCCGGACAGGGCGGGGGCGACGACGGCGAGGTCGTCGGGCCAGCCTGGGGTGGTCGTCTCGTTCACGGGTTCGACGCTAGAGGGCCGGGGTACCGCCTCGACACACGGCAGACCCACGAGCCGACCCGTGGGTCTGCCCTACCTCGTCTGCCCTACCTCGGGGTGCCGGGTTCGTCGACGATGCGGTGCAGCAGGGCGAGCAGCTGGGTCTGCTCGTCCGGCGTCAACCGGGCGAGCCTGGCCGCGGCCCCGGCCGCGCGGTCCTGGGCGACGCGATCCAGCAGGCGTTCGGCGGCGGGGGTGAGCGCGACGAGCGTGGCGCGTCGGTCGGTGGGGTCGGGACGGCGTTCGACGAGTCCTTCGGCGGCTGCCAGGTCGACCTTGGTGGTGACCGATCGGGGCGCCAGGTCGAGCCGCGCGGCGAGCTCACCGGGTCGTTGCGGCCCGCCGCAACGGTGCAGCATGCGCAGGAAGCGGAGCTGACCTGGGGTGACGCCGTCGTTGGCGTCGGATCTCATGGTCTCGCGCCGCACGGTGTGCAGCAGCGTGTGCACGAGGTCGAGCAGCTCGGCGGAGGAGTCGTCGGCCATGTCCGGACCCTACCAGTTGTGAGCCTGGCACATGATGAGTTAACCTCAGTAAATCGCGACCCCCTCCCGCCTGTGGTGCGGAGCCCGGCGGTCCGTCCCTCGTCCTCCGGGAGGCCCCGTGTCCCACATGCGTCCGACCCTCGCCGGGTACACCCGCGACCGTTCGGTCACCGACCACACGCTGTCGCGGCAGACGCTGCGGCGGATCCTGGGCTTCGCCCACCCCTACCGCCGGCAGCTGACCGTGTTCCTCATCGTCATCGCCCTCGAGGCCGCCGCCGGCGCGCTCACCCCCATGCTCTTCCGCGAGCTCATCGACCACGGCATCACCCCGGGCGACCGCCGGGTGGTCGTGCTGGCCGCGAGCGGGGCCGCCGACCTCGCCCTGCTCGGTGCCGGCCTCGCCGTGGTCGACCGCTGGCTGTCCGCCCGGATCGGCGAAGGTCTCATTCGCGACCTGCGCACCGAGGTGTTCGACCACGTGCAGCGGATGCCGCTCGCGTTCTTCTCCCGGGCCAAGACCGGCGCCCTGGTTCAGCGGCTCAACGGCGATGTGCTCGGAGCGCAGGAGGCCTTCACCTCGACCCTGCAGAACGTCGTCTCCAACACCCTCACGGTCGTGTTCGTGCTCGCCGCCATGGCCTCCATGTCCTGGCAGCTCACGCTGCTGTCCCTCGTCCTGGTGCCGGTCTTCATCGCCCCGGCCCGCTGGTTCGGCACCCGGATGTCCGCCATCACCCGGGAGTCCTACGAGCTCAACGCGACCGCCGCCCAGACCATGACCGAACGGTTCAACGTCGCCGGCGCCCACCTGGTGAAGATCTTCGGCACCCCGCAGCGCGAGTCCGCCGCCTACGGCGAGCAGGTCGAACGCGTGCGGCTCATCGGCGTGCGCCGCGCGCTGTACGCCACCTGGTTCCGGGTCGGGCTCACCACGGTCGCCGCCGTTGCCGTCGCCATCGTCTACGGCGTCGGCGGCCTGACCGCGATCAGCGGGGGGCTCACGGTCGGCGTCGTCGTCGCCCTCACCGCCTACCTGCAACGGCTCTACGGTCCGCTCACCGCCCTGTCCAACGTGCAGGTCGATGTGATGACGGCCCTCGTCTCGTTCGAGCGGGTCATCGAGGTGCTCGACCTGCGTCCCTCCGTGGCCGATGCGCCCACCGCCCGCGACCTGCGGACCTCCGTGGCCGCGCAGGGGGCCAGCGTCGAGCTGGACCACGTGGCCTTCCGCTACCCCTCGGCCGACGAGGTGTCCCTGGCCTCCCTGGAGTCGGTCGCCACGCTGCCGCACGATGCGAGCGCCGACACCCTCACGGACGTCAGCTTCACCGTCCCGGCCGGGGCGATGGTCGCCCTCGTCGGCCCGTCCGGCGCCGGCAAGACGACCATCTCCCAGCTCGTCACCCGGATGTACGACCCGACCCGTGGCGCCGTCCGCATCGCCGGCGCGGATCTGCGTGACGTCACCCAGGCCTCGTTGCACGAGGTGATCGGCGTCGTCAGCCAGGAGGCGCACCTGTTCCACGACACCGTCGCCGGCAACCTGCGCTACGCCCGCCCGCAGGCCACCGACGCCGAGCTGGAGGCCGTGCTGCGCGCCGCGCGCATCTGGGACCTGGTCGCGGCCATGCCCGACGGGATGGACACGGTGGTCGGCGACCGCGGCTACCGGCTGTCCGGCGGCGAGCGCCAGCGCCTGGCCATCGCCCGCCTGCTGCTCAAGGCGCCCGATGTGGTGGTGCTCGACGAGGCCACCGCCCACCTGGACTCCGAGTCCGAGGCCGCCGTCCAGGCCGCGCTCGACGAGGCGCTCACGGGCCGTACGTCGTTGGTGATCGCGCACCGGCTCTCGACCATCCGCCAGGCCGACCTCATCGTGGTGCTCGACGACGGCCGCGTCGTCGAGCAGGACACCCACCCCGAGCTCCTGGCCGCGGGCGGGCTCTACGCCGACCTGTACCGCACCCAGTTCGCGCCGGCGGCCTGAGCCCCACCCGGCCCCCGCACCCCGGCCCGCCGGTTCGGCTGTCCACCGCAGACTCGGCTGAGATCTCGGCCGATCCCGCGTCAGGCAGCCGAGCTGGCGCTGAGCTTGCGCGCTCCAGAGCCGCGGGGCCGCGCGCCCGGCGCCGGCAGCCGGGGATCGGGCTCAGGGCTTCGAGCTCAGGGCGCCGGACGTAGGTCGTCGGGGTGGATGAGGAAGTCGGCCTCATCGGCGACCTCGCCGCCGAACTCCTCCCACAGCCGCACCGCGACGGCGTTGACCAGGGGCGCCGCCCGGCCGCGGGCCACCCGGTGCAGGGCGGACGGGCGCTCCAGCTGCTGCTGCTCGGGGTCGACCGAGTGCCAGCGGATGCGCAGCGCCACCAGACCGGACGATGCCCAGACCACCTCGCGCAGCACCGGCGGCGGCGACTCGAGCTGTTCGGAGACGACCTCGACGAAACCGTCGAGGTCCAGGTCGGCGAGCACCCCGAACACCGTCGAGCGGCGCCGGCCCGCCATCGCCTCGTCGAACGCGGCGGCCTCGGCGGCCAGCCGCTGGCGCTCCTTCTCATCGGCGACGCCGTGCACCTCGAGCGTCTCGCGCAGCGCGGCGAGGCTCCCGGTCTGGGGTTGCGGGCGCACCCGGGAGTGCCGGCCGGTCGCGGCCCGGTCGACCAGCGGTCCGCGCCAGCCCCCATCAACCGGAAGCTTGGCGCGGGGCAGCACCCGGCGTACGTGGGCGAGCAGCTCCTCGGGCGTCGGCTGCGCCGTGGTGTAGAGCGTGAGGTCGACGGCCGCGTCCGGGTCCGGGGTGAGCACCACACCGTCATCGGCCGTGCGCACCGCCCCACCGACGCGCCGGGCCGATGCGATGAGCCAGCGCATGACGCGCTCCTCCTCGCGCACCGGCAGACCGGCGCCGAACGCCCGGCGCAGCCCGTCGCGGTCACCTCCCCCGGCGAAGGGCGGATCGCCCCGTTCGCGCGGGGTCTCGACCAGCCACGCGCGGTCGCAGTACGCCGGGAGCCCGAGCGCCACCGGGTCGGCGAGCGCGGAGGGCCCGACGAGCCCTGACTGCCGTCCGATCCGCAACCGGCTCACCGGGGCGGGCCGCGCACCGACCGCCCGGACGCCGAACGCCGAGGTGACGGCCGGCAGGATCCCGGTGCGGGGCGCGACGGTCTCGATCTGCTCCCAGGCGACCGCACCGAACCGCGAGACCGCGAGCGCCTCGAGCTCGGCCGGCTCGACATCGGGCGGCAGGGCCAGCAGGTGGTGGGCGCGGGTCCGCGGGTCGTGCAGGTCGAGGACCGGCAGGGCTGGGGTCATCAGACCGCCGTGCGGTGGAAGCTCTGCCAGGACCGGGAGGCCGTCGGACCGCGCTGCCCCTGGTAGCGCGAGCCGTACACCGAGGAGCCGTACGGGTGCTCGGCGGGCGAGGACAGCCGGAAGAAGCAGAGCTGGCCGACCTTCATCCCGGGCCACAGCAGGATGGGCAACGTCGCGACGTTGGACAGCTCAAGGGTCACGTGCCCGCTGAACCCTGGGTCGACGAAGCCTGCGGTGGAGTGGGTGAGCAGGCCGAGCCGGCCCAGCGAGCTCTTGCCCTCGAGCCGGGCCGCGACGTCGTCGGGCAGCGTGACCTGCTCGTAGGTGGACCCGAGCACGAACTCCCCGGGGTGCAGCACGAAGGGCTCGCCGTCGGGCACCTCGACCAGGTGCGTGAGCTCGGGCTGCTCGGCCGCCGGGTCGATCACCTGGTACCGGTGGTTGTCGAACAGCCGGAAGAACTTGTCGAGCCGGACGTCGACGCTGGACGGCTGAACCATCACCGGGTCGTACGGTTCGAGCACGACGCGCCCGGCACCGAGCTCGGCACGGATGTCACGGTCGGAGAGCAGCACGGGAGCACGCTAGCGCGCGAACCTCACCCGTGGTGCGGCCGGGGCGGGGGGATGGGATGGGCCGCGCTGCCGTGCGAGGGACTGGGCCGTGCGGCCCAGCACCGTCCGCGCCCGGTGGCTAGAGTCGAGATGGCGATGGATCCCGCCGAGGCCTTCTGGCCTGAACCGCCGCGAGGCTGACGGCTCCTGCCCCATCGTCGACGGGCAGGTGTGCCGTGCCACAGACAGCAGCCGCAGACAGCAGCCGCAGACAGCAGCGGAGCTCCCCACCCCGCGTCCTCCCGGACGCGGCCCCCGGTCCCGGCTCACCGCCCGACCGGCTCCTCGACCCGGCGCGACCGCGCCCCGCCTGCACGACGGCGTGCAGTGGTTCGTCACCCGACCGTTCAGAAAGGACCGTCATGACCTCCACCTTCACCCTCACCGACCTCTCGGCACTGGAGATCCTCGACTCGCGGGGCAACCCGACCCTGCAGGTCTCGCTCACGCTGGGCGACGGTACGCATGCCGTGGCCGGGGTGCCCTCGGGGGCCTCGACCGGGACCCGGGAGGCCGTCGAGCTGCGGGACCACGATCCGGCACGGTTCGGCGGCAAGGGCGTCACCCGGGCCGTCGGCAACGTCAACGGTGAGCTCGCCGATCTGCTGCGGTCCCGACCGTGGGCCTCCCTGGCCGAGGTGGACCAGGCGATGATCGACGCCGACGGCACACCGAACAAGGCCCGGCTCGGCGCGAACGCCATCGTCGGGGTGTCGATGGCGGTGGCCCGGGCGCTGGCCAGCAGCCGTCCGCTCTACGAGTCGTTGGCGCCGGCGGGGGTGACGCCGCGGCTGCCGGTCCCGCACTTCAACGTGCTCAACGGTGGGGTGCACGCGCCGAACTCGCTCGACTTCCAGGAGTTCATGATCGCGCCCATCGGTGCGCCGTCCCTGCCGGAGGCGGTGCGCGCGGGGGCGGATGTGTACGGCGCGCTGCGCAGCCTGCTCAAGGCCGGCGGCTTCGCGACCGGTCTGGGCGACGAGGGCGGGTTCGCCCCGGACATCACGGCGCCGGAGGACGTCCTGGCCCTCATCGTGAAGGCCATCACCGACGCCGGCTACACCCCGGGGCCGACGGGCGTGGCCATCGCGCTGGACCCGGCGGCGAGCGAGTTCTACCGGGACGGTCGCTACCACGTGGCCGGCGAAGCCTTGACCAGCGACGACATGATCGAGCGCTACGCCGCCATGGTGAAGGCGTACCCGGTCTGGTCCATCGAGGACGGGTTGGCCGAGGGCGACTGGGACGGCTGGGAGCGCCTCACCGGACGGCTCGGCGGCACGACCCAGCTCGTCGGGGACGACATCTTCGTCACCGACCCGGCGATCATCGCCGAAGCCATCGACCGCAAGGTCGCCAACTCCGCGCTCATCAAGCTCAACCAGATCGGCACGGTCACGCAGACGTTGGCAGCGATGGCGCTGTGCCGGGACAGCGGCTACACGCAGATGGTGTCGCACCGCTCGGGTGAGACGCCCGACTCCTTCATCGCCGATCTCACCGTGGCCTCGGGCTGCGGTCAGCTCAAGTCGGGGGCTCCGGCTCGTGGCGAACGCGTCGCCAAGTACAACCGGCTGCTGGAGATCGCGGCCATGACGAGCCTGCCGTACGGCCTGGCTGGCTGACCGCTCACAGAAAGCCGCAGCCGCGCTCCATCGCAGTGTGCAGGGGTTACACCACGAGGAGCGCGACTGCGGCGTCATCTGCGGTCACCCGTGCGCAGGGGTGCCGCTGGATCAGGGAGGCGGGGCACGACGGATCGACCGGTCCGTCGATCGCACCGTACAACGCCTCGGCCTTCGCCGCTCCGAACACGACGAGCTCGAGCGCACGTGCCGCCGCGATCGTCGCGAGGCCCTGGGTGAGGGCCCGGTGCGGCGTCCGTTCGCCGTCGCCGAAGAACCGGTCGTTGGCCGCCCGGGTGCTCGCCGTGAGCTCGGTGACGCGGGTCCGCGAGCTGAACGGTGTCCCCGGCTCGTTGAAGGCGAGGTGCCCGTTGGCCCCGATCCCGAGCAGCTGCACGTCGATCCCGCCGGCCTGCGCGATGGCCTGCTCGTAGGCCTGTGCCGACGCGACGGGGTCGCCGTGCGGATCGGGCACGTGCACGGCGTCCGGGGCCAGGCCGAGCGGTTCGACGAGCTGACGCCTGAGCACCTCGCGGTAGGACTGCGGGTGCCCGTCGGGCAGGCCGAGGTACTCGTCGAGCGCGAACCAACGCACCCCGCCCAGGTCGAGCCCCCACTCGCGGACCAACCCGGCCAGCGCGGCGTACACCGGTTCGGCCGACGACCCGGTGGCCACCCCGATGACGCTCTGCGGCCGGGCGGCCACCTGCTCGGCGATGCGCTGGGCGACGGCACGGCCCGCGGCCGAGGCGTCGGGGACGACGTCGAGCGTGAAGTGGCGGCGTACGGCGAGCGTGCTCACGGACGGTCCAGGACAGCGGCCACCTCGGGGATCGCGTCGCGGTAACCGTCCACCAGACCGGCGGCGACCCGGATGGAGCCGACGAGCGGGTGCTGCCCGAACGCCTGGAACGCCGCCTGCGGCGACCCGGTCAAGGCGGCTTCGATGACGAGCCGTTCGACGGACTTCACGCCGGCCAACAGACCGAGCTGGTGGAGCGTGGGCTGGGTCTCCAGCGCGAGGGGGTGCACACCGTTGGCGTCCACCATCGTCGGGACCTCGATCACGGCGTCCTCGGGCAGGGCGTGCACGGTGCCGCGGTTGCGCACGTTGAGGATCATCGTGGAGCGCTCGTTGCGGCTGATCGCCTTCATGACCTTGAGCGCGACACCCGCGTAGCCCTCGTCGGCCGGGTCTGAGTCGTGCACCTCGTCCTGCTGGTGCGGGTTGGGGTCACCCTGCTCGCGGCCCTTGGCCTCGGCCATGTAGCTCGCGCCGCGCTCGTCGACGGCGGCCCGCCAGTAGGCGCCCGCATCGGGCTGGTCGAGCACCGTGTCGTAGAACAGGGTCTGGGTCGTCTTGAGGAAGTCGCCGCGGGTCTGCTTGGCGGCCTGGATCGCGGCGACCGCGTCCTTGTTGTTGTAGTAGTAGTAGAGGTACTCGTTCGGGATGACACCGAGGGTGCGCAGCCACGGGGTGCCGAAGACCTCGGTCTCCTCCATGGTGGCGAGCGCAGCGTCATCGGCGAGCAGCTGCGGCAGCAGGTCCTGCCCGTCGACCAGCACGCGACGCATCCAGCCCAGGTGGTTGAGCCCGACGTAGTCCATCTGGACGCGCGAGGCGTCCTTGCCCAGGGCCAGGGCCACCCGGCGGCCGAGGCCGGACGGGGTGTCGCAGATGCCGAGCACCCGGTCGCCGAGCACCGTCTGGACGGCCTCGGTGATGATCCCGGCCGGGTTGGTGAAGTTGAGCAGGTAGGCACGCGGGGAGGAGACCTCCTGCATGACGTGCGCGACGTGCAGCATCTGCGGGATGGTGCGGATCGCGTAGGCCAGACCGCCCGGTCCGGTGGTCTCCTGGCCGAGGACGCCCAGGTCGAGCGCGACGTGCTCGTCGCAGCAGCGCCCGTCGAGCCCGCCGACGCGGATGGCGGCGAACACGAAGTCGGCGCCCGTGAGCGCCTCGCGCAGATCGGTGGTGCTGGTGAGCGCCGGGGCGTCGAAGCCGACGGCCAGACAGTCCAGCACCGCCTTCATCGCCGCGAGGCGGTGGGCGTCGGTGTCCATGAGGACGACATCGGTGACGCGCGGGGTGGCGGTGTCCCGGATGAGGGCCTCCCACACGTGGGGGGTGCGGAAACCGCCTCCGCCGAGGATTGCGAGCTTCATGCGACGATCACCTCTCCGCCGGCGTTCCGGCACAGGTCCAGGGTCTCGGCCGGGGCTCCTGCGGTGGTGACCACCACATCGACGTCAGCGAGCGTGGTGAGCCGCTGCGCGCCGGTCCCGGGGAACTTCATCTCGGGTGCGAGCAGCGCCACCCGGTCCGCGGCCTCGATGAGGCCGAGCTTGATGGGCGCTTCCACCTGCATGTCGTCGACGACCATGCCGTTGGGGCGGACGCCGGTGCAGGACAGCAGCAGCAGGTCGGCGCTGACCTGACGCATGGCGGCCTCGGTGAGAGAGCCGACGAGGGTGCGGTAGTTGCGGCGCAGGATGCCGCCGAGCAGCACGAGGCGCACCTGCGGGTCGTCGCGCAGCTCGTCGAGCACGGCCAGGCTGCTGGTGACGACCGTGACCGGGCGCCCGCGCAGCAGGTGCGCGACCTGCGCGGTGATGGAGCCGATGTCGAGCAGCACGACGGAGTTGTCCTCGACGAGCTGCGCGGCTGCGGCGGCCACGGCGCGCCGCTGGTCGGCGAACGGGCCCATGCCGAACGGCGGTTCGGCCTCACCGTTGTCGGTGCGCGGGCCGGCGGCCAGCACGGCGCCGCCGTAGGTGCGCACGAGGTCGCCGTTGCGGTCGAGGCGTTCGAGGTCGCGCCGGATGGTGGCCTCGCTCACCTGCAGGGAGCCGGCGAGGTCGCGGACGGTGCGGCCCCCGTCACGCAGGGCCTCCACGATGTGGCGATGGCGCTCGTCGGGAAGCATGTGATCACCCTAGCGCGACTCTGCTCATCTTTGAACATCTCTGCTTGATAACGATGGTGGACGATGCTCATCTGTGCGCGTAGGGTGACGCCCCACGAGGCCGCCGGTGGGTGGCTGCCGACACGAACGGAGCGGTCCGTGGGCACTGAGCACGCCGTCGTCGACTTCATGGTCACCGGCGAGGTGTTCTGCGACCTCGTGTTCACCGGGGTGCGCATCCCCGACCCCGGCACCGAGACCTTCGCCGAGCGCTACGCCTTCTCCCCTGGCGGAGCCGTCAACCGGGCGGTCGCCAGCGCCCGCCTCGGACGGCACGCCGGCATGCTCTCGGCCATCGGCGACGACCCGCTGGGCCGCGCCGTGATCGACCTCATGGCCGATGAGCCGAACCTCGACCTCACCTGGCTCGCCCGTCGCCCCGGCTGGCAGACCCCGGTGAGCGTGGCGATCAGCGGCGCCGAGGACCGCAGCTTCATCACCTACTACGAACCGACGCAGCCCGTCGCCCTCACCGGTGACCTGCCGCAGGTCGGTGTGCTCGACATCGGGATCAGCCACCCGTTGCCCGACTGGGCGCACGAGCTGCGCGCCGCCGGCACCCTCCTCTATGCGGGCGCCGGCTGGGACGCCACGGGCGAGTGGCGCACCGACAAGCTCGACCGGCTCGTCGACCTGGACGCCTTCGTCCTCAACAGCGTCGAAGCCTGCAGCTACGCCCGCGCCGACTCCCCCGCCGCGGCCGCCCGGGCACTCGGCCGGTACGTGCCCATGGTCGTGGTCACCTGCGGGCCCGACGGTGTCGTGGCCTACGACCGCTCGACCGACGAGACCGTGCACGTCGCAGGCGTGCGCGTCGAGGCCGCCGACCCGACGGGCGCCGGCGACACCTTCGTCGCAGGGTTCGCCGCCAGCTACGACCTCGACTGGCCCCTGGACGACCGGCTCCGTCTGGCCAACCTCGCCGCCGCACTGTCCGTGCGCGGACTCGGCGGCGCCGCGAGCGCCCCGGACGTGACCCAGCTGCTCGCGTACCTCACCGACCACACCGGTTCGCTCCCCGAACCGGACGCCGCGGGCTGGGCCCGCATCCACGACTGGTTGACCCCTCGCAGTTCCGTACCCGCATCGGAGGACCCCCAGTGAAAGCCGTTCATCTGACCCGTGTGCTCGCCGTCGGCCTCGTCGGTGCGCTGGGCCTGGCCGCCTGCGCCCCGGGCAGCAGCTCGGACACGCCGTCGGCCGCATCCTCGGCCGCCTCGACCGATGTCGCCGCCGCCGGCGATGTCACCCTCACGGTCTGGGACATCAACGTCGAGGGCGCCGGCAACGACACGCAGGAGGCGCTCAACGCGGCGTTCATGGAGAAGTACCCGAACGTCACGATCAAGCGCGTGGCCCGCACCTTCGCCGACATCAAGACGACCCTCGGCCTGGCGCTCGACTCCTCCGACGCCCCCGATGTGGTCCAGGCCAACCAGGGCTACCCGGACATGGGCACCTTCGTCTCCGGCGGTCTGCTGCGCCCGCTCGACGACTACTCGACGCTCTACGGCTGGGACACCACGTTCCCCGCGGGCCAGCTCGCCATCAACACCTTCTCCGCCGATGGGAAGACCTGGCAGGAGGGCAACCTCTACGGCATCTCGCAGACCGGTGAGGTCGTCGGCATCTACTACAACAAGGCGCTGCTCGACCAGGCCGGGGTCGAGGTCCCGACCACGCTGTCCGACTTCGACTCCGCCATGGCCACGGTGAAGGCCGCCGGCATCCTGCCGCTCGCCTTCGGCAACTCCGAGGGCTGGCCCGGCATCCACGAGTTCGGCGTCGTGCAGTCCGCGACCGCCGGCACCGACGCCGTCAAGGACCTGGTCACCGGCGCCGACGGCGCCTGGACCGACGAGGCGACCGTCGAGGCTGCCACGACCCTGCAGACCTGGGCCGCCAACGGCTACCTGACCCCGGACTCCGGCGGCGTGGCGCCCGATGCGGCCCGTGACGCCTTCGTCAAGGGTGAGGCCGCCTTCTACATCTCGGGCACCTGGAACGGCGCCACCGTGGCCGAGGACCTGGGCACCGACGCCGGGTTCGTCGTCCTGTCGCCCGACGGCACGACCACCCCGACCAGCACCGGTGGCATCGGCCTGGCCTGGTCCATGAGCACCGCGACCAAGAACCCCGACGTCGCCGCCGCGTACATCGACTGGGTCACCAACGCCGACGCCGAGCTCGCCATGCTCGACTCCGGCAACCTGGCCGCCGTCGTCCCTGACGGGTACACCCCGGCCGAGGGCGTCCAGACCGACATCGTCGACTACTGGACCCAGGTCAACGAGTCCGACTCCCTGACCCCGTACCTCGACTACACGACGACGACGTTCTACGACACCATCACGTCGAACGTGCAGGAGCTGATCGCCCAGCGGATCACGCCGGAGGCGTTCGCCCAGGCCCTGCAGGACGACGCCGACAAGTTCGCCGCCGACAAGTGACGACCGCTCCCGTGGTGACGTCGGGGCCGGGGATCATCCCCCGGCCCCGGCGCCGCCGGTCCTGGCTCGGCCTGGCGTTCGTCGCGCCGGCGCTCGTCGTGTTCATCGTGTTCCTCGGCGTGCCCCTGGGGCAGAGCCTGTGGTACTCGCTGTGGACCTGGGACGGGTTCTCCACGGCGACCTGGGCCGGGCTGTCCAACTACACCGCGCTGCTGCACGACGAGAGCCTGCGGGCCGCCTTCGGTCACGCGGGTGTCCTGGTGATCTTCTACGCGGTGCTCCCCGTGACGATCGCCCTGGGCCTGACCGCCATCCTGTCCCGCAGCATCCGGCTGCGCGGCGTCGGGGCGTTCCGCACCCTGCTGTTCCTGCCGCAGGTCATCGCCTCGGTCGTCGTCGCCTCGACCTGGGTCGCCATCTACTCCCCGAACGGCCTGGTCAACCAGGCGCTGCGGGCCGTGGGCCTCGGCTCCCTCGCCCGGGCATGGCTCGGCGACTTCACGTTCGCGCTGCCGGCCATCGGGTTCATCGGCACCTGGTTGGGCATCGGGCTCTGCCTCGTGCTGTTCCTGTCCGGCGTCTCCAGCATCGACACCGAGGTGTTCGAGGCGGCCAGGCTCGACGGCGCCGGCATCTTCACCGAGTTCCGGGCGATCACCCTGCCCGCCCTGCGCGGCCAGATCGTCGTCGCCCTCACGCTCACCGTGATCGGCGCCATCAAGACCTTCGACCTGGTCTACGTCACCACGCGCGGCGGACCGGGCGGCTCGACCACGGTCCCCGCCTACGAGGCGTACTCCAAGGCGTTCCAGCAGCGTGAGGTCGGCCAGGCCGCCGCCATCGCCGTGGTGCTCACCGCGCTCATCCTGCTGGTGTCCGTCGTGATCAACCGCTTCAACCCCAAGGACGACGGATGAAGATCTCCCGTGCCGAGGCGGCTTTCAACTACGCCGTCCTGTCACTGTTCACGATCGGTTCGCTGCTGCCGCTCATCGGCGTCGTGCTGTCCGCGCTCACCCCGCGCGACGAGGCCACCGGCGGGCTCGCCCTCCCGTCGTCCCTGGCCTGGGGCAACTTCGCGGCCGCCTGGCAGGAGGGGCACTTCAGCGTCTACATGCGCTCCTCGGTGATCGTGACCGTCGCCGTCGTGACCCTCACCGTGGTGCTCGCCTCGGCCGCCGGCTACGGATTCGCCCGGCTCGACTTCCCGGGCGCGACGCCGCTGTTCTTCCTGCTGCTCATCGGCCTCATGCTGCCCGCCGAGGCGTTCATCATCCCGCTCTACTACAACCTGCGCGGGATGGGGCTGACCAACACCTACTGGGGCCTCATCGCCCCGCAGGTCGCCCAGTCGCTCGCCTTCGGCACGTTCTGGATGCGCAACAACTTCAAGCAGTTCCCGACGTCGATCATCGAGGCCGCCCGGCTCGACGGGGCCTCGGAGTGGAAGCTCATGTGGCGCGTCGCGCTGCCGGCCCTGCGGCCCGCGGTGCTCACCATGTGCCTGCTGCTCGGCATGTGGACCTGGAACGAATTCCTCATCCCGCTGGTCATGGTCACCGACGAGTCGCTGCGCACCGCACCGCTGGGCATGGCGTTCTTCCAGGGCCGCCGCTCCACGGACTACGCGCTGCTCGCCGCGGGCGGCATGATCGTCGCCGCACCCGTCGTCATCGCCTACACGTTCGCCCAGAAGCACTTCGTGCGCGGGATGCTCGGCGGCACCTCGCGCTGAGGCGGGGGCGGGGGCGGGGGGCGTCGGGACCGGTGGCGGTGGGCGGTTCAGACCGGCCAGAGCGCCGGGACCGGGCGGATCAGGATCCCGGCATCGGCTGCGGACGGGACGAAGCCCAGGTGGGCGTAGAACGCCTTGGCCCGGGTGTTGGCGGGATGGACCCCCAGATGGACACCCGGCACCCCGCGTCGACCCAGCTCGCCGAGCATGGTCTCGATGAGCGCCCGGCCCATCCCCTGCCCCTGCAGCCTGGGGAGCAGGTCGATGTGCAGATGCGCCGGGTGACCTGCGGGGACATCGGTCAGCAGGGGGTGGTGCAGACGTTCGACGAGCTCGGCATCGGCGTCGGTGCCACCCGACCAGGAGCCCAGCGGGTAGCGCTCGCGCAGGGCCGGCCACCAGTGCTGCTCGCACCAGCCCTCGAAGCCGACCGTATCGGCCGTGGCCAGCAGGTAGCCGGCGACACCGCGATCGTCGGTCACCACCCAGCACAGACCCGGATCGGCCATCGGGTAGGCGCCGGCCCAGACGTGCCCGAGCAGGTCGGGGTCGTCGTGCCGGTCCGAGGCGTCCCCGCCGGCATCGGCGGTCAGCAGGCAGATGCGGTAGGTCGCCGGCAGGTCGCACAGGTGGAACGGGCGGATGGTCGGCACACCGCAAGCCTGGCACGGGGCGGAGCCGTGCGATCCGTCGGGAGGCGACGGTGGGGGGGTCGGGGAGCCTGGCACGCACCGGGTCCGACGAGCTCCGCGGACAGTGGGGCGCCAGGCCCAGGAGTCGGTATGCTGGTCGGGCTGTCTCGCAGCCCGCGCACCTCACGGGTCAAGGGACGGTCACGCGGATGTAGTTCAATGGTAGAACTCGACCTTCCCAAGGTCGTAGCGCGGGTTCGATTCCCGTCATCCGCTCCAGATTCTCCGCAGGTGGCGGCCACGTCACGCCGACTCCCGCTCCGCCCGGTAGATCAGGTACGCGGTGTGGAGCTGGTACCGGCCGATCGGCGAGTAGTAGTCGTAGCCGGTCAGGTCCTCGATCCGCTGGATGCGGTACCTGAGAGTGCTGATGTGGATGAACAGCGCCTCGGCGGACTCCTTGAGCGACCGCATGCGGAACAGCACGCTCAGGGTCTCCCACAGATGGCTCTCGTGGGTGCGGTCATGCTCCTGGAGCGGACTGACGACCTGGGTGTGGAAGAAGTGGTACTCCGGCGACCCGCTGGCACGCGCGATCAACCCCTGGGCGGCGAAGGCCTCGTAGCGGAAGAGGTGCCGATCGGGTCGGTACTCGCGCCCGAGGCGGATCGCCGCCCTCGCCTGCTCGTAGCAGTCCGGAAGCTCACGCGGATCCGCCTGGGCGAGGCTCACCCCGAAGTCGACGACGTCACGGATCGTGCCGAGCAGCTTCGACCGCAGCAGCTCGATCGCATCGTGGACGGGAACCTCACCCGGCTCACCCGAGCCGAACGAGACCACCGCGGTCAGGCGGTACCCGTCCGACCGCGTCACGACCCGGTCGAAGACCAGCCCGAACAGCGCCCCGCAGAACTCGACCACATCGCGCCGGCTCGTCGGGTTGAGCTCATCGCGCGGTTCCAGCACCACGACGGCGACCTGCTTGTCGAGGACCAGCCCGGCGCTCGCAAGCCGCTCGGCCACCTGCCACCGGTTGTCGAACCGCTTCAGCAGCACCTCGTCGAGGTAGCCCGCGCCGTCCGTCGTCCGCGGGGCGGCGATCTGAAGCTCGTACCTCTGGATCGCGATGCACAGCAGCGCCTGCTTGAGGATCACCTCCAGCTCGTCGGTCAGGGTCGTGACTCCGCCTACCACGAGCGCGCCTAGGTAGCGGCTGTTGGTGCGGCACGGCAGCGCGAGCAGGCCGTCGATCCACTCGTACGAGGCGGACGGGTCCTCGACGATCTGACGGCGGACGACGGAGCCGCCGAGTTCCTGGAGGATCTCCGAATCGCTCCAGACGTGCACCGGGTCGATGATCGAGACCACCTCGCCGGTTGTCGAGAAGAAGCAGCAGGCACCACCGACGATGCTGCTCAGGACCGCGAGGACGTTGTCCGGGGTGCCGCTCAGGGACAGACTCTTGGCGAGCCGCAGGAAGTTCCCGGGACTGCCCTCCGTGGCGCCCTCGCGCTGCGGCAGCATCCCCTCCGCAAAGGCCGCGATGAAGTCGGCGAACAGCACGTCGGTGCGGATGGCGTAGAGCGGGACGGAGTAGGTGTTCGACAGCTCCACGATCTCCGGTGGCACCTCGCGGGCGTACCGGTTCAGCTTGATCGCCATCCCAGCGAGCCCGCGGGTGAACAGGCTGCGGATACCGGCCAGGGTCCGATCAGGGTCGATCGTCATCGTGTAGAGCGTGGTCAGGACGAAGAGCTTGCTGGGACTGGCGCCGATGGCGAAGTCCATCGTCTCCATCACGGTGATGCGCTCGAGCGGCTCATCACTCAGGCCCGACCGGCCACCGACGATCTCCAGGCCCCACTCAGGGCCGAGCCGCTCGAGGACATCCCTTGTCGAGAGTCCCATCGGCGAACCCCCGTCGGTCCCAGCGGCTTGTGAGGTCGCGCCGAGACCGACGCCGAGCGCCCGCACCTTCGTCGGGCGGGCGACGCTCGCGTGAACCATCCTGCTAGACCGCGACAGCGTAGCGAGCCACCTTGTCCCAGTCCACGTCCACCCCGCTCCCCGGTCCCTCGGGCAGCAGCAGGTGGCCGTTCTCGATCCGGAGCGGCTCCGTGATGAGCGAGTCGCTGAAGTTCTCCTCGAAGAACGCGATCTCGCAGGCGAGCGAGATCTGGCCGAACGCCGCAGCGAGCTGGATGCAGGTGGCGCTGCCCAGGTCGCTCTCCAGCTGGGTGCTGATCTGGCAGGGCAGGTTGGCGCACTCGGCCAGGTTGATGATCTTGCGGGACAGCGTGATGCCGGTCCGCGGCAGCTTGATGCCGATCCGACTGACCGCGCCGAGCTGGATCTCCCGGTAGACGTCGTCCACGGTCACGGTGCTCTCATCGCTGAGGATCGGTACCGGCAGAGCCCTGGCCAGCGCGAGCCGCCCCTCGCGGTCCGTCGCGGCGATGGGTTCCTCGCACGCGACGATGACGTCCTTCAGCTCGTTCAGGACGTGGTAGGCCTGCTCCCGCGAGTAGACCATGTTCGCGTCGATGTAGAACGCGCAGTCCTCGGGGCAGGCGTCCTTCATCTCCCGCAGCAGTCGGATGTCCGCCTCGGGATCGCCGTGCCCGGTCTTCACCTTGAAGGTGCGGTACCCCTCACCGGCCTTGCGCGCGGCCTCCTCGACCTGCTGCCGCGGGTCTCCGTAGGTGCCGGACATCGTCCAGGACAGGGCCACCCGGTCGCGGACAGGGCCGCCGAGGAGCCGGTTGAGCGGCACGCCGAGCACCCGCGCATTGAGGTCGTGCAACGCGATGTCGATCGCACCCTTGGCCGTCGGGTTCCAGACGACGAAGTCCATCTTCTTCCAGATGCGCTCCAGACCGAACGAGTCCTCTCCGATCAGCATGGGCGCGAGGTGGTCGCGGATCACGTGGTAGATGGACTGCTGCGTCTCGCCATAGATGCCGATCCGAGGGGTTGCCTCGCCGACGCCGAACGTTCCGTCCTCGGCCGTGATCTTGACCATGACGTTGTCGGCGCCCGGCATCTGGCCCTCGGCCCACTTGACGGTGGAGGAGAAGGGGATGTTGACCGGGATGACGTCGACCTTGGTGATGTTCATGCGGCTCTCCTCCGGAGCGCTAGCTGACGATGTCTTCGAGCTGCTTGTTCGCGGTCTCCGGCATCCGGAACACCGGAATCAGTACCAGCGCGTACACCAGGGCGATGAGCAGGAGGATCGTGCAGACCCACATGCGGTCCACGAGCGAGCCGATCAGGGGCTGCGTCGCCACCACGGCCAACCGGCCGATCCCGATCGCCAGGCCGATACCAGCCGCGCGCAGGTAGGACGGGAAGACCTCGCTGGACACCGCGATCATCACCGAGTGGGCTCCGAGGCCGAAGCCCCACACCGCCACCGACCCCCAGAGCAGCCAGGTGGACGTCGTGCTCGTCACCAGGAGCAGGTTGACGGCCCCGACGCCGATCACCAGGGTCGAGATCATCAGCAGGAACGCCCTCTTGCGTCCGATCCAGTCGGAGATCCGACCTGCGAAGAAGTAGCCGAAGATTCCGATGAACCACATCCACGACGTGATCTTGGCGCCCTGCACCGCGTCCATACCGAAGTCCTGGCGCATCCCGGTGGTGAACCAGATGCCATTGGTCTGGGCCCAGATCCCGCCGCCGACGTGGAGCGCGATGGCGAACAGCGTGAACTTCCGGTACTCGGGCCGGAACATCTGGCGCCATGAGACCTTGGGTTGTTCGGAGGAATCGGTCCGGTGCTGCTCCCGGCTCGCGCGCCAGTGCGCGCTCTCCTTGACGAAGATCAGGATGAAGATGACCAGGACGATGGGGATCGCGCAGAGGAAGAAGTTGTACCGCCAGCCGAACCCGCTCGCGGCGAGGACGGCGATCGCCGCGGCCACCAAGAAGGTCGAGATGGGACTTCCCATCTGCTGGACGCCCATCGCCATCCCGCGTTTGCCCGCCGGGACGCTCTCGGACAGGTGAGCCGATCCGATCGACCACTCGGCGCTCTGACCTGCGACCGAGATGAAACGGGCCAGCACGAGCAGCGGCAGAGCAGCTGCGATGCCGACGAAGAAGCACCCGACGGTCGCCATCGCGACGCAGATGAACATGCCCCAGCGGCGGCCGAACCGGTCGGCGACCACGGGGATGAGGAAGCTCCCGAGGGCGCCGCCGAGCATGAAGGTGGAGTTGATGTAGCCGATGGTGGTGGAGTCGATGCCGAACTCCTCGCGGATCTCGACGATGCTCTGGGTCCAGGCCCCGTTGCCCATCGAGGCCGCGATCCAGGCGAGGACGACCAGGAGCAGGGTGACCCGCGACTCCTTGGACATCGGTTCAGTGCGCGACTTCTCCAGAATCTGACTCATGATGCGATTCTCACTCCCTTGTGAAATCGATCTTGGCGGAGAATTCGAAGCTAGATCACACCATCGGCTGCGAGGGCATTGATCTCATTCTCCGTGAGGCCCAACGAGGCCTGGTAGATCTCGTTGTTGTGCTCGCCGAGGGTCGGTGAGCTGATACGCGCCTTCGGGGGGGTCAGCGACATCTTGATCGCGCTGTTCGTGATCCTCACCGGACCTGCGATCGGGTGGTCCACCGTGACGAACATGTCTCGCGCACCGGCCAGGTGCGGGTCCGCCACAACCTGGTCGATGGTGAGCACCGGTCCGGCCGGGAGCCCGGCCGATCTCAGCTTGTCCACGACCTCGGCGACCGTGAACGCCGAGGCCCAGTCGTCGACGAGTGCGGCGAGCTCCTCGCGGTGCTGAACCCGCTGCGCGTTGGAGACGAAGCGCGGGTCCGTCGCCAGCTCCGGCCGCCCCATGACCTCGCAGAGCTTCGGCCACATGCGATCGTTCCCCGCTGCGAACACCACGACACCGTCGGCGGCATGGCAGGACCCGCCCGGTGCGGCAGCCTCCGTGCCGTTGCCCTGACGCGCCGGGACCCTGCCCTCGGAGAGGTACACCTGGGTGAGGCTCGACAGCGCGCTCACCGAGGAGTCCACGAGCGCGATGTCGACCAGCTGACCCTGGCCGGTGAGGTCGCGGTGCCGCAGCGCTGCCAGTGCGCCGATGGCGGCGTTGAGGCCGGCGAGCACATCGCCGACCGGTGCACCGCAGCGCACCGGGTCCGCGTCGGGCCAGCCGGTCACGCTGCAGATCCCGCTCATCGCCTGGGCGATCGGGTCGTAGCCGGGCAGGAGCCGGTTCGGTCCCGTCTGGCCGTAGCCAGAGATCGCGACGTAGACCAGCCCGGGGTTGATCTCGCGCAGGGCCTCGTAGCCGAGGCCGAGGCGTTCCATCACCCCGGGCCGGAAGTTCTCGACCAGGATGTCCGCATCGCCGACGAGCCGCAGGAAGAGGTCCTTGCCCTTCTTCAGGTTGAGGGTGACCCCCTTCTTGCCGCGGTTGAAGGTGATGTAGTACGCACTCTCGCCGCCCGAGAACGGGCGCAGCATCCGCGCCTCGTCCCCGCGGCCCGGCTCCTCGACCTTGAGCACCTCCGCGCCCATATCGGCGAAGATGGCTGCGCAGTACGGCCCGGCCAGGACTCGGCTGAGGTCGAGGACCTTCACGCCCTTCATCGCGTCGCTCATCGTCCCGGTCCTCAGTTCTTCTCGCTGCCGAGCACCAGCACGGCGCTGGCCTGCGGTGATCCGCCGAAGGTGTGGGACAGGCCGAGCTTCGCGCCCGCCACCTGCCGGGCCGGGTTGTCGACCCGGTGCTGAAGCTGCTTGTAGATCTCGTAGGTCATCCGGATGCCACTGGCCCCCACGGGGTGGCCGAAGCACTTCAGCCCGCCGTCGATGTTGATCGGCAGCCCGCCGTCCCGCTCGAAGAACCCGGATCTGATGTCGTCCGCGGCCTTGCCCGGGGCGCTGAGCCCGAAGTCCTCGTAGATGATCATCTCGGTGCTGGTGAAGCAGTCGTGGACCTCGGCCAGGTCCAGCTCCTCGCGCGGGTTCGTGATGCCAGCCATCTCGTAGGCCATCGCCGAGGACTTGCGCAGGGCCTCGAAACCGGTCCACTCGAAGTGGGGCCGGCTCTGGCTCAGCATGGAGTCGACCGCCATGCCCCAGCCCTTGACGAGGATCGGGGCGTCGGTGTACTTCTCCGCCAGATCGGTCCTGGTGATGATGGCGGCGGCGCCGCCGTCGCTGTTGCCGCAGCAGTCGAGCAGTCCGAGCGGGTAGGCGATCATCGGGGCCTTGAGGACCTCCTCGATCGTCACCTCCCGGTGGAAGTGGGCCTTGGGCGCGAACATGCCGTTGTGGTGGTTCTTGACGGCGATCTGCCCGATCAGGCGCTTGCCCTCGTCGGGGCTCAACCCGTACTTCTCGAAGTAGCGCGAGGCGATCATGGCGAACGAGCCCGGCCCGGTCCGCCTGGTCTCGTACACCGGGCTCCATCCGCGGCCGGCGCCCAGACCACCGAACCCGGTGTCCTTGAGCTTCTCCACACCCAGCGCCATGACCACGTCGAACTCACCCGAGGCGACCGCCATGCAGGCCTGGATCAGGGCGACGTGCCCGGAGGTGCAGAAGTTCTCGTTGCGCATCATCGGGATACCGGTGATCTTGAGGGCGTCGGCGACGGGCGTCCCCCCGGTGCCGCCGGCGGGCTGGTTACCCTGCCCGAAGAAGACGGCCTGGATGTCCTCCGGTGCCACATGCGCGTCCGCGAACGCCTCGTAGGCGGCCTCGATGATGAGGTCGGGAATCCCGCTGTCCCACCGCTCGCCGAACTTCGTGCAACCCATCCCGACGATGGCGACCTGGTCCTTGATGGCCATCACGCACCCCTCCCGGTCCGCACCGGGCGGAGCTTCCAGTAGTAGTTCTTGAAGTCGCCGAGCTCGTGCATCTTGCGGAAGGTCGCTTCGAGGGGCATGCCGATGGCGATGTCCTCGGAGCGGAAGTCGGTGATCAGCAGGTAGATCCGGGTCCCGTCCGGCGCCTCCGCGACGGCCTGGCCGATCATCGGGTCGTCGCTGCGGCCGGCGAGCTGGTCGACCGAATAGGTGAACAGGGAGAACGGCTGGTCGTAGAGACGCACCTCGTCGTACTCGTCCTTGGAATGGCAGTCGAAGCAGATCCGGTTGATCGGGAAGGTCGTGAGGCCGCACTTGCGGCACGTGCCGCCGTGGAGCGCCAAGATGCTGTTGCGGTCGCGCCAGTAGACCGTCGTCGACGGCGTGATCTTGTACGGCTCACCCGGCTGGGCCTCGAGCAGACCGCGGAACGAGAGGAAGCGGGGATAGCCCGCGAGCTGTCGGCGGCTGGCCAGAAGGTGGCCGATCTGGTCGCGGTTGGCCAGATCGGCGATCCGGTCGGTGACCCGCAGCAGCAGTGCGTCCGCGCCGTTGCCGTAGGAGGTCCAGACGATGAGGTCGCCGGCGCTGGCCGTGCCGAGGGCCGCCGCCAGCAGGAGCAGCGGCTGCGCGGTGCCGCAGTCGCCGACGAGGGTCATCAGCGGGTCCTGCACCTTCTCCGCCGGCACCTTCAGCGCCTTGGCCACACCCAGGTGGTCCTTCAGGCCCGGGGTGGGCAGGACGAACGTGGTCACGTCGTCCAGCGAGATCCCCGCCTTGGCCACGAGCGCCTTCACCGCGCCGATCAGCGAGCTCGTGTACCCGTGGCCCTTGATGAACCGGCCTTCGCCGGAGCGGACGAAGTCGTCCTCCCGGTTGCGCCAGAGGTCGGTGATCTCGTTGTTCACCGACACCGACGCCACGATCTCCGCCACGACGTCGGTGTCGCCGATCAGGACCGCCGCCCCCGCGTCACCGAACATCTGCTCCTGCGCAGACTTCGGATAGCCGTTGCGGGCGTCCGCGGCGGTCACCAGCACAGATCGGGCGCTGGAGGCCTCGACGGCGTTGAAGGCCGCCCGCACTGCCTGCGTGGCCGCCCGCGTGCAGTTCGCGAAGTCGGAGACGTCCACCGTGTCGGCCAGGTCGCACACCTTCGCCAGCAGCGTCGCGTGCGACTTCTCGACGTAGGGGGCGGTAGTGGACGCGAAGTAGAGTCCGTCCACGGTGTCCCGCTCGACGCCACGCAGGAGGTTCACCGCGGCCTCGCCGGCCATCGTCACGCTGTCCTCGTCCGCGTTGCACAGGCTGCGCTCACCCGGGCTCGGCCGGGCGTCCCAGGCCGCGGCAATGACCTCCCGTGTGATCGAGTAGTAGGGGATGTACGCACCGATGCGCACGATTCCAGTAGTCATCTTTCCTCACTACCTGAACTGTCGTTGAAAACCATGGCTACAGCGACCGGATGAACTCGTCGAGGTGCTTGCCGACGATCTCGGGGTTCTCGACGATGATGAAGTGGCCGTAGCCCTCGAGCAGCTTCAGTCGCTTGTTGTCGCAGTTGGTGAGGCGGGAGAGGCACTCCTCGGCCATCTCTGGGGTGTACGCCTGGTCGTCGATTCCTTCGATGATCATGACGGGGCAGGTCACCTCGTCCATACGGTCGCTCACGTTGAAGGTGCTGGTCTCGGTCAGGTCCCCCTGCTTGACCTTGCCGATCTCGCACAGCACGCCCCAGTTGATGAAGTCGATCCGGTCCTGGCGGGTGCGGGTGCCGATGAGCGATTCGGAGAACTCGTAGTGGGAGTGCTGCGGGCTGATGTGGGGGTGGAAAAGGCCTTCGAGGACACCATTGACCATGTCGTCCTCGGTGTTGTCGGAGCCCTGCATGCAGACGATCGCGCGCACCGGGTAGTTCTGGGCGAGGTGGAACGTGATGCCCCCGGCCATGGAGCAGCCGATGACGATCGGGTTCTGGACGCCCAGCGCCGTGATCACGTCCCAGACCCACTGGCCGTACTGCCGGTAGTTGTCGATGACGGTGTTGCCGGGCAGCGGCCAGCTCTTGCCGTGACCAGGCATGTCGATCGAGATCAGGCGGTACCGGTCGGCGAGGACCTCCATCAGGCCGTGGTACTGCCGGTTCTCGCGCCCCGCGGTGTGCAGGGCGATGACCGTGGCCTGGTCATCGGGTCCGTCGTTGGTCTCGCAGTAGATCTTGATGCCGTTCACGCGGACGTAGAGACCGCGGATCCCGACCGGTCCGTCCCGCGGGGTGGGTGGCACCGGGTCCCTCGACGGCAGGTCGGAGCCCGGCTCGACGCCGTCACGGACGTAGGAGTACAGCCGCCCGAGCTGCGCCACGGCATTGTTGTTCTGGCGGAATCGCAACGTCTCGCCCAGGATCCGAAAACCCGCGCGGTTCTCCCGCCGGAGCTGTTGACTGACAATGGTCAGGCTGCGGCGGTACTTGCCCCACAGGTCCCAGCACTCGGCCGTGCCCCAGAGCCCGACGTCCACCCCCGTCACCGGTTCGCCGGCCACCGCCTCCACGGCGATGCCATTCTTGAAGATCAGGGTTCCGGAGTCCTCGTTGTCGATGATGGTCATCGCTCCCGAGAAGAACTTCCCGTAGTAGGTCTCGCGGAACCTGACGCCCTCCGCACCGTCGAGAAGAGCCTTGACCGCTTCAAGTCGTTGCACGACCGCGTTCATTTCGTTGTGCTACCTCGCTGTAGACATCCAACCGATACCGAGAGTAGTCAGGACGTAGGACGCGCAGCAATGCACTGAATGCAGCGTATTCGCCGCGCCGGGCTCTACTTATCTACAGGGGCCCGGGGGTGGCCGCCCAAGCCCGCGTTCATGCCGATGACCAGGCCGAGCGCGAAGCGCGGACGGAGGTGAACTCGCGCGGTGCGACGGCAGCGAGCCCCCATGCCTCTGACCTACGGATCGGCAACCGTCGAGGTGCTCGACCGGTCTGAGGAAGAGCTCGCCGCCGGGGGATCAGCGGGCAAAGGTCGACATCGCTTCTCCCTTGCATGGACGCCCGGACCCGGTCGCCAACAGACGCGCAGGTGAGGGTCTCGCGAAGGCGGTGCGGAGATCCCCAGGCCCCCGCCGCCGAGGTGCACGGGTGGTGGACCGTCCTGGGGCTTGCCGCCAGATGGCTCCTGACGTTCGAGGACGCCGCGACCGTCGACAACCCCATGAGCATGGGGCGGCCCGTCATCCGTGGACTCGCTACGACTGCGCCCGTCCCGCCCCCACCTCACGGGGATCGGACTAGTTGAACCCCACCGCCCGCTGCGCGGCGTGGTACGCGAGGACGGTCGTCCGGCGCCCGAGGCGCCCGGGAAGGTTGGTGAGCTGCCCCAGCACCGAGCGGCGACGCAGCCGGCGGTAGAGCCACGGGTCGATGCCACGCAGCTCCTCCCAGAACGCGTCCTTGCAGGCCAGCGCCTCGCGCGTACCGGCGCGCACCAGCAGCACAGAAGACACCGCGGAGACGATCTCGGCGTAGTGGACGAGGTACCGGCACAACCCCACGGACACCCCGGGCTGCATCCGCACCCGGCCCACGTGCTCGACCATCATCCGGTTGATCCGCAGCTGCTCGTCGAGCCGCCCGATCATGACGCGTTCGTTGACCGACTGGTCCGGGCGGCCGATGAAGTACCGGTAGAGGTCCTCGTCGAGGTACACCATCCGCTCGACATGGGCGAGCGGTACGTACGCGTAGAGGTTGTCGACGTAGAACGTGTGCTCGGGCAGCACCAGCCCGCACTCGCGCAGCAGGTCGGTCCGGTAGACCAGGGAGTGCATGAGGATGTACTGCGACTTGGCGAACGTGCCGACCTCGTCCCAGCCGAACACGCACCCCTGGGGCAGCACGCCGCGGTAGCGCATGGCCTTCTTGCGGCGCTTGTCGACCTTCTCGTAGACGAAGTTCGACACGATCATGTCGATGTCGTCGTCGAGCTCACGCAACCGGGTGAGCACCCGACCGAACGCCTCGACGTCGAGCCAGTCGTCGGAGTCGACGACCTTGAGGAACCGGCCGCGCGCCGCAGCCAGGCCGGTGTTGATGGCGCCGCCGTGCCCCGCGTTCGCCTGCCGGACAAGACGCACGACTCCCGGGTGCCGGTCCACCCACTTCTGCGCGACAGCGGCGGTCGTGTCGGTCGAGCCGTCGTCGACCACGATGACCTCGAGATCCTCGACACCGGGCAGGACGACCGTCCCGAGGCACCGGTCGAGGTAGGCGGCTGCGTTGTAGCTCGGCACGACGATGCTCAGCGTCGCCGTCGACGCCGGGGTGGCAGGGGTCATGTCAGTCTCCGGTGCGCTCCGGCGCGGCGGTCGAGGGCGTCGTCGGCGCGGTGGCCGTGGCCTCGTCCTCCGGGACCCGTTTGAAGATCACCCTGAAGATCGGGAAGAACACCCAGAACGACAGCGCGGCGTTGATGATCATCGTGACGAAGTCCGCGACCGTCTCGCCCGTGCTGCCCCAGCCCCAGGTGTCCATGAGCAGCGTGTAGATCGGGGCCTTGTAGAGCCCCTGCAGCGCACCGGCGGCGAAGGTGATGACGATGTAGGCGATGACGTACCAGAACGCTGCCCGGCCCACGCTCGAGTTCGACTTGAAAGTGACGTTGCGCTGGGCAAAGAAGTTGATGACCTGGGCGATCGCCAGCGTGATCTGCACCGCCAGGAAGTAGGCGAGGCCACCGCCGCCGTCGGGCAGCGGACCCGCGGCGTAGTCGAAGATGTAGAACGGCGAGCCGTCCATGTTGGATCCGACGGGGAACGCCTGGAACGTGGTGTCGACGAGCGAGGTCATGCCGAAGACCCACTTGAACGCCGGCATGAGCGCCAGCTGGAGCACGGTCACGCCGTTGCTGAGCAGGAAGAAGACGACGAACTGGGCCGTCGCGGGACGTCGGGAGGCAAAGGAGGCCCATGCCTCGCGGGCGCGTCGCAGCATCGGTGGAGCTCTCTTTCAGTGGGGAACGCCCGGCGACGCGAGCTCGCGGCGCAGGGCACGGGTGGCGCGGACGTTGCGGACGTAGGCGGCGACGAACCTGCCCAGGCCACGGAAGCCGTGGCCGTTGACCGCGAGCACGAGCGCATCGACCATCTGCGTGCTCACCACGCCGTTGGTCATCTTGGCGATGGCCCGGAACGGCATGCCGTAGAGGAACAGCAGGTTGAGGTCCGGCGTGCCCTTGCGGTCGGCGCGGGCCATGAGCGCGACGAGCACGCGGTACGCGAGCCGGCCGAGCGGGTTCGCGGCATGCCCGAGCGCGGCGAGCGGGTCGTTGGCGTCGAGCGGCCCCACGGGGCGGGTCGCGGGCGGGATCGGCCGACCCAGGAGGGCCTCGAACTCGTCGTCCCGCACAGCCCGGACGTCCGCGGCGGCGTAGTGCGGCAGCGTCGCTGCATCGGACCCGACCGCCACGGTGCCGACCACGTCGAGAGTGCCGACGAGCCGCAGGTCGGTCGCGTTCGCCGCGACCGCGACGGTCCACGTCCCGCCCTCCACCTCCCAGCGACCCGTGCGGGTGTCGAAGTGGCGGAAGGTGCGCTCGTCGAACGCGACGCGCACACGGCGACGCTCGCCGGGCTCGAGACTCACGCGTGCGAAGCCCTTGAGCTCGCGCACCGGACGGTGCACACCGTCGTCGTGCGCGGCACGGCCCACGTACAGCTGGGCGACCTCGGCGCCGGCCACGGTCCCGGTGTTCTCGAGCGTGAACGTCACGCCGTCGGGAGTCACCTCGAGCTCGTCGTACGCGAACGTCGTGTAGGACAAGCCGAACCCGAACGGGAACGTCACCGGGACGTCGGCCGAGGCGTAGTACCGGTAGCCGATGTACAGGCCCTCGCGGTACTCCGCCGTCGGGCCGTCCCCCGGGTAGTACGCGACGTTCGGGACGTCCGCCAGCCGGACGGGGTAGCTCTCCGCGAGGCGCCCGGCCGGATTCACCTGCCCGACGAGCACGTCGGCCATCCCCTCGGCACCGGCCTGGCCTCCCAGGAACCCGTGCACCACGGCGGTGGCCGCCTCGAGCCACGGCATCTCGACCACGGACCCGGCGGCCAGCACGACGACCACCGGCACGCCGGTGTCGTGCAGCGCGGCCAGCAGCTCGAGCTGCGCGGCCGGCAGGCGCAGGTCGGTCCGGTCGCGGCCCTCGATCTCGCTCAGCTCGTCGAGGCCCAGGTGCGCGACGACGACGTCCGCACCGCGGGCGGCGGCGACCGCCTCGGTGAGCAGGGCCTCGTCCGCGCCGCCGTCACGGCGGAAGCCGCGGGCGGTCGCCACGACATCGAGCGTCGAGGTCCCGAGTGCCGTGACGAGGTCGGTCACACGGGTCGGGTTGACCTGCGACGAACCGGCACCCTGGTAGCGCGGCACGAACGCGAAGTCGCCCACGATCGCGATGCGCGTCGCCGGCGCGAGCGGCAGCAGGGCGTCGTCGTTCTTGAGCAGCACGACGCTCGCCGCCGCCGCGCGGCGGGCCAGTGCGTGGTGCGCGGCATCGTCGTACGTCCCGACCCTCGCGGGCCCGGACCGCTCGACGAGCGCGAGCATCTCCGCCACGCGAACGTCGAGCTCGGCCTCGGTGAGCTCACCACGGCGCACGGCCTCCAGGATCCGCAACGCCGAGTCCATCCCGGGCGACGGCATCTCGAGGGTGCCGCCCGCACGGACCGCAGCCACCGGGTCGTCGCCGCCACCCCAGTCCGAGACGACGGGGCCGTCGAAGCCCCACTCGTCGCGCAGCACCTGCTGCAGCAGGAACGCGTTCTCGTGCGCGTACGTGCCGTTGACCTTGTTGTACGACGACATGACGGTGGCCGGACGGCCCTCGCGGACCACGATCTCGAACGCCGTGAGGTAGATCTCGCGGAGCGTGCGCTCGTCGACCACCGAGTCGTTCGTCATGCGGCGCAGCTCCTGGCTGTTCACCGCGAAGTGCTTCGGGCACGCGGCCGGGCCGGCGCCCTGGATGCCACGCACGTACGCCGCGGCGAGGTGGCCGGCCAGGTGCGGGTCCTCCGAGAGGTACTCGAAGTTGCGCCCGCACAACGGGCTGCGCTTGATGTTCAGACCCGGTCCGAGCAGCACGTCGACGCCCTGCGCCGTCGCCTCCGCGCCGAGCGCCGCACCGATCTCCTGCACAAGCTCGATGTCCCACGTGTTGGCCACGGCCGCCGCGGTGGGGAAGCAGGTGGCCGGCAAGGACGCCGCGATGCCCAGGTGGTCCGCCGATCCCGTCTGGCGCCGCACGCCGTGCGGGCCGTCCGTGAGGACGAGGGAACGGATGCCCAGGCGGGGCACGTCGCGGGAGTCCCAGACCGTCTTGCCGGACAGCAGGGCGGCCTTCTCCTCGAGGGACAGGTTCTCGATCATGACTTCCTCGGGGGTCTGAGCGCGGCCGTTCGTGGTGGCGCAGCCGTGCGCTGTCGTGGGCAGGGTTCTCGGGTCGGGCCGGCGACGGTGGGCGCCGCCGGCCCGACGGGAGGTGCGGAGCTCATCCGCTAGTCGGTGCTCGGCCCGCCGGCGGCCGGGCCGGGGCCGCCGGTCCCGACGCCCGGGGTCCCGGCGCCGGTCCGGCGGTGACGCAGCACCCGACGGGTCACCAGGAACGCCCCCAGGAGCACGAGCAGGCCGATCGCCGCACTGGCGCCGATCTGGATGTACACCCAGGTCGGCGGGGTGTAGGACACCGTGGCACCCGGAGCCAGGCCGTCCATGGCGTTGGAGTTGGCCACCGTGAACAGGACGTTCCCGGTCGCCTCACGGATGTCGCTCACGGCCTTCGCCGATGAGGTGTCCGAGAAGGACTTCGACGGCTGGAAGGTGAGCGTGAGGTCCGTGCCCGCGCTGATCGCCTGGTTCGGGTTCATGTACGCGTACAGGTTGAAGTCCGTGATCGCGAAGCCCTGGAATCCCCACTCGTCGCGCAGGACGTTCGTCATGAGCGCCTGCGAACCGCCGGTCCACGTGGCACCGATCCGGTTGAACGAGCTCATGACCCCCGTGGCGCCCACGGTGGCCGTCGCGATCGTGCCGTCCTCGTCCGAGATGTACGGGACGTCCATCGTGATGTTCTTGACGGCCATCTCGAACGGCTTGAGGTAGAGCTCACGGATCGCCTGCTCGGTGGCGAAGGTGGCGACACCGTTGTTGACCCGGTTCGTCTCCTGCTCGTTGAGCGCGAAGTGCTTGAGCATCGCGTAGACGCCCTTCTCGGCCGCCCCGTTCGCCACCGCGGTGAGCATCGAACCGGACAGGAAGGGATCCTCCGAGTAGTACTCGAAGTTGCGGCCCGCGAACGGTGAGCGGTGCAGGTTGGCCGCCGGTGCGTACCAGCCGTTGATGCCCTTCTGGAGCGCCTCGTTGCCGAGCATCTCGCCCATGGCCGTGCCGAGGTCGACGTCCCACGTCTGCGCGATGAGGTACTCCGACGGGTAGGCCACGCCGTTGATCGAGGAGTTGATGAACGACGAGAAGCCTGCCGGGCCGTCCGGCTCCACCGTCGCCGGCTTGCCGATCGAGCCGATCGCCGTCGTCTGGTAGGCGCCGTTGAGCAGCATGTCCGTCATCTCGTCGACCGTGAGGGAGTCGAGGAGCTCGTCCCACTTCGGGTCGTCCTTGGCCAGGCCGCGCAGGTCGATGAGCGACAGGTCGGAGTCCGCACCCGTCGTGGGCATCTCACCCTCGAAGGCGTCCGCCGCCGCGTCGTCATCCCACGCGGCGAAGCCGGCCTCGACCGTCTCGCTGGCGACGAGCTGGTCGCCCGTCGGCGCCGTCGGGAAGGTCCCCGCGAAGTCGGCACGCGACATCGACAGGATCTTGCCGTCCTCCGCCTCGGTGCTGAACTGCGACGACACGTCGTCGAACTGGTTGGTCACCGCGGCCTCGTCGGTCGACCGGTGGTTCTCGCCGGAGTACACGACATCGGAGTCGACCGTGTAGGTGATCGGCTCCGTACCGGGGGCCACGGTGTGCGAGTCGGTCCGCACGCTCAGCTGGTAGTCGCCCGCCTCGAGCACGTACGCCTGCTCGCCCAGGTAGTCGTAGGACGCCATGTCCTCGACGGCCAGCTCGATGGTCACGGTCTGGCTCGCACCGGGCTCGAGGAGGTCGGTCTTGTCGAACCCGCCGAGGACCACCTCGGACTTCTCGATGCCGCCGTCGGTGTACGGCGCGGTGTAGTACAGCTCGACGACGTCCTTGCCCGCGACGTCACCGGTGTTGGTGACCTCGACCGACACCGCGATGGTGCCGTCCACGTCGCCCGCCTCGGTGCCCACGATCTCGTGGGAGAAGTCGGTGTAGCTGAGGCCGTACCCGAACGGGTACACGACGGCGTCGTCGTAGTCGATGAAGTTCTCGGCCGCCGCTGTCTCGTAGTAGCGGTAGCCGACGTAGATGCCCTCGGCGTAGTTGACGAAGGTGGCCTCGTCGGTGACGGTCGCGTTGGACGCGGCACTCTCGACCGCCGAGACCGGGTAGGAGACCTCGAGCCCGTCGTACTGGAAGCCGCCGAAGTTGACGTAGGTCGGGTCCGCCGTGAAGTCCGCAGCCCACAGGTCGGTCGTCCGGCCCGACGGGTTGACCTCGCCGGCCAGGATGCCGCCCAGGGCGTTGAAGCCCGTCGCACCCGGCGAGCCCGCGAGCACGATCGCGTCGATGTCCGGGTCGTCCTGCAGCAGCCCCATCTCGATCGTCGTGGAGGCGTTCACGACGACGACGACCGTGTCGAAGCTCGCCTTCGCGAGCGCGATGAGGTCCTTCTCGTCCTGGTTGAGCTCGAGCTGGTGCTGCCCCTCGACCGCGTTGTCGTCCCACCCCGTCATGTCGCGGGTGAGGTCACCGCCCTCACCGCCCGGGCGGCCGATGTAGACGATCGCCGCGTCGGAGTAGTCCGCGAACGAGGCCTGCTGCGCCTCGTAGCCCGACACCGGCATCTCGCCGATGTAGTACGACGACGCATCCGGGTTGTCCATCTCGATGTAGCCACGGTCGTTCTCCGCCGTGTACGCCTCGATCGCGCCGTAGACCGCGTCGTTGACGACGAAGCCCGCGTTCTCGAGCCCGCCACGCGCGGTGACCGCGGTGTTGGTGTCGACCGAACCCGAACCGGAGCCACCGAAGATCGGGTCCGCGGCCGCACGCCCGAGCATCGTGACCTTGGCCCCGCTCGTGAGGGGCAGCGCGGCCGCATCGTTCTTCGCCAGGACCATGCCACCGGCGGCGATCTCCTCGACCAGCGCCTTCGCCGCCTCATCGACCTCGTCGATGTTCGCGTAGTCGGACACGTAGTAGTCGGTGTCCCAGCCGGCCGACTCCGCGGAGTTCGTGAACGTGTAGGTGCCGTTCCCGAACTGCGAGCCGACCCAGCCGCCGGCGACCACGAGGGCCACGTTCACGACGACGGTGAGCACCGCTACCGTGCTGAGCACGGGGACCCAGATCCACAAGAACTTCCTGTTCGACATCGACTTCCTGGCGCGGTCCGCGCTCTTGGCCCTGGCGTTCAAAGCATTCCTCCTCGAGTGGGGCCGGCGGTCGGGTGACGGGCGGCGGTGAGCGGTTCGCTGCGCACTCGCGATCTGCCGGTGGTAGGCCCGGTCCGCCACCTGGGTGGGCGACGTCGGGGCCGGGACACGCGCGCCCGCCCGCTGGCAGGCGAGGTCGGGCGCGCGCGTCAGGGACGGGTCCCGGGGTTGCTACTCGGTCACCTCGGTGATGTTGCCGTCCTGGTCGATCTGCCACGTCTGGCCCGTCGCGACCGACGTGCCCTCGATGACGAAGTCGCCGCCGTCGATGTTGACGGTCCCCGTCACGTCATCGACCGCGTCGGACGGGACGTAGGGCATCACGAGGAGGCCGTACTTCTGGGTGGGCTGCTTGACGTCGCTCGCCAGCATGACCTGCTTCCACGAGGGGTCGTCCTCGAGCGCATCGAGGACGGCGGTTCGCGCCAGCTCCAGGTCCGCGGCGATGTCGACGTCCGTGGTGGCGACCTGCGAGCTCTCGGCAGAGTCACCCCCGTCGCTGCTTCCGCAGGCGGTGAGCCCGAAGGCCCCGGTCAGCGCGAGCGCCAGGCCGATGCCGACACGCAGCGCAGAGTTTCGCTTCATCTTGTGCTCCTTGTTCGATCTGGCCACGGGCCCACCCCGTGACCCGGCTGCCCGGGTGGCCGGTCTGTCGCCGGCCACCCGGGCTGGGCTCGCTCAGTCGGCGATCGGGCCCGAGAAGTTCAGGCCGAAGCCGAACTTCCAGTCGTTGCCGGCGGAGTCCACGTAGGTCTCGGTGTCCCCGGCGACCCCCTCGTCCTGCGCCTCGACGGCGTCCATGCTCGCGGGGAACCCGATCGGGAGACGACCCTGCGCTTCGGACACACCGAGTGCGACCTCGATGAGAGCCTTGTCGCTCACCCCGAAACCGACCAGCACCGCGTCGGCGTCGGCCTCGAACTCGGTCGGCACCACGGGGTTGGACGCCTTGATGAGCGCGACCACAGGGATGTCCTTGCCCGAGGCGTCGACAGCGGAGACCGTCCGCTCGAAGGCGTCCAGGTCGGCCTCGTTCGAGACGGTGCCGGTCGCACCGAAGTAGGACCGGTTCTCCTGCGTGCCGTCCGCGAGGACGTCACCGCCGATCGAGACCTTGCGGACGTACTCACCGTCGGCCGTGTAAGGCCGGTACTGCAGCGAGAGCGGGTAGTACGTCCCCGTCGTCTGGTCGAGGCCGGAGTTGCTGAAGACCGCACCCGCCGACGGGCTGCGCATCCCCACCAGTGCGATGTCGACGTCGGACAGGTCAGGAGCGGTGATGCTCGTGACCTTGCCGTCGGCGTCGTACTCGACCGTGTCGGTGACGACCTTCGCGAAGAACTCCTCCGCCGCCTCGACCGTCAGTGTCGGCCCCTCGGTGTACTCCCCCTCACCGAACGAACTGGCGTGGCCGGTGTCGTAGGTGTGCGGGATGTAGACCGTCTTGTCGGCCCAGTCCTCGAGGGTGGCCTCGGAGACCACGCCGTCGTTCTTGGTCATGACGACCGAGTCCAGCTGAGCCTGGTACCCGGCCTCGACCGTGGCCTCCGCGCCCACGGTCTCCACCGAGGCGTCGAGGTCGACGAACGGGCTGTCGAACAGCCCCGGCGCGAAGTACCCGGTGAGGATGCGGGTCCCCGACTGCTGCCAGCGGGTGTCCGCATCCACGTCGACCTCGCCAGCCTCGTAGTGCTCGGTCCACAGGTTGTAGGCCTCGAGGATGTACGTCGAGTCGTTCACGCCACCGAACATGTCGGTGCCGTTGAGCAGCACCTGGTAGTAGCGCTCGGCGGGAGTCAGGTCCTCGGCGCCCCACGCCATGCCCATCGTCGCGCCTTCGTCCGTGGCCCCGGTCAAGACGCCCCAGTCGGTCACGATGACACCGTCGAACTGCTCGCGGATCTGCGCCATGGTCTCGGGGTCGTATGCGGTCCCGACGCTGTCACCTCCACCGAGGGAGTTGCCCTCGGTGTCGAGCAGGATCGAGTAGTCGGTCATCATGCCGATCGAGTCCGACGCCGCAGCGAAGACCTCCAGCGAGTCCCCGATGCTGTCGCCGGCGATGGCGTACTTACCGGCCGCGGTGTGCGACTCGCGCCCACCCTCGCCCGAGCCGTCACCGGGGGCGTGCTTGATCATCGTGGGCACCGAGTCCAGGCCCCAGCCCAGGTTGGTGCCGTCCTCGGCGTAGGTGCTCTGGTATCCCGTGACCAACGCGTCCGCGAGCTCCGACGCGAGGTCCGGGTCCTCCCCGAGGGTGCCGGAGTCGCGCAGCCACCGGGGGTCGGTGGCCAGGTCGATCTGCGGGCTCAGCGCGTTGGTCAGACCGAGTGCGCGGTACTCCTCGCTGATGGAGCGGCCGTACAGCTCCGCCGTCTCGGTCGAGAACGTGGCGGCGATGCCGAGGTTGCTCGGCCACAGCGAGATGCTGCCGACCGTGCCGGCGTCCGCGGCGGTGGCCGTATTGCGCGGGTCCGAGGAGAAGTTGGCCGGGATGTAGGGCGCGTCGGAGGTCGTGAGGGTCTCGACGTAGGCCTGCATCTCGTTGACCCACGTGACGTTGTCCTCGACGTCGGACGAGCCGGCGTTCAGGACCGCGCGGAGGTTCGACTCCGACAGATAGGTCTTCTGCGTGTCCGTCAGGCCGTCGCTGGGTGACCCCTCGTGCGAGCTGAACAGCATGAGCCCGGAGATCTGCTCAGCGGTGAGGTCGTCCGCGAGGTCGGCCGCTCGGTCGCTGGCCTCGAGCCGCCAGTCCTCGTACGGGTCCAGCTCGCCGTTGGCGTTCATGTCCTTGAACGCCAGGGTGTTGCCGTCCTCCTCGACCTCGAGGAGCTCCATCGGTCCGTCCTTGGCGTAGGAGAGCGTCTGCCCGCCGTCGGGGTTCTCGACGAGCACGAATGTCGTCGTGCCGTCGGTGACGTCGCGTGTGGTGAACTTGTTGGCGTCGGTCGCGTCGTCGTCCGAAGTCCCGGTCGTGCACGCCGCTGTGAGCGTGAGCACGCCCACAGCCGCCATGGCGACCGCGCTCCTGACGAACGCCTTCTTGCCCTTGAGCCCTCTGGTTGTCCTCATCGACCTTCCTCGTCCTCCTGGCCCTGTCACGCCTCGTCGGCGTTGCCCCGTCGTCGGAGCGGCCGGTCGTGCGTGCGCGGCGATGCGTACGCTGCGATCCGAGCGGCCGGACGTCGTGGTCCTGCGCCGCGGGAGCGAAGTTACGCGGAGGCCGGGGGGCGACAGGGCGGCGGCGCACGAACTGTCGATCTCGGCGCACGATCGGTCGCGAAGGTCACAGTGACATCACGGTCGGGTCTCGGATGGGGGTGCTCCGGTGTCCGGGCGCGCGAGAACGCGGCGCCCGCGGGCCTACGTCTGAGGCGACGGCAGCAGCACCCGCACGGTGAACCACCCGTCCTCGACCTGCACCGTGAGCGAGCCGCCGTACCGCTCGGCCACCTGGCGCATCGTCGTGAGGCCGTAGCCGTGCGAGGTGGTGTCACCCTTCGTCGTGCGCGGCAGCCCGTCGTGGAACTCGAGGTCCACGTCGCTCACGTAGTTGTCGACGCGGAACATCACGAGACCGCCCTGCGCATAGACCGCCAGACGGATGAACCGCCGGTCCGGGTCGGCGACCTCGCGGGTCGCCTCGACCGCGTTGTCCAGCGCGTTCCCGACGAGCGCCGAGGTGTCCATGACGTCGACGAAGGCGAGCGCCGCGCCGTCGGCCACGCAGGTGAGGGTGATGCCCTGCGTGGCGCACTCCGCCAGGCGCGACGAGACGAGCACGTCGAGCACGCGGTTGCCCGTCTGGACCTGTGACTCGTAGCCGCGGATCGACTCCTCGAGCCGGTCGAGGTACTCGGCGCGCGCACTCGCGCTCTCCTCGGCGCGGATGGCCTGCACGTAGTGCTTGAGGTCGTGGTACTTGCGGTTCACCTCGTCGACGTTGCGCCGGGACGCGAGGTACTGATCGTGCTGGCTGCGCATGAGCCGGTCCATCGCCTCCACCTCACGCGCCCGCCGCAGCTCGAGCCGCTGGCCGTGCTGCGCGAACAGCGCGACGAACCCCGCGAGGTCCACGAGCGTGCGGATGTAGAACACCTCGAGGCCGAGGCGTCCCGAGAACGGGGTGCGGGTGCTGATGAAGCTGAGGTTGGAGACGAGGAACGTGATGGCCGCGATGGCCACCGCGGACGCGAGGGCACGTGCGTCGACGTCCACCGCGACATCGGGCGGGAAGTGCCGCCGTTCGAGCGCCCACGCCGCGACGAGGCCGCCGCCGTAGATCACGACCAGCATCGCGCCCCGCAGGACGACGGGCTCGTCGGCCTCGAGGAAGAAGTACACGTCGAGCTGCCAGTGCAGCGATGCGACCAGCTCGGCCAGCACGAATGCGCGCGCGACGAGGTACCCGGCGACGCGCGCGGGCCCGGCCGCACACAGGTGGACGAACGCGAACATCGTCGCGACGGCGAGCAGCATCCCGAGGGTCCACAGCGCGCGCGGCAGCGTGCCCGCCACGGTCTGCACACCCCACAGCACGGCGAACCCCACCACCACCACGGGCACCAGCCGGCGCAGCGGCAGTCGCCGGGGGACGAGGAGGACGTAGACGAGGCACGCGCCCCATTCGGCCAGCGCGGTGAGCCCCCGGGGGATGTCCGGGAGCAGGTCCCCGATCACACCGGCCGCCCACCCACGTGATCGGTGAGCGCCGCAAGGAACGCCTTGCGGCGCGGCCGGCTCACCTGGAGCTCGTCGCGCCCCGCGAGCGTGCAGGACGACGGCCCCACCGCCGTGACGTGCCGCAGGTTGACGAGGTACCCGGAGTTGGACCGGAAGAAGCCTTTGCCGTCGAGCGCCTCCTCGAAGGCCTTGAGCGTGCCGGTGAGAGCGTGATCGCCCTGGTAGGAGTGCACGACGATCCGATGCTTGATCGACTCCACGTAGAGGATGTCCGCCACCGCCACCCGCGCCACGCCGCCCGGCACCGGCAGGACCAGGCTCTCGCCGCGGGTCCGTCGGACGCGGTCCACCGCCCGCTTGAGCTCGGCTGCGAATGCGAAGTACGGCACGGGCTTGACCAGGTAGCCGAGCGCGTCGACCTCGTACCCCTTGACCGCGTACTGCGCCATGTTGGTGAGGAAGACGATGACGACGTCCGCGTCGAGCACCCGCACACGCCGCGCCGCCTCGAGTCCGTCCATCTGCGGCATCTGCACGTCCAGGAGCAGGAGGTCGAGGTCCGACCGGTACCGTTCGACGAGCTCGGCGCCGTCGGTGTAGGTCCGCACCTCGAAGGTCACGTCATCGTGCTCGCGCCCGTAGCGTTCCAGGTGCTCGACGACGAGCTCCCGGCTCGCGGGCTGGTCGTCGACCACACCCAGCCGGACCACCTGCACCACGTTCGTCTGCCTCTCATGCCGATCGGTCCGAACGGGCCCATCATTCCTTGTCGTCGGCGCACACCGAACCGGCCGTTGACGCGGCGCAGGCGGCAGCCGGGCGAACTGGTCGCTCCCGGCCGACCGGGGTACCCGACCGATGCCGGTCATGGCCCGTTCCTGTGGTCTGTCTTCGTCGAAGCGTAGCGTTCAAATGTGTCCTGAAGTAGCGTCGCATGGAGTCGATCCGTAGCGTTGCATAACGTCCTGCTGTAGCCTCGACCGCGTGGGCACCACACGGGGCTACCGGCGACGGATCGTCGACGACCAGGTCGACCTCCTGGTCGCCAACCTCTTCGCCATCGCCATCGACGGGCCGAAGGCGGTCGGCAAGACCGCCACCGCGGAGCAGCGTGCGGCCACGGTGCATCGACTCGACACCGACCCCATCGACCTCTTCGAGGCCGATCCGAGCCGACTGACCGAGGCGCCGGAGCCGATCCTCATCGACGAGTGGCAGCACTGGCCGCCGTCCTGGGACGTCGTCCGCAGGGCGGTCGACGACGACCCCCGGCCCGGACGCTTCATCCTCACCGGCTCCGCCAGCCCGCGAAACCCCCAGACCCACTCGGGGGCCGGTCGGATCGTCAGCCTCCGGATGCGCCCGCTCACTCTCCCCGAACGCGGCGAGGTCATACCCGCCGTGTCGTTGGCGGATCTGCTGAGCGGCCGGACCGGCACGATCAACGGCGACTCCGGGTACGGGCTCGCGGACTACACCGAGCAGATCGTCGGTGGCGGCTTCCCCGGGATGCGGTCCCTCAGCACGGCCGCGCGGGCGATCCAGCTCGACGGGTACATCCGCAGGATCGTCGACCGGGACTTCCCCGAGGCGGGCAGGGACGTCCGGAACCCCGCCGGCCTGCTCCGCTGGATGCGCGCGTTCGCAGCGGCGACGTCGACCACCGCGACGTTCGAGACGATCCGCGATGCGGCAGCGACCGGGCACTCCAACCCGCCGCCGCGATCCAGCACCATCCCGTACCGGGACACCCTCGAGAGCATCTGGATCTCCGACCCCGTGCCCGCATGGCACCCCATCGGCGTGCGGATCGACCGGCTCACCGAAGGCCCCAAGCACCACCTGGCCGACCCGGCGCTCGCCGCGGCGCTGCTCGGTGCGAGCGTGGAGGACCTGTTGACCGGTCGACCGGTCGGCCCAGCGATACCCCGCGACGGGCACTTGCTCGGCGCCCTGTTCGAGTCACTGGTGGCCCTCAGCCTCAGGGTCTTCGCGCAGGCGACCGACGCGGACGTGCACCACCTGCGCACCAAGAACTCTGCCCACGAGGTCGACTTCATCGTGACCGGCCGCGGCGAACGCACCACCGTCGCGTTCGAGGTCAAGGTCTCGCCGACCGTGAATCCCGACGACGTCCGTCACCTCCACTGGCTGAAGGCCCGGATGGGCGATCAGCTCACCGACATGGTGCTGGTGAACACCGGGCGGCACGCGTACCGGCGTCCGGACGGCGTCGCCGTGATTCCCCTGGCACTGCTCGGGCCGTGACCGTGGGCACGGGACCCGAGTGCCGTCCCGCTCACGTGGCCGCCCTGCCATCGGCTCTGGGGCCGGCGACCCCGATCGCCGGGACCTGCGAGAACGCGTCATCCAGCTCGTCCTCGCGGGACAGGGAGCCGTCTTCCCAACGCGCCACGGCATCGAGCTCGTGCGGCAGGTGCAGCCAGTGCGCGCCACCGGGGACGGCCCGCACTTCGGCACCCCACCGCTGTGCGAACTCGTCGACGCAGATCCGCGGGATCAGTTCGTCGTTCTCGCCGACGATGATCGACGTCGGCGCGTCCCAGGCCTCGACCCGGTGCTGCTCGGCCCACCTGAGATAGCGCCACGACAGGACGGTGCCCTCTGCTGCAGAGATCTCTCCAGCGGACTCCAGCTCGTCGCGCGTCACACCGGCCGAGGCCATCATCTGCTCGATCATGCCGACCATGTCCAGCACCGGCGACTGCAGCAGCGCTCCGGCCAGCGGCTGTCCGCTCAGCGCCCTCGTGCTGAACCAGGCACCGATGCTCGTGGCATGCAGCCCGATCGTCGGCCACTGCTCGCGCATCATCGCGACGGCGTCCTGGAGGAAGGGGACGCACTCCCACGGCAGGAGTGCCGGCGGCAGATCGACACTCACCGTCTGCCATCCGTGCCGGGTCGCGCGCTGGGCGAACATCTCGGCGTCGGCCTTGCTGCCGCCCATGCCGTGCACGAACAGAAAGGCCCGTTCGGAGGATTCGCCCCACACCGTGACGTCGGACCGATCCGTCAATGCGCCACGCATGGCGAGACCCTATCGAGACGCGCACCGTCGCCGATGTCCCGAGACACCGCATGCCCTCACCGGGCCCGCGGCCGGCTCCGGTCAGTCCGTCGGGGCAGCGCTCTCCTCCGTCGCCGGTCCAGGGGTCCGCCGGCGTCCACGCAGCGTCCCAGCGCCGAACAGCGCCAGCCCTGCGAGCAACCATCCGGCCAGCACGAGGATCGGCACCGTCGTCGCGGCGCCGTCGAAGAGCGCGAGGTTGCGCAGCAGGGTTCCGGTCGCGCCGGGCGGGAGGAACTGGCCGATGGCTCCCCACGGGGCAGGAAGCAGCTCGGGCGCGCTGGTCAGACCGGACAGCGGGCTGCCCAGCAGGATCAGCGCGATGACCGCGAGGCCGAGCCCCACCTTCCCGAACATCCGCTGGAGCCCGAGCACCGCGAAGCAGGCGGCTCCCGCACCAAGCATGGCGCCGAGCGACGTGAGCCAGTAGCTGCCGTCGATCGTCCCGAACCAGTACTGCAGGATCGCGACCAACCCGAGCCCGCCGAAGACCGCGAAGCCCGCCCCGGTGAGCAGCCGCTGCCGGGCGCCGCGCACACCGGCCATGATCCCCACTGCGGCGATCCACCCGCCCAGGGCGAGGGGGACGGCCCCGGTGGACAGTCCCACGCCCTTCGGGTCGTCGGCCGGGAACGGGCGCACATCCTCGACCTGCACCGGGATCGACGCCGCCTCGCCGAGCGAGGTCACCGCCTGGGTGAGCGCGGTCGCCATGGTGGGACTGGCCGCGGAGGCCACCTCGAGCGTGACCCCGGAGTCGCCCACGATGAGCGCCCCGTAGACCTCACGGTCGAGGATCTGCTCACGCGCCTGCTCGGCGCTCGTGAGCACCCGCACCTCGAACCCGCCGGGGGCGGCCGCCTCGAGCCGCTCGGTGAGCGCGGCGGTCTGCTGGGCGGGTCCCACGACCGCCACGGGGACATCGTGGAGACCAGACTCGATCCCGGGCAGGGCGAACGCGACGAGGAGAGTCATGATCGCGCCGACCAGCGCGAGGGTCATCACCGCGACGCGCGGCCAGCTCGACGGTGCGCTCCGGGTGGGGCTGGGTGCGTCTCGGGTGGGGCTGGGTGCCGTCACCATGGGGTCACTCCTCCGCGGTCAAGAATCGTTAAGATACGGTCCGTATCTCTCGGAGACTAGCGCGGGCCGTTAAGATACGGCAAGTACTCAATCGGAGGGCCATGGTGGAACCGGTCACACGACGACGCGGCGATGCTCTGCGCTCGGAGATCCTCGGTGCTGTCCGGGACGAGCTGCGTGACCACGGCTACGCCGGGGTCACCTACGACGGCGTCGCACGACGGGCCCACACCAGCAAACCGGTGCTCTACCGGCGCTGGCGCTCCCGCGCCCACCTGGTCCTGGACGCGCTGACCGCACAGCTCGCCTCGGTGACCCCGGCTCCGGACACCGGGAACCTGCGGGGCGATCTCATCGCACTGCTCCAGCTCATGCGCACCCGGTTCCAGACCGCCGGGGCGCAGGCCCTCCGGGGCATCGTCGCCGACGCGGACGCCGACCTCCGCAGCGTGCTCCTCGAGCTGACCGATGCGCTCGCCGACGAGATCTCCCGCACCGTGCTCCAGCGCGCCCGCGAGCGCGGCGAGCTCGGCCCGGTGCCCATCCCGCCGTTGGTCTCCTCCGTGCCCGTCATCCTGTTCCGCCACGACCTGCTGCTCACCGACGAACCGAGCGATGCGCGGATCGAGGAGATCGTCGACGCCGTGTGCCTGCCGCTCATGCACGCGGTGAGCAGGAGGCCGCGCACGTAGGGCCCGGATTCGTCGCACAGGAGCCCACCGGGCTGCAGGCTGTCGACTCCGATGCCTGCACGGTGTCTCACTTCGGATCTGCATACTGTAAATGCAGGAGCCTGCACAGTGTAAGGTCACTGGTACGGAATGCAGCCGAGGGAGATGCCCGTGAACTACCTACCCCGAGTGGTGGACGGGCTCCTCACGGCCCGGCTCGGCTCCGCGGGTGCGGTCCTGATCGAGGGGCCCAAGGCGTGCGGCAAGACGCGGACGGCCGAGCAGCAGGCTCGCAGCGCTGTCTACCTCGATCGCGATGACGCGTCTCTCCTTGCCCTTCAGATCGACCCCACGTTGGTCCTGGCCGGAGATCCCCCGCAGCTCGTCGACGAGTGGCAGCTCGACGGCACCTGAGTCTGGAACCACGTCCGCGCACAAGTGGACCAGCGCGGCGCACCGGGCCAGTTCATCCTGACCGGCTCGGCGGTCCCGAACGATGACGTCCGCCGCCACTCCGGTGCCGGCAGGTTCGCGCGCCTCACCATGCGCCCGATGAGCCTGCACGAGTCCGCCGACTCCAGCGGCGTCATGTCGCTACGAGCCCTGCTCGCGGGCGATCACCCACAGGCCCCCGCCGATCCGATGACCGTGCAGCGGATGGCCGAGCTGATCGTCCGCGGCGGCTGGCCGCTGAACCTCTCGATGCAGACCGCCGACGCCGGCGCCGCGAACCGCGACTACCTGCGAACCATCGCTGAGGTCGATCTGCCGCGCGTCTCGGGCCCGCGCCGCGACTCCGCCCGCGTCACGAGGTTCATCCAGGCGTTGGCCCGCAACACCGCGATGGAGCACATCGTCTCCCGGCTGGCCGCCGAGGCCGACGGCGAGGACGTCTCCCTCTCGCGCCTGTCCGCCCACGAGTACCAAGACGCGCTCACCCGGCTGATGATTCTTGAGGTGCAACCGGCCTGGTCCACCCACCTTCGTTCACGCGCACGTCTGCGCGACCGGCCCCGCACCCATCTGGTCGACCCGTCCCTCGCC